>NZ_KB890025.1:0-300000 GCF_000372965.1 Hoeflea sp. 108 | reverse complement strand
GGACGCGACGTCTCCACCCTGCCGCCGTCGCAGCGCGACTATGGCATCGTCTTCCAGTCCTATGCGCTGTTCCCCAACCTGACGATCGCCAAGAACATCGCCTTCGGCCTCGAAAACACCAAGCGCCCGCGCGCCGAGATCGAACAGCGGGTGGCCGAGTTGCTCAAGCTCGTCGGCCTTCCAGACCAGGGCAACAAATATCCGGCACAGCTTTCCGGCGGCCAGCAGCAGCGCATTGCGCTTGCCCGCGCCATTGCCATTTCGCCCGGCCTGCTTCTGCTCGACGAGCCGCTGTCGGCGCTCGACGCCAAAGTGCGCACGCATCTGCGCCACGAGATCAAGGAGCTGCAGCGCAAGCTCGGCGTCACCACCGTCATGGTCACCCATGACCAGGAAGAGGCGTTGTCGATGGCCGACCGCATCGTGGTGATGAACCACGGCGTCATCGAGCAGATCGGCACTCCGACCGAAATCTATCGCCATCCGGCGACGCTGTTCGTCGCCGACTTCATCGGCGAGGCCAACAAATTCGAGGCCGAGGCAGCCAGGGGCGCCGTCGGCTTCGGCGCTGCCACTTTCAGCTGCGCGCAGAACGGCTTCGACGACGGCGCGCCCGTCATCGCTGCGATCCGGCCCGAGGACGTCATTCCCCATGCCGCCGGCTCTCTCGCCAACGGTGCCGCCGCCAACGCGATCGACGTCACCATCAGCGAGATGGAGTTCCTGGGTTCGTTCTGGCGCACGCGGCTGCACGGTCATGCGCTCGGCAACGAAACGCTGATCGCCGACTTCTCCATCAACGCCGCGCGGCGCCTGTCGCTGGCGCAGGGTGGGGCGCTGACCGTCGAGCTACCGGCCGAGCGGCTGCTGATCTATCCCAGGGGCGCCTGACATGGCGATGGCAATCGACACCGCCCTGCCCGTCGGCCGCACGCTCAGGCTCAGGCTCGACAGCGACCAGCTGATCAAGCGCAGCCTGATGGTCTTGATCGCGCTCTATCTCGTGGTAGCGCTGGCAGCTCCGCTCGCCGTCATGCTGTCCAAGTCGTTTTCGACCTACAGCTTCGACCTCGCCAGGTTCGAGTTCCAGGTCAGCGACAAGGACGGCAATTGGGGCGAACCCATCACGGCTGCTGCGCTGAATGAGAAGCTCAACGCGGTGCCACTGGCCAAGCTCGCCACCAACTCGGACGGGCGCCTGCAGGCGACGAGCTTCTTTCCCGACTTCAGCTTCCGCAGCCCGGTGAAGTACAAGATCCGGGGCACCACATCGGATGCAACCTATCTAATCGGCCTCAAACCGCAGTCCGGAACGGAATGGCAGGAGCTCACCTCCAACGATTTCCGCCGCGTGATGCTGCGACCGTCGCGGGCGCTGGGGCTCGAAAACTATGCCGCCTACTTCTCGACGCCGACGCTGTTCCGCTCGATCGAAAACTCGGTTTTCATCGCGCTGGTCAGCACGATCATCACCGTTGGCCTTGCTTTCGGCTTCGCCTATGCGCTGAACCGCAGCTGCATGCGCTTCAAGGATGCGTTTAAGCTCGTCGCCATGGTGCCTATCCTGGTGCCGTCGCTCTTGCCCGGCATCGCGCTGATCTATCTGTTCGGCAATCAGGGCATGCTCAAGGACCTGTTGATGGGGGCCTCGATCTACGGCCCGCTCGGCATCGTCGTCGGCTCGATCTTCTTTGCCTTCCCGCATGCGATGATCATCATATCGACGGCCTTGGCCATCTCCGACCAGCGCCACTACGAAGCCGCCGCGTCGCTACGCGCCAGCCGTTGGCGCACCTTCTGGACGGTCACCATTCCCGGCGCGCGCTACGGCCTGATCTCGGCAGCTTTCGTCGTCTTCACCCTCGTCATCACCGATTTCGGCCTGCCCAAGGTCATCGGCGGCCAATACAATGTGCTGGCCGTCGACATCTACAAGCAGGTCATCGGCCAGCAGAATTTCGAGATGGGTGCGGTCGTCTCGGTCATCCTGCTCGTGCCGGCAATCGCCGCCTTCATCGTCGACCGCATGGTGACGAAGAAGCAGGTGGCGCTGCTGTCGGCGCGTTCGGTGCCCTATCAACCCAAGGCTAACAGTGGCTTCGACGCGCTGTGTCTCGCCTGGTGCTCGCTGATCGCCGTCTTCATCCTCGGCATCATGGCCACCAGCCAGTTCGCCGCACTGGTCAAGCTCTGGCCCTACGATCTCAGCCTCGGCTTCAAGCACTTCGCCTTCGATCGCATGGACGGCGGCGGCTGGGGTTCCTATTACAACTCGATCCGGTTGGCGGCGCTGACGGCAATCATCGGCACGGTCATCATCTTCGTCGGCGCCTACATGGTCGAAAAAACCGACGGATTCAGCAGCGGCCGCACGGCGTTCCAATTCCTAGCCATGCTGCCAATGGCCGTGCCGGGCATGGTGCTGGGCCTTGCCTACATCTTCTTCTTCAACGACCCCGCCAACCCGCTGCACGCGCTCTACGGCACCATGCACATCCTGGTCGTGTGCACGATCACCCACTTCTACACGGTGGGGCACCTGACCGCTCTGACAGCACTCAAGCAGATCGACCAGGAGTTCGAGCCGGTTGCGGCCTCGCTCAAGCAGCCCTTCTACAAGCTGTTTGCTCGCGTCACCGTGCCGGTCTGCCTGCCTGCCATCCTCGACATCTCGATCTACCTGTTCGTCAACGCCATGACGACGGTGTCGGCGGTGGTGTTCCTCTATTCGAAAGACACGATGCTGGCCTCGGTGGCGGTGCTCAACATGGACGACGCCGGTGACGTGGCCCCGGCCGCAGCCATGGCGATGATGATCTTCTACACCAACATCGCAGCCCGACTGATCCACCTGTTCCTGTCAAAGGTACTGATCAAGCGAACGCAGGCCTGGCGGGCGAGGTAGCTGCAGCTCGACAACACCCCACCCCTAGCCCCTCCCCACAAAGGGGAGGGAATCCGGTCTGCGCCATACTGGATGCGCAAACAACTCGGCAGCGAACTGCCCTTGCTGGATGGCTTCAATCTGTTTTTGGGAGACTGAGCGCGGCACGGTCCCAAAATCACCCTCTCGCTGATGGGGAGGGATTAGGGGTGGGGGTAGTCTCGCAACCAGCCGCCCTCAGCCCTTGACCCTATCCGGATGCGCCTTTGCAAACGCCTCGAGCGCCTCGCATCGCGCCGATATCTCCAGCACCCGCTTCAGGCCCGAAATGTCGACGTTCCAGCGCCGGGCGTTGTAGACCTGCGGCACAAGGCAGAAGTCTGCCATGCCTGGCACATCGCCGTGGCAGAACGTGCCAGTCGCCGGGTTGTCGAGCAGCCTTTCGAAGGCGGCCATGCCGTCGCCGATGAACTTCTGCATCCAGGCATCGCGCGCCGCCTCGGGGTCAGGCGCGAGCCGCATCAGTTCGGCGATCACACCGGTGTTGCAGACTGGGTGGATTTCCATGGCGATCGCATAGGCGAGCTGGCGCACGCGCTGGCGGCCGAGCGGATCGGACGGCAGGAAGCCGGCATGACGGGTTTCGTCGAGATATTCGATGATCGCCAGCGACTGGGTGAAGGCGTGGCCGTCGATGTCGAGCACCGGCACCAGCCCTTGCGGATTGCGTGCCAGATGCTCCGATGATTTCTGGCTCTTCGCCAGCAGGTCGACCGACACGGGCCGAAAATCCTGCCCCAGCATGTTGAGGGCGATGCGCACGCGATAACTCGCCGACGAACGCCAATAATCGAACAGGACGGTCTCGCTCATGATGGCTCACGCCTTCTCGTATTTCTCGACGGTCTGCTCGATGGCCCCGAAGATCGAGTGCCCCGAGCGGTCGTGCATCTCGATACGGACCTGGTCGCCGAACTTCAGGAACGGCGTCGTCGGCTGACCGTGCTGGATGGTCTCGATGGTCCGGATTTCGGCGATGCAGGAATAGCCCGCCCCACCCTCGGAAATCGCCTTGCCGGGGCCACCGTCAAGCTTGTTGGACACCGTGCCCGAGCCAATGATCGTGCCGGCGACCAGCGGTCGGGTCTTCGCCGCATGCGCGACGAGCGTTGCGAAATCGAAAGTCATGTCGACGCCGGCGTCGGCCCGTCCGAACGGCTGGCCGTTGAGCGAAACCAGCAGCGGCAGATGCAGCTTGCCCCCGTACCAGGCCTCGCCAAGCTCGTCGGGCGACACCGCAACGGGCGAGAATGCAGTCGAAGGTTTGGACTGGAAGAAGCCGAAACCCTTGGCGAGTTCGGCCGGAATCAGGCCGCGCAGCGACACGTCGTTGACCAGCAGGATCAGGCGGATGGCGGCATGAGCCTCGTCGCGGCTGGCGCCCATCGGCACGTCATCGACGATGACGGCCACCTCACCTTCGAGGTCGATGCCCCAGGCCTCGTCGGCCATGACGACAGGGTCGCGCGGGCCTAGGAACGAATCCGAGCCGCCCTGATACATCAAGGGATCGGTCCAGAAGCTCTCGGGCATCTCCGCGCCCCGCGCCTTCCGGACCAGCTCGACATGGTTCACATAGGCCGAGCCGTCGGCCCACTGATAGGCGCGCGGCAAGGGTGAGGCTGCATCGTGCTCATGGAAACGCATGGTCGGCTGTGAACCGGTTTCGATGCCCTCTGCGACATTGGCGAGGCGCGGGCCGACATGGGCCCAGTCGTCAAGCGCTGCCTGCAGCGTCCGAGCAATATGGCCGACCTCAGAGCACCGGGTCAGATCCCTGGAGACAACGACCAGGCGGCCATCGCGGGTGGAGTCCTTCAGCGTAGCGAGCTTCATTTACGTCCTCACTTGATGCTTCACTTGATACCGGGCGTGCCGTCGAACTTGCGCTCGAGCCCGTCCCAGCAATCGATGTAGTTGTCCTGCAGCGTCTCCAGTTCAGCGGCGAACTTCGTCAGTTGCTGGGGGAAACGCGTCTCGAACATGAAGGCCATGGTGTGATCGAGCTTGACCGGCTTGAGCTCGCCGTTCGAGGCCTTCTCGAAGCCCATCGCATCAGGTCCATGCGGCAGCATCATGTTGTGCAGGCTCATGCCGCCCGGCACGAACCCCTCTTCCTTGGCGTCATACTGGCCGTGGATCAGGCCCATGAACTCACTCATGATGTTGCGATGATACCAGGGCGGCCGGAAGCTGTGTTCAGCCACCAGCCAGCGCGGTGGGAAGATGACGAAGTCGACATTGGCCGTGCCTGCTTCTTCGGTCGGCGCCGTCAGCACCGTGAAGATCGACGGATCCGGATGATCGAACAGGATTGCGCCGACAGGCGAGAAGGTCCTGAGGTCATATTTGAACGGGGCATAGTTGCCGTGCCAGGCAACGACGTCGAGCGGCGAATGGCCGATCTCGGTGACATAAAACTTGCCGCACCATTTGACGTGCACGCGGCACGGCGTCTCCTTGTCTTCGTAGGCGGCAACCGGTGTCTTGAAATCGCGCGGGTTGGCCAGGCAATTCGCACCAATCGGCCCGCGATCCGGCAGCGTGAACTTGGCGCCGTAGTTTTCGCAGATATAGCCGCGATGGAAGGCAGCATCGCCCAAGCGCGAAACCTTGAACATCATGCCGCGCGGCACCAGGCAGATCTCCGACGGCTCGACGTCGATGACACCCATTTCGGTGAAGATGCGGATCGTGCCCACTTGCGGCACGATCATCAGCTCGCCGTCGGCGTTGAAGAAATAGTCGTCGACCATGTCATCGTTGAAGATGTAGGCATGCGCCGCCATACCGACCTGGGTCATCGCATCGCCCGCCGTCGTCATGGTGCGGATGCCCTCGATGAAACTGTTTTTCCCCGCGGGCTCCGGCAGTGGGTTCCAGCGCAGCTGGCCGAGCGGCAGCGAATGATCGTCGAGGCAAGGCGCGGTCTTCCATTGCGGGTAGCTGGCATTGGAGAAGCGCTTGGTGTGGCGCACGCTCGGGCGGATGCGGTAGAGCCAGGAGCGCTCGTTGGTGCCGCGCGGCGCGGTGAAGGGAGAGCCCGACAGCTGCTCGGCATAAAGGCCGTAATTGCACTTCTGCGGGCTGTTCTGGCCCTGCGGCAGCGCACCCGGCAGTGCTTCGGTCTCGAAGTCGTTGCCGAAGCCTGGCATGTATCCGGCGGCAGTCGCGAGCGAAGCTTGTTTGGCGGCTTTGTCCAGCATGTCTTGCACCTCCCTGGCGGACGTGAGAACGTCGAGATGGTTGCAAGTGTAACCATTGATTTTGTAACTATCAAAGGCTTCAAATGCCGGACGCGTTCGACCTGGAAAGTTTTCTGCCCTACCGGCTGAACCGGGCGGCCGAGTTGATCAGCCTGAGCTTTTCCAGGGAATACAAGCAGCGTTTCCAGATGACGCGACCCGAATGGCGCGCGCTCGCGGCGCTCGGCAGCGTCGGCCGCATGACCGCGACCGAGATCGGCGCCCATTCCAACATGCACAAGACCAAGGTCAGCCGTGCGGTGGCAGCGCTGGAGGAACGCCGCTGGCTGAAGCGCAGCGAGAACGAAACCGACCGCCGTGTCGAGCATCTGGAACTGACGGCTGCTGGTCTCAAGGCCTATCGCGAGATCGCCGACCTGGCCCACAGTTACCAAGCGACCCTTGAAAAGGCGCTCGGCGCGGGCGCCATCGAGCGCATCGAGGCGGGGCTGGCGGATGTCGAGCGGGCGCTGTTGGCAAGGCCAAAGCTGCAGCGATAGGCCGGGTAGGCTGTCACCCTTACAATCAGGACAGGGGTACAATCATCTCCACCCCGCCTCTGGTCTCTTTGGTGTCACGGCATGGCGACTGCGAGCACCAAAACCGTCCGGAACTCGCGCTCGGACCGGCACAGGACTGACCCAGACGCCGGCCAAGACATCTACGCCCCTACCCGATCGGCAGCGGCCCGAACTGCTTCAACGTCGTCAGCACGATCGCGGTCTTCACGTGCTGCACGGAATCGTGCGGCAACAGAACCTCGTTGACGAAGCGCGACAGATCCGACAGCCCGCGCACCACGACCTTGATGTAGTAATCCATCTCGCCGGTCAGCGAATAGGCCTCGAGCACCTCGGGCAGATCGTTGACCAGCCGGGCGAAACGCTGGGCGTTGTCGCGGTTGTGGGTGGCGAGCGTCACCGAAATCACCACCAGAAGATCGAGCCCGAGCCGTTCGCGGTCGAGCATGGCCTGATAGCCGCGGATGAAGCCCTCGGACTCCAGCCGGGCGCGGCGGCGCGAGCATTGCGACGCCGACAGCGCGATCTTTTCCGACAGTTCGTTGTTTGTCAGCCGTCCGTCGCGCTGAAGCTCGCGCAGGATCTTGAGGTCGAATTGGTCGAGCGCCGCATTCATTGCACCATACTCCTCATCCATGCACGTTTCACGCATAGATCGACCCATGAGAGCCCAAAATGCAAGCACATTGCATGAAATCGGGAGCACAATATGCGCTACCAGTTTTCAGAGGAGG
This sequence comes from Hoeflea sp. 108, assembly GCF_000372965.1. NCBI lineage: Bacteria > Pseudomonadati > Pseudomonadota > Alphaproteobacteria > Hyphomicrobiales > Rhizobiaceae > Hoeflea > Hoeflea sp. 108. The sequence goes on along the minus strand of NZ_KB890025.1, from coordinate 292,556 downwards.
AATTTCCATGGGTCCGTTCCCGCACGATGCGCCGCCGGCCAGGATCAGCGCCGACAACCCCGCCGGCACCGACGGCTTCGAGTTCGTCGAGTTCGCGCATCCCGAGCCCGAGAAGCTGGAAGAGCTTTTCACGCGCATGGGCTACCAGCCGGTCGCGCGCCACAAGACTAAGAAGATCACCGTCTGGCGCCAGGGCGACATCAACTACATCGTCAACGCCGAGCCGGGCAGCCACGCCATGCGCTTCGTCGACGAGCATGGCCCTTGCGCTGCCTCGATGGCGTGGCGGGTGGTCGACGCCAAGCACGCATTCGACCACGCGGTGTCGAAGGGCGCCGTGCCCTACACCGGCGCCGACAAGGCGCTCGACGTGCCGGCCATCGTCGGCATCGGCGGCTCGCTGCTCTACTTCGTCGACAAGTACGGCACCAAGGGCTCGGCCTATGATACCGATTTCGAATGGATCGGCGCGCGCGACCCCAAGCCCCAGGGCGTCGGCTTCTATTTCCTCGACCACCTGACCCACAATGTCTATCGCGGCAACATGGACAAGTGGTGGGATTTCTATCGCGAGCTTTTCGGCTTCAAGCAAATCCACTTCTTCAACATCGACGGCCGCATCACCGGCCTCGTCAGCCGCGCCATCACCTCGCCCTGCGGCAAGATTCGCATCCCGCTGAACGAGTCCAAGGACGACACCAGTCAGATCGAAGAATATCTCAGGAAGTACAAGGGCGAAGGCATCCAGCACATCGCCGTCGGCAGCGATGACATCTATGCCGCCACCGACAGGATCGCCGAAAAGGGCCTGAAGTTCATGCCCGGCCCGCCCGACACCTATTACGAGATGTCGCGCAACCGCGTGCACGGCCATGACGAACCGCTCGACAAGATGAAGAAGCACGGCATCCTGATCGACGGCGAAGGCGTGGTCGACGGTGGCATGACCAAGATCCTGCTGCAGATCTTCTCCAAGACCGTCATCGGCCCGATCTTCTTCGAGTTCATCCAGCGCAAGGGCGACGAGGGCTTCGGCGAAGGCAACTTCCGCGCACTCTTCGAGTCCATCGAGGAAGACCAGATCCGCCGCGGCGTGATTTCCCAGACCGCCGCCTGACCAGCGAACTCAAACAGGCCTCTGTTGGGGCGGGTTGCACGCAGGGCAGCCCGCCCTCTTTTATTGCCGACAGGGAGATCAGGCCCGCCTGGCGACGACCGACTGCATCCGTGCCCGGCGATAGGCATCGGGTATCGACAGCGCCCAGACGAACAGCCCGCCCGCATGACGGCCAATGAACGAGGTCTCGGGCGTCGTCGTCATGTAGGTGACCATGGCGAAGAACAGTACGAAGAAGGCGAAGGCGAGTCCGCGCTTTGGATCACGCACCGCCACGTGTCCGGCGCCCGGCAGCACGATCGCCAGCGCCAGCACCAGATAGGGATTGATCGGCTTGGCCATTATTGTCCTCACGCGGCCTCGTAGACCGGGCTGACCGGCTCGTCTTCGGCCAGTACCATGCCCAGGGCTTCCGCCTCGGCGAGCGCCTGGCGCACCAGTCCGGCAGGGATCGCGGTCAGCGGGAAACGCGCCTGGCGCAGCAGCATATGCGAGCCACGGTCTCCCTGTGCGGCCTGGCGGATGAGGCGCGTGCCGCGTGGCGTGATCACCGCCTCCTTGACCTCGGGGTCGGCGAACAGCGAGCGGAAAAGCGTTGCGACCTGCGCCGCCTGCTCCGATGTCGCGGTGCCATCGCCGCGCGTCAGAAGCGAAGCGTTGGTATCAGGCGGCGTCATCCACACCGGCATGTCATGGACGAGCGAGTAATATTCGGCACCTGTCGGGCGGGCCAGCGCGCCGATGGTCGGACGCGCGCATTCGACCTTTTCGCTGATCGTCACCCGCAGCCACAGCTGCGGCAGCCGCCGCGTCACCATGGTGTCGGCGATGAGTTCCACCTTCGCCTGCCTGCCGTCTTGGAGCCGTCCGGTCAGCACCGGAAACCGGTCCGACGACAGACCGATGCGGGCACCTTGAAGAAGCGTCGCCGCTTCGTTGAGCAACCCCTCGCGCTGCGCAAGGGCGGCACGATGGTCGCCGATGGCGCGAACGCCCATCCAGGCGAGCGATGCCGCGACAAAAGCTGAGAAGGCGAGCGTGGTGATCATCAGGGCGCCCAAAAGCACAACGGCGGCGCAGGATGCGCCGCCGTCTTTGTTGTTGTCAGTAACCCAGCGGCTTGGGCCAGGGCATGGTGAACTGGTCACCGCGGCGCACGAACTGATAGCGCCGGAAGTGGAACCAGAGCGAGGCGACGATGTAGAAGCACATCATGGCGCTGAGCTGCGTGCCATAGCCAAGGAACACGGCGAAATAGGCGGTCGAGCACAGAACGAGCAGCACGATCGTCGGCAGCGGATGCAGCGGATGCACATAGCCGCGCTTGATCGTGTCGAGCGGCCACTTGTTCCGGAACATCACCATGTTGAAGGTCATGAAGGTGTAGCCGAGCAGGCCCGACAGGATCGAGAAGGTCACGACCTGGTCGAGCGGTGCACCGAGCGCGAAGATCAGCGCGATCGGCACCAGGAAGACGATGGCACGATAGGGCGTGCGGTAGACCGGATGCACGGCACCGAACCAGCTCGGCAGATAACGGTCGCGACCCATCGAGAACCAGGCGCGCGACGCGTCGTTGATGCAGCCATTGGCCGAGGCCAGCGTGGCAAAGGTCGTGCCGACGAAGAGCAGGACCATCAGCCCGGTGCTGCCGGTGACACGCGCCGCGTCGAACAGCGGCGTGCCGGCCTGGCCGAGATACTCCCACGGCACGAGGCCCGAGCAGACATACCAGGTCATGGTCGCCGCAATCAGCAGCGTCATGATGCCGGCCATGGTGCCGTAGGGCAGCGAGCGGGCGGGCGAGCGCACTTCCTCGGCCGCCTGGCAGGTGCCTTCGATGCCAAGGTAATACCACAGGCCGAAATGCAGCGCCGCCACGATGCCGACCCAGCCGTAAGGCAGCGGATCGGACGTGATGGCCGAGAAATCGAGCGGCACGGCCGAGGCGCCGAACTGCACCGATACGAACAGCGTGATGATGGCGACGAAGGCGATTGCCGTAATGACCAGGTTGAAGGTCAGCGTCGCCAGAACGCCGCGATAGTTGAGCCACGCCAGGAACATGATGGCGAGGATGATGAAGGGCTGCTGGTTGAGGCCCGAATGGCCCTGCATGCCGGCCACCGTGTCGAGCAGGAAGCCGACGGTGATGGCGTTGGCCGCTTCCAGCATGGTGTAGGCCATGACGAGGAAGAGGCCGACATTGAAGGCCATGAGCGGGCCGACGATGTGCTTGGCCTGGGCGTACTGGCCGCCGGCCGCGGCGACAGTAGAGGTCACCTCGGAGTCGATCATGGCGACGCAGGTGTAGAGCAGGCCGGCGACCCAGCAGGCGACGAGGCCGGCGATCATGCCGCCTTTGCCAACGGAGAAGTTCCAGCCCATATATTCGCCGACAAGCACGATGCCGACGCCGAGCGCCCACACATGGGCGGGGCCCAGCACGCGCAGCAGCTGGAGGCGTTCGCCCTCCGGCGCGGTTGAAGTCACGTTTGCCATTGCCGTTCCCCTTCAGATCGAATGGCGTTCGGCCGTGGCCTCGATCTCGCCTTCGCGCGAGGAGGTCAGAAGCTCGTTGTCGTAGGTGGTATCGATGCGGACCAGGTCGGCGAGCATCAGCAGGCCGAACACCGCCGACAGGGCCCAGGCAGCGTATTCAAGAACGTTCCAGAAATCCATTGTCGCCTCCTACCGCTTCTTGCCGAAGCGTTCTTCGATGACTTCGCGGTATTCGCGGTCGGAAAGGCGGACCACCATGACGAAGTAGCCGATGACCAGCACTGCCATGACGATCAGCGCGCCCCAGCTGAAACTGTAGTCGAAGCGGGCGGTGATGATGTCATTGGCGGCAGCCGGGTCGGTGATGCCGAGGGCTGCCCATTGCTGTTGTTCGGTGGCGTTCTGGCCGAGCGCTTCCCACGTTGGGTTGGCGATCGGGTTTGGCACCTTAGCGGCGCCGGCGAGCCCCATATAGAGGGGGATGTAGAGCGCGCCGACTGTAAGCACCAGAAGCGTGATGACGTCGAAGACCTGGCCTGCGAGGCTCTGTTTTGGAGGTTGGTAAGCCATGTTGCTGCCCCTTAGCGCTTACGCCGGCGCATCTCGTCGAGATGCTTGAGGTCGAGGCCGTAAATGAAGTGCTTGTCTTCGTGGTAGTGACGCAGCATGGCGAAGATCGCAGCCGTGTTGAAGGCAAGCACGAGGCCGCAGGCAACTGCCAGGATGATGCCGATGGCCGGGACGGAGATGTATGACCAGACGCTGAAGAGCGCGAACAGCATGGTGCACCAAAGCACCACGATAAAGGCTACAAGGCCGGCGCGGTCGCGGCTATGCATCTTTTCGATGCGCTGGTCGTAGCCCGGCTCCGCGTTTTGATGAACGAGAGTTGCTTCCATTTCCTCCTCCGGATGGCCGTTTTCGGCTTCATTGTGTGGGAAATTAATTTCCCCTGAGGAATGTCTGGCAAAGTTAATTTCCTGTCAAGCGACCTATGTGCGCACATGTCGCACAGGGCAGACTGCGAGAGGCGCAATGCCGTTGAAATGGCTCGTCTTTTGCCAGTTTGCCGACTGTCGGAAATTTTACGCAGCAGGTCGCAAACGAGCGACCGGCACTGCCCAAACGGGCAGGATCAACGCCGTGCGATGGCTTTTTCGGAGCACGCCCAACCAGAGTCGTGCGGACTGCCCAATCGGACAAAACACCGGACGGCGACCGGCAAATTGGCCGGTCACCGTCGAGCCTCGCAGGGATTTGCGCAGAACTCAGGGCCGAGGCTTGACCGACACGAGGACGAACATGCCCGGCGCCTCCTTCCTGGTCTTGTCGGTGACCAGCAGATAGAGGCCTCCGCCCAGGCTGGCCATGCCCTCGAAGTTGTCGTTCAGCAGCGGGCTCGATCCGGGATCGAGATTTTCAACGGCGCATGGCGCGTCGCCGCCGCACGTCTTGGGATCAAGCACCCTTAGCCGGCCAACACTCGGCCCGCCCTTCTGCTCGCGTGTGCGCTCAAGCAGCAGTAGCCGACCGTCGGGCATGGGCTCTATGGCCTTGAGGTTGCTGCGCTTGGGCTGGAAGGTGGCGAAGCTCCAGCTTTTGCCGTCGAGGCCATGGATGGTATGGGTGTCGCCGGGTTCACCCATCATCGCTTCTTCGGGCGCGGTGACGATGCCTTGCCCGGCTGTCACGGCAACTGCTTCCAACCTGCTGTTCGGCTCGTTGTATCTGGCCGGATCGGCCAGCGCCTCGGGCAGTTGCACGGCTCCGAGCGAGGCGCCGTCAGACCGCAAGCGGTGGATGGCCGGCCCGTCCTCGAAAGCGACCAGAAGTTCGGTGTCGCCTGCCTTGCGGTTGTCGCCGTTAACAGCGGCAAGACCCTCGGCATTAACGGTTGCCGGCGTTGCGCCGGTGTTGAGCGACACCGAAAGGACGGGCTCAAGCGCGACGATCTTGCCGTCGCCGACCTCAATGCTGAAATGGTGCAGGACGCCGTCGTCGGACACGGCATAAAGCAGCTTTTCGTCGGCGTCCCAGGCAAGGCCAGACAGTTCGTTGATCGACTGCCCGCCGGGGCCTATCGCCGGCACGGGTTTGCTGTCCAGGACGGCAAGGTCGAGCGGCTGTGTCATGGCGGGTGCGTCGAGCGCGAATGTCGAAGCGCCGAGCAGCGCCGCCGTGAGGTACTTCATCATCTCTTTCGCTCCTATTGGAAACTTGGCTGGAGAAGGACGGGACGTGAGGGAGCTCCGCCGAGCTTGCGCAGCGCCGGCAGGAAGCGGTTGTGCTTGGTTCCGGGGTTGAGCAGCGCTGTTGCGACGCAATATTTCGAGCAGCGCTTGGTCGGATGCTGGTGTAGTGCCCTCAGGATGCCATCGGCAACGCCGTTGCCATTGGCCGACTTGGTCTCGAGGATGAACCGGCTGGGATCGACAGCATGTCGCATGCCACCAGCGAAGAACTCGAGCCCGCTGTCGATGGTCATGCGCTCGCCACCCTGCCGCGCCACCAGCGTCATGCGGCGGTATCGCATATCGAGAACGCGTGACAACAGATGCGGAAAGGCCTGGCCGTACTGGGCACGGTAGACCTTGTCGATGAAGGCCAAGGCCACATCGTCAAGCACGCCGAAGCCCTCGGGATCGCGGTCGAGGCGCTTCTTGATCGTGACCCCGCGCTTGTCCTTGAGCTTCACTTCGAGAAAGCAGAGCCCGGCCTCGACATAGCGGCGGATGCGTATCTTGGCCCGCTGTCGCCTGCCTTGATGGTGGTCGAAGTAGCTCCGGCGGTCGACATCGTCGAAATAGCAGGTCTCGTAGGTGAAGGCGCGCAGACCATCGATTTCCAGCATATCGAAGACGTCTGCGAAATCGCCGGCGGCCTGCATGAACACCGTGCCGTCGACGACGTATTTGTTGTCCAGCCGCTCCAACATGGCGGCCTTGCCGTTCAGGGCCTTCAGGCTGATCGGCGCGAAACCGCTTGAAATGAGCGCATCAGTGCTTGCGATAATGGACATTGAGTTTCGCCATTTCCGTGATGTAGTCGAGCTGCAGCACCTGGTAGGACAACACGTCGACGCCCAGACGCTGGGACAGTTCGGCGCGCATGGTTGCCGGGTCGGACAGCAGAGCGACATTGATCTTGTCGAGCGAGACCTTGGTGCCGCTGACCGATTGCAGCATGCGGGGATGGTCGACGACAAAGGCACCGGCGAGCACGAAGGCAACGGTCACCGCCACGAAAGGCAGTGTCGTTCCCTGCACCGAGCAGATGACGGCGATCGCCACGCTGCCGAAGAAATAGGTCATCTCGGTCTTCGACAGCGGTTCCGAGCGCAGCGTGAACAGCGCCAGTATGGCGAACAGGCCGAAGCCCGCGGCAACGCCGAACTGGACCGTCGACAGCACGGTCAGCACCGCAAAGACGAAGATGTTGAACAGGGCCGCCGCGGTGACCAGCTCCTTGTCGCGGTAGCGGCGGTAATACATGCCGAACAGCAGCGCCGACATACCGGTGAGGTTGATGCCGAAGCGGACGAGTTCGGCCGCGAATGGCGTCTGCAGAAGTTGCGCGATCATCGGCCCCTCCCCTTCACGGCGGCGGGCCTTTGTGGCGCCTGATACGGCAGGTTGGGGATTGGCATTTCGGTTCTCCTGATCTGCGCCGCAGGGCGGCTACGTCAGGAAGAACGGGCGTTGGCAAAACCTATTCCGTCGCCGGCAAACTATTTTTCGACCTCAGCAAGGGAAACGGAAATGCAAAACAGTAAGACTTTCCCGAATGCGCCAGGCGGCGCCTCAGCCATGGCAGATGGCGCGGCCGTTGAGCAGGCCCCAGCCATAGACTGGATCCTTGCCGGGAGCGCCCAGATCCTCGGCGCTCTGGCGCAGGAGGGCTTCCACTTCCCCGGCACCAAGGGCCGGGTTGGACGCCTTCAGGATGGCCGCAGCGGCGGTCACGAAAGGTGCGGCAAAGGAGGTGCCGGTCTTGGGCTGGGCACCCTTCACCGAGGCCGCGGTCCAGACCTGCACGCCGGGTGCGGCGATGTCGATATGGTCGCCTGATCCGGCACGGCGATAGGGGTTCTTGGCGCGGTCTATGGCGGTGACGGCGATCACGCCGTCATAGGCGGCGGGGTAGAGCGGTGCGGCGCGCGGCCCGTCATTGCCCGCGGCCGCCACCAGAACGATGTCGGTTTCGGTCGCGTTGCCCACCGTCTTTTCCAGCAGAGGATTTGCCGGCCCGGTGAGGCTCATATTGATGACCTGCACGCCGCGCGCTGCCAGAAGGTCGATCGCCCGCACCAGATCATAGACTTCAGAACGGTCGTCGCTGCCATCGCCGCGATGAAAGGCATCGACTGCAATCAGCTCTCCACCAGGAACGAGCCCCGGCGTGCGGCTTTCGGCCGACCCAATGAGCAGCGCGGCGACGGCCGTGCCGTGCTGGCGCCCCGAGGCGGGCAGATCGCCCTGCCCCAGCCGGATGGTTTCGATGCGGCCGCCGGCGAAAGCGAGATGATCGGCATTGACCGCGGTGTCGATGAGGCCGATCCGCGCCGGCTTCGTGCAGCGCCCGGCAAAGGTATCCGCCGCCGGCCAGCCGACGACCTGTCGCGCCAGGCAGACATTGGCGCCGCAACGCTCGTTGCCTGCCTGATCAGGGCGATAGTAGTGGTTGAAATCGACCTCGGCCCTGGGGGCGAGTTCGACCGCTCGACTGAGGGCCGCCTCGAGCGTCACCCCACGTGGGATACCCAGTTTGACGAGCGCCGACCCGCCGTCGAGCGCGACGGCAACACGCTCGCGCACGGCATAACCTTCCGCAAGCAACGTTGCGAGGGCGGCGTCGTCGAGCCCTAGCGCCACGATCTCGCGCGGTGCATGCGTGGCTGGTTCTCGCGTCGGCGCCGTGCGCCTTGGGTTCGCCTGCCGCTGCCTGAAAATGTCGAGAGGCCGGCCGCCTGAACCGCCGCCGCGCGCCGACGGCGACCTGTCCGAACCGGCACCGCCGCTGCCACCGGCATCGTCATCATCGTCGCCGTCGTCATCGTCATCCGCCATTGCCTGGTTCGTGCCCATGACCGGGCCTTGCCACGGCCCGGCGAGCGGCGTGCCAAAGGTGGCGAGCAGGGCCGCCAGGGCAAAGACGGTCAGGCGGTGCGAAATCTGGACAGGCATGGCAGTCCTCTTATCCGTCCCTGTGCAGGCAGTACAACTGTTAGCGTTCCACATAAGACTTCTGACATCCCATATCATTTCGACGGCATTTGTGCATTTTGGGGCCAACGGACGGATGTCCCGATTATTCCATCGACGATCACGACAGGAACCGCATGAAAGGTGACGATGTTCAGGTGAGCGACCGGCTGGTTGCCTTCCTGCCCAATCTGCGCCGCTTCGCCATCTCGCTATGCCGGTCGCGCGATATCGCCGACGATCTGGTGCAGGCGGCATGCGAACGAGCGCTGGCGGCGCAAGGCAGCTTCGAGCCGGGCACGCGCTTCGATGCCTGGATGTTCCGCATCCTGCGCAATCTGTGGATCGACCAGGTTCGCCGAGCCAAGACCGCGGGGCCGACCGAGGACATCGCCGAACGCCACGACATATCAGGCGACACCGGCGAGCGTGAGGCCGAAGCGCGACTGACATTGAAGAGCGTGGCCAGCGCCATCGACGGTTTGCCCGACGAACATCGCGAGGTGCTGCTGCTCGTCTGTGTCGAAGATCTGTCCTACAAGGAGGCGGCGGAGGTGCTCGCCATCCCCATCGGCACCGTGATGAGCCGGCTTGCCCGCGCCCGCAAGAATCTCGCGGAGGCCGCTGGAATAAACTCCGCAGCCGACCGTTCTCCCGCAAAAGGGCGAAATCCATGAGCAGCCAGCAATTCGACGACGAGACACTGATGGCCTTCGCCGACGGCGAACTGGACGCGGAGACGACCGCGCGCGTCGAAGCGGCCATGGAGACCGACGACGAACTGGTGATGCGGCTCGCAACCTTCATCGAAAGCCGCGCCGCCGTCGCATCGGAGCTCAAGCCGCTGATCGACGAGCCGGTGCCGGAAGCCCTGACGCGTTCGGTAGAGGCGATGGTCGCTGCCGCGCGCCAGCCCAAGAGCGAACCCGCACAGTTGGAAAATGTCGTGCATCTGCGTCCGGCACGCCGGTCTACGCACCCGAGCTGGGTCATGCCGCTGGCGGCATCGCTCGCCGCCGTCGCCTTTGGCGTCGGCGGATATCTCGCCGGCCAGGCAAATGCGCCGGGCATCTCGGCACCATCGCTGGCGGGCATCTCCGATCCGGCGATGGTCAGAACCCTTGACACAGCCGCATCGGGCACCGAGGCAATTATCGCCGACGGTTCGATGAAGCTTGTTTCGAGCTTCCGCGACGGCGGCGGCACACTGTGCCGCGAGTTCGAGCTGAAGCAGGCCAGCGGCACTGCGACCGTTACGGTCGCCTGCCGCGACGGCCAGGAATGGTCGTTGCGCCTTGCTGTCGCCGGCCCGGCAGCGAGCACCGGCGCCTATCAACCGGCCGGCGCCACCGAGACCGTCGACGCCTTCCTGACGACGATCGGCGCCGGCGCGCCTCTGTCTGAAGCCGACGAAAAGGCGGCGCTCGCCAGGCAGTAAGCTATCTCGCGGAGACCTGCGGCCCACGCTTCTTTTCGCTGGCGTAGAGCGCCACAGCCATGGCGCGGTTGCGGACGCCGAGCTTGTCGTAGAGATTCTTGAGGTGGTACTTCACCGTGTTTTCGGAGATACCGGTGCGGGTGGCGATCTGCAGGTTCGTCCAACCGTCGGCGAGCACGCCGAGCAGCTCCAGTTCGCGTGTGGTCAGGCGCGACAGCGGCGTTTCGTTGATCTTGGCGACATCGACATAGGGAATGCAGATTCGGCCATTGGCGACCGCCAGCAGCGTGTCGAACAGGATGCAGGGGTCGTCGAACTGGTAGCAGAAGCCCTGCGCGCCCAACCGCACGCATTGCTTGAGGATGCCGATGTCGTGGTCGTTGGAGAAGATGACAACCCGCGCCGCGAGCTGGCGGCGGTTGAGCTCCATCAGCACCTCGGCGGCATCCATGTCGGCCAGTTTCCAGCCGACGATGGCGATGTCGAAAGCAGGCTGGGCCTCGGCCACCACCCGCACGAAGGCGTCGCCTGTCTGGACGCCCTCGGCAAAGGCAAAACGTTCGTCGCGGCCGATGAGATCGCGCAGGGCCGATATGACAAGCGGATTGCGCTCGGCAATCAAGACCCTGAGCTTGTTGTCTCGCTGCATAGGCTCGCCACCGAAATCAGCGTTTCCAGTTGAGCCGATCCAACCTGATGTCACCTCGCCATGCCCGCTCTCCAGCGACAGGAATCAGTCGTAGATTCGGAATCGTCCGACCAGATCGTGCGTTTCTTCGCGCACCGCGGCCTCGATCTTGGCGTTTCCGGCCTCGCCATTGGCAGCCAGCCCGTCGATGACGGCCATGGTCATACGGCCGACCTGCCGGAATTCCTCCGCCATGAAGCCGCGTGTCGTACAGGCCGGCGTCCCGAGCCGCACGCCCGAGGTCACCATCGGTCCCTGCGGGTCGAAAGGAATGCCGTTCTTGTTGCAGGTGATGTAGGCGCGGCCGAGGGCCGCCTCCACCGCCTTGCCGGTCAGGTTCTTGCGACGGAGATCGACCAGCATCAGATGCGTGTCGGTACCGCCTGAGACAATGTCGACCCCACCCTCCTGCAGCGTTTCGGCCAGCACCTTGGCGTTGGAAACGACGTTGGCGGCATAGACCTTGAACTCGGGCGTCAGCGCCTCGCCGAAAGCCACCGCCTTGGCGGCGATGACGTGCATCAGCGGACCGCCCTGCAGGCCGGGGAACACGGCCGAATTGATCTTCTTGCCGATCTCCTCGTCGTTGGACAACACCATGCCGCCGCGCGGACCACGCAGCGTCTTGTGCGTGGTGGTGGTGACGACATGGGCATGATCGAGAGGATTGGGGTGTACGCCGCCGGCAACGAGGCCGGCGAAATGCGCCATGTCGACGAACAGCTTGGCGCCTACCTCGTCGGCGATCTCGCGGAATGCCTTGAAGTCGATGATGCGCGGATAGGCCGAGCCGCCGGCCAGGATCACCTTTGGCTGATGCTTCTTGGCGAGGTCGCGCACCTCGTCCAGGTCGATGCGATGCGTGTCGGGCTTGACGCCGTAGGACACGACGTTGAACCACTTGCCCGACTGGTTGACCGGGGCGCCATGGGTCAGGTGACCGCCGGCCGCGAGGTTGAGACCGAGGAACGTGTCGCCCGGCTGCATCAGCGCCATGAACACCGACTGGTTGGCCTGGCTGCCGGAATTCGGCTGCACGTTGGCGAACGTGCAGTTGAACATCGTCTTGGCGCGCTCGCGCGCCAGATCCTCGATCTCGTCGACATAGGCGCAGCCGCCATAGTAGCGGCGGCCGGGATAACCCTCGGCGTATTTGTTGGTCAGCACCGACCCTTGCGCTTCGAGCACCGCTTTCGAAACGATGTTCTCGGAAGCGATCAGCTCGATCTCGTCGCGCTGGCGGTTGAGCTCGCGGTTGATCGAGTCGTTGACGGCGGGGTCGGCCTGGGCCACGCCGGTGCGGAAGAAGTGACGGGCGCTGCCAATGCCGGGTCTTGCGGGGATGTTCATCTCGGTCCTCCTGAAGGTCATCCGGTCCAGCCGAGGCCGGCGGAAATGCAATTGATCGAAAGCAAAAGCGCGTTGACCGCGCGCTTGGGCTTGGCGGTCGCGCCGTCCTGGGTGCGCACCTCGCGCAACAGCTGGACCTGGAGCCGGTGGATCGAATCCATCTGCGGACGGATGCGGTCGAAATGGCGCTTGAAGGCCGGGAAGCGCTCGGACAATTTGAGCCCGCCATTGACCTCTGAGATCATCCTGCGGGTCAGGGCGTATTCCGCCGAGATCTTGCGGTAGATGCGCTCGCCGACCTCACGATCCTGCACCAGCCCAGCATAGAGCCCGCCAATGTCCATGTCGGTCTGATAGAGCCCCTTGTCGACCTCGTCGACGACGAGGCGGAAGAAGCGCGAGCGCTCGAACATCTGGCGCAAAAGGTCGAGGCCGGCATCGCCACGGACATTGACGAAGGAATTCAGCGCGCTGCCGATGCCGTACCAGTTGGTCATGATGTGACGGTTCTGGCTCCAGGCGAAGACCCAGGGTATGGCGCGCAGGTCGGAGATGTCGCGGGCACCGAAGCGGCGGGCCGGACGCGACCCGATCTTGAGCAACGACAACTCCTCAACCGGGCTCGCCTGGTTGAAATAGTCGATGAAACCCGGCTCGTTGATGAGGCCCGAATAGGAGGCCTGCGACATGCCGGTCAGCGCTTCCAGCGCCTCGCTGAACTCCGGATTGTCCTTGAGCTCGGCCTCGTTCTGCGACTTGACCGAATGGGCAAAGACGCTCGCGGCAAGGATTTCCAGCTGGTAGAGGCCGGTGCCGCGATTGGCGAATTTGGACGACACGACCTCGCCCTGCTCGGTTACGCGCATGGCACCGCCGATGGTGCCCGCCGGCTGGGCCGCGATCGCCCTGCCCGTCGGTGCGCCACCGCGGCTGACCGAGCCGCCACGTCCGTGGAAGAAACTGATCCTGACCTTGCGCTTGGTGCCAAGCGCGGTGATGCGGCGCTGGGCCTTGTTGAGCTCCCAGTTGGAAGCGAGGAAACCGCCATCCTTGTTGCTATCGGAGTATCCGAGCATCACCTCCTGGCGGTTGCCGAAATCGCGCACCGAGCGGCGGACGATCGAGACACCCAGAAGCTGGTCGAGAATGTCGGGCGCGGCGCGCAGATCAGCGATGGTCTCGAAGAGCGGCACGACGCGCAGATTGATCGTGCCGCTGCCATCGAGCGCGGTTGCCAGCCCCGCATATTGCGCAAGCAGGTAGACGGCGAGAAGGTCGTCGCTCGACCGCGTCATCGACAGGATGAAGGCGCCGACCGCACCACCGTTCATGGTTGTCGTGGCGTCGCGGATGACGTCGAAAAGATCGAGCAGCTCGCGCGCTTCGTCCGACAGCTTCTGGCGATCGACCTCAAGCTGTTCGCCTGAATGAAGGGCAGCGCGGATGCGCGCGCCCCAGGCGGGCGATCCCTCCGCCGGTGCGGCCTGGCCGTCCGTCGTCTTGAACAGCTCTGCCAGCACCCGGTTCACGACCGTCGAATTTTGCCTGATGTCGAGCGACACCGTGCGGAAGCCGAAGCTTTCGACCTGCTGGCGCAGCGGCCGCACGAAACGCCGCGACACCAGGTTGCCGCCGATTGCGCAGAGCACGTTTTCGAGGTCGCGCAGGTCCGACTTGAACGCTTCGGCGCGGGTGTAGGGCTTGGCCGAAGCTTCACCGCGCATGGCCAGCAGCCGCTCCAGCATGGCAGCAGCAAACTGGCGCAGCGGTTCGTCGGGATTGCGCGCGACGATCTCGGAAGCGGCATGGGTGCGATGCAGCGCACGCGCCAGCGCCCTTGAAAAATCCTCGGGGATGTCGACGACATTGGCACTGACGCTAAGCACGGTCAGCAGCCGACGAACCTGGCTGACGTACCAGCCGATGATCGCCTGGCGGCATTCGGTCAGCGCGTAGGCCGTGAGCTTCGCGGTGACGTTCGGGTTGCCGTCGCGGTCGCCGCCGATCCATGACGCATAGCGCATGAAGGACGGGACCTTGACGTCATATTCGGGATAGTGGCGCGCCAGCGCGTCCTCAACTGCGTCATAGAGCTTGGGTGTCGCTTCGAAGATAACTTCGCGGAAGAAGTGCAGGCCCCAGGCGATCTCGCGTTCAACCGACGGACGCTCGAGTCTGAGTTCGCCCGACATCCAGAGGATCTCGATCTCGCTCTTCAAGTCGTCTATCAGTTGCTCACGCTCGCGCGGCGACCAGCGCTGCTGCTCGAGCTCGGTCAGCTTGCGATAGATGCGGCGATGGATTTCAAGCACGGTGACACGCTTGGCCTCGGTCGGATGTGCCGTCATCGTCGGACCGACGCTTAGGGCGTCGAGGGTGGCCTGGATGTCCTCGGCCGGGTAGCCGGCGGCGGCGATCTCGCCGACCACGTTGGAGAAGGAACCGACCACTTCGTCGGCGCCGCCCATCTGCTCCATCTCGCGGCGCGAGCGCATGGCGAGCAACTCGTTGGCGATGGCCGCAAGCTGGAACCAGATGCCCGTCGCCTGCAGCGCCGGAATGCGCTGGCTCGCGGCAAGCGCATCAAGGCTGACGCGGCCGGTCAGAATGTCGGCCACGCCCGGCTCCCGTGCACTCACGACCGACATCAGCAGCCTGAACAACAGGCTGCGGACATCCTCGCGAAAGCTGAGCGGTCTGCTTTCCTCCACAGCGACACCCGTTCGTCTCGTGTTGACCGGATGCGACTTCGGCGAGCCGCGTTATCCCGGAATGCTGTTTCCCGAGATGAAGCTGACAGGCTTTGTCTGTCTTTGAAAACGCCCGGACGGGTAGATTTCCCATTCGTTCGGGTGGTGCCCGGCTTGGCCGAATGATGACATCCCCTGCCCATTTCGGACTGTCGTGCCGGACGCATCAGGGATTGTTTGCGGGGACGCTGATTTCGTCTGTTTTCCAGTGGACGCAACTTAACTCATGTGCAACTATCTTGCCTGTTATGCAAATACGGGAGGCACATGAAAGTGGGGTCCTATACCGCGATACAGAACGCCGCAGCACGAGCCGAAGGCCGTTGAGGAGAACGAACATGCATAAAGTGCTGCCGGAACTTTACGAGGGCCATGCGCCCATCACGCTCCACAATGCCTTCCACGATGCGCTCGAAGCGCTTGAGGAATGGAAGGAAGGCAATGAAGAGCCTCTTGTAGCCGTTGACGGCTACAACGTCCCCATCAGCCACGTCTTTGCGCGAATGAGCGCCTGTACTGATCTCCTGCCGCTGCGGACCCGCGATGTGCTCGAAACCATCGTCGACAAGGGTTCTTTCCGCGCTTCGGGCGGTTCGCTTTATGCCGACGGCGCCAAGCTGGTGATGCCGATCTGCGTCGAGCGCATGACGCTGTCGCTGCTGCGTCCCAGCGCCTCGGTGATCCAGCTGCGCAAGTCCTGCGTCGACGCCTGAGCATAGTGACCAATCTGCGGACCGCCGCGCCCTGCGCGGCGGCTTTGCCTTACCCGCGACACGGGACCGGCAACAGCAATCTTCTCCAAAATCGAAGTCAATGAAAAAGCCCCGCCAGATGGACGGGGCTTTCTGCATTTCGTGTCAGGCTGGCTCAGGCCGCGCGGGCACTCGAGGCTTCGACGCCATATTCCAGCGACGAGTCCAGGATCACATGCCACAGGCTGTCTGCGAAGCTGGTAAAGACCAGCATGCTGTAGACGGGGGTGCCGTCGGCACCATTGGCATCGCGCCAGAAGTTGACGGCGGTGTGATCGACCGACGTGTTTGCGGAGCTGCCAACCGGAAAGACGCTGTCGTGCAGGTCCAGCGACGAGAACTTGGCGATAGCATCACGGGCACGCGGGCCCGAAACGCGGATCAAGCAGCGGCCGTCGCACTGATCCGACAGAGACGCCGAGCCGGCAAACGCCTTGGTCATCGCTTCCAGCTGGGCTGCTTCGTCGCTGCGCGGAGCAAAGACCGTGAACTGGTCGGGGCCCGACCAGACGAGCGTCGCACCCTTGCCGCTGACGGCCTTGGGCGATACCGGCGGCTCCACGCCAAACAGCTTCTTTGCCGCCTTGGCGGTTTCGGCAGCCTTGCCGCGGCGCGCCATGACCTGCATCAGCACGATATCGCGCATCTCGGTGAGGGTCACGCCGGCCGTAGCGCCAGCCGCGCCATGGCGGCCGGGAACGAGTGCCTTTTTCAGCGGCGATTGGGTGGTCCAGGAAAAATCAGCCACGCTGGCGCACTCCCTCGGGATCGTAGAAGACAGGGCTGCAGATCTCGGCGTCGTAATCCTCGCTCCGCAGCGGATCGTGGATGCGCACGATCTCGCCGGTACGCTCGCGTCCGCGCTCGACCAGGCCGAGGCCGATCCACTGCTGCATCATCGGCGAGTAACAGACCGAAGTGACATAGCCCTGGTCGGTTGCAGGACCGGGAATGGCACCCTTGGGGATGACATGCGCGCCCGAGCGCAGCCTGCGCTTGGTGTCGACAGGCTTGAGTCCGACCACGACCTGACGGTCGGGTGCGGTCAGTCCGGGTCGACCGGCCATGACACGGCCGATGAAGTCCTTCTTCTTGGACATCATCTTGCCGAGGCCGAGGTCGTCGGCGGTCGTCGTGCCGTTGAGCTCGGGACCGGCGACATGGCCCTTTTCGATGCGCATCACGCCCAGCGCCTCCGTACCGTAGGGCACCACGCCATAGGGTTTGCCGGCGATCATCAGGTTCTCTGCCATCGCCGCGCCATAACGCGCCGGCACCGAGATTTCGAACGCCATTTCACCCGAGAACGAGATGCGGAACAGGCGGGCTGTCACGCCGCCGCGCAGCTTGACCTCACGGGCGCCCATGAAGGGGAAGCCCTCGTTGGACAGGTCTTCGCTCGGGTCGACCAGCGCCTGCAGAAGCTTGCGCGTGTTCGGTCCGGCGATAGAGAACTGCGCCCATTGGTCGGTCGCGCTGGACAGTTGCACGTCGAGTTCGGGCCACAGCACCTGGCGGCAGAATTCGAGATGCGCCATGACAGGGCCGGCCTTGGCCGTCGTCGTGGTCAGGAAGTAGTGGTCCTCGGCGAGACGCGACGTCGTGCCGTCGTCCATCACGATGCCGTCCTCGCGTAGCATCAGTCCGTAACGAGCCTTGCCGACACCGAGCGCCGAGAAGGCATTGATGTAGACGCGGTCGAGGAAGGTGCCCGCGTCGGCACCGCGCACGTCGACCTTGCCGAGCGTCGACACGTCGCAGAAGCCGACGCCGTTACGAACGGCGAGCACTTCGCGGGTGACCGACTCCAGCCAGTCCTTTTCGCCCGTTACAGGATACCACTGCGCGCGTTTCCACAGTCCGGTGTCGACGAACGTGGCACCGCGGGCGGCAGCCCAGTGGTGCGACGGCGTCAGCCGCCAGGCGTGGAAATTCTCGTCGCGGTGATGGCCGGCGAGCGCGCCGATGGCAACCGGCGCATAGGGCGGACGATAGATCGTCGTGCCCGTCTCCGGGATGGTCCTGCCGGTGGCAGCGGCCATGATGGCGAGACCGTTGATGTTGGAGGTCTTGCCCTGGTCGGTGGCCATGCCGAGCGTGGTGTAGCGCTTGAGATGCTCGACGCTTTCGAAGCCTTCGCGCTGCGCCAGCGTCACGTCGGATGCAGTCACATCGTGCTGGAAGTCGACGAAAGCCTTGCCCTTGGCCTTGACCTGCCACAGCGGCGAGATCGCATAGGTTTCGTCGCCTGCTTCCGAAGCTTCGCCGGCATTGCCCGAGGCACCGCATTCGGCGGCGGCTGCTGCACCCGCTGAATGGCCGTCGCGCAGGCAAGCACCGAGCGAGAACTCACCGTTGGCGGCCCCGGCCGTGACCATGCCCTTGGGCGCGTCACCCGGCACGAAGGCGGCGATGTCGTCGCGCCAGACCGGCCTGCCGCGATGGAAGCAGGACAGGCCGACATTGGGATTCCAGCCGCCCGAAACGGCGAGGCAATCGGCGTCGATCTGCTGGGTGCGGCCGTCACGGTCGGTGACAACGATGCCACGCACGCCGTCAACGCCGCCCTTGACGCCGCTGACGCCGCCCGAGAGCACGCGCAGGTCGGAAAGCTCGGCCACCGCCTGATACTCCGACGGCACGCGGCCGCGCGGATCGATGACGGCAGCAATGTCGCCGCCGGCTTGCTGGATCGCCTCGACAGTGCGCCAGCCATCGTCATTGTTGGTGAACAGCGCCACCTTGCGGCCGGGCATGGCCGCAAAGCGATTGACATAGGTGCGCACGGCGGACGCCATCATGACGCCCGGGCGATCATTGTCCGGGAACACGATCGGCCGCTCGATGGCGCCTGCAGTGACCACCGAGCGCTTGGCGACGATGCGCCAGACGCGCTGCCGCACCTGATGTGGGCCGGGCATCGGCACATGGTCGTTGACGCGCTCGAGCGCGGCGTGGACGCCGCCGTCATAGACGCCGAACAGCGCCGTGCGGGTCATGACGCGGACATTTGCCATAGCGTCGAGCTCGGCGCTCGTCCGGCGCACCCACTCCTCGGCATGCATGCCGTCGATCTCGCCGCCATCGCTGAGCAGGCGGCCGCCGACCTGGCTGTCCTCTTCGACCAGGATGACACGCGAGCCGGCACGGCCGGCGGCAAGGGCTGCCGAAAGACCGGCAGGACCGGCGCCGACAACCAGCACATCGCAATGCGCCCAGGCCTTGTCGTAGTGATCGGGATCCGGCAGCTCGGCGCTCTTGCCGAGGCCGGCAGCGCGACGGATCATCGGCTCGTAGATCTTCTCCCAGAACTTCGCCGGCCACATGAAGGTCTTGTAGTAGAAGCCGGCGACGAAGATCGGCGCGGCCAGCTGGTTGATCGACATGAAGTCGCGGCGCAGCGACGGCCAGCGGTTCTGGCTCTGGGCGATCAGCCCGTCATAAAGCTCCTGCGTGGTGGCGCGTGTGTTGGGCTCCTTGCGGGCGCCGGTGCGCATTTCAACCAGCGCGCTCGGCTCTTCCGAGCCAGCGGTGATGATGCCGCGCGGGCGGTGATACTTGAACGAACGCGCCACCAGCTTGACGCCGTTGGCAACGAGTGCGGAGGCCAGCGTGTCGCCGGCAAAGCCGGTCATGGTGGCACCGTCGAAGGTGAACTGCATCGGCACCTTACGGTCGATCAGGCCACCGCTGCGCAGGCGGTGCGACTGGCTGGCCGCAGCGGCCTGGCTGCGGGCGCTGGTAGCGCCGTCGGCAGCCACTGTCCTGCCGAGCGGCTCGGATTGGGAATAGCCCGACATGGTCACTCTCCTGCCTGCGCCGGCTTGGCGGCGCCAGCACCTGGCGCTGCCTTCACCGAAATGAATTCGTGGGTGACCGTGTTGCGCTCGGCGACCAGCCAGGAGCGGCAGCCGCCGCCATGGTACCAATATTCGCGCATCACGCCGGCAACGTTGTCGCGCAGATAGACGTAATCGTAGAAGGCGTCCTCGACGACTTCGCCGCCGTCGATTGCGAAGTTGGGGCGCTTGGGAGAGGCGTCGCCGAGATAGGTGAACTCGCCGTTTTCACGCTCGCCGCAGAAGGGACATGCAATACGCATTTCCTGTAGTCTCGCTTTCAGTGCAGGTTTGGCTGGGCGCCCTGGCCCTTTTCGTCGATCATCGCGCCGCGGCGGAACCGGTCGAGCCGGAAGCGTGCCGCCTCATGGTGCGGCTCGTCGCGGGCAAGCAGATGGGCAAAGACCAGGCCGGACGCCGGCGTCGCCTTGAAGCCGCCATAACACCAGCCGGCATTGAGATAGAGGCCGTCGACAGGTGTCTTGTCGATGATCGGCGTGCCGTCCATCGACATGTCCATGATGCCGCCCCACTGGCGCAGCATGCGCACGCGGCCGATCATCGGCATCACCGCCATCCCGCCTTCGCAGACGTCTTCGACGACAGGCATGTTGCCGCGCTGGGCGTAGGAATTGTAGCCGTCGAGGTCGCCGCCGAAGACGAGGCCGCCCTTGTCGGACTGGCTGATGTAGAAGTGGCCAGCGCCGAAGGTGATGACACCAGGGATCAGCGGCTTGATCGCCTCGGAGACGAAGGCCTGCAGCACGTGGCTCTCGATCGGCAGCTTCATGCCGGCCATGGCCGCAACCTTCGAAGTGCTGCCGGCGACCGCCATGCCGACCTTGCCGGCGCCGATCCTGCCGCGTGTGGTTTCCACGCCGGTGACCTTGCCGTTCTGGTCGCGAACGAAGCCAGTGACCTCGCAATTCTGGATGATATCGACGCCACGCTGGTCGGCGGCGCGGGCGTAGCCCCACACCACGGCATCGTGTCGGGCAGTGCCGGCGCGGCGCTGCAGCAGGCCGCCCATGATCGGGAAGCGCGCATTGTCGTAATTGAGGAACGGCAGTTCCTTGCGGATCTGCACGGCATCCAGCAGCTCGGCATCAATGCCGTTGATGCGCATGGTGTTGCCGCGGCGGGCAAAAGCGTCGCGCTGGGCATCTGAATGGTAGAGGTTGATGATGCCGCGCTGGCTGACCATCGCGTTGTAGTTCAGGTCCTGCTCCATGCTCTCCCACAGCTTCATCGACAGCTCGTAGAAGCCGGTATTGCCGGGAAGCCCATAATTGGAGCGGATGATGGTGGTGTTGCGCCCGGCATTGCCGGAGCCGATCCAGCCCTTTTCCAGCACCGCGACATTGCGGATGCCGTATTCGCTGGCGAGAAAATAGGCCGTCGCCAGCCCGTGGCCGCCGCCGCCGATGATGACCACGTCGTAGTGGCTTTTGGGTGCCGGATCGCGCCAGGCCCTGTCCCAGCCCTTGTGGCCTGACAGTGCCGCCTTGGCGAGTGAGAAGATCGAATATTTCATCGCATGAGTTCCGGCGAATTTTGACAAATGCTGGGCCGTCGCCCGGCCCGAAGGCCGGGCGCTGAGCCGTGCTGGTGTCCTAGACGTCCAGCGTGTGGTCGCGCTCCCACTGGGTGAAGTGCGAGGCGTAGGAGTTCCACTCCTGGTGCTTCAGCTTGATGTAGGCGGCGGAGAAATCCTCGCCCATCGCAGCCTTCAGTTCGCCATCCTCGTCATAGGCACGAAGCGCGTCGAGCAGGTTGAGCGGCAGCTTGGCACCGTGCGTGACGGTGTGGCCTTCGCGATACATGTCGACGTCGCTGCGCGGGCCGGGATCGGCCTTCGAGCGGATGCCCGAGAGACCGGCGGCGATGATAACAGCCTGCATCAGATAAGGGTTGGCCGCACCGTCGGGCAGGCGCAGCTCGAAGCGGCCGGGGCCGGGCACGCGCACCATGTGGGTGCGGTTGTTGCCGGTCCACGTCACCGTGTTCGGCGCCCAGGTGGCACCGGAGACGGTGCGCGGGGCGTTGATGCGTTTGTAGGAATTGACGGTCGGGTTGCAGATCGCGGCGAGCGCCGAGGCGTGCTTCATGATGCCGCCGAGGAAATAGCGGCCCTTCTCCGACAGACCCAGCTCCATGTTCTTGTCGGCAAAGGCGTTCGACTTGCCCGCGAGATCCCACACCGAGATATGGGCGTGGCAGCCGGAGCCGGTCAGGCCCTGGAACGGCTTGGGCATGAAGGTAGCGCGCAGGCCGTGCTTTTCGGCGATCGAGCGCACCATGAACTTGAAGAAGGAGTGCTTGTCGGCGGTCTGGAGAACGTCGTCATACTCCCAGTTCATCTCGAACTGGCCGTTCGCGTCCTCGTGGTCGTTCTGGTAGGGCTTCCAGCCGAGGTCGAGCATGGCATCGCAGATTTCGGCGATGACGTCAAAGCGGCGCATCACCGCCTGCTGGTCGTAGCAGGACTTGGCGGCGGTATCGTACTCGTCGGCGATCTGATTGCCATCAGGCGTGGTGAGGAAGAACTCCGGCTCGACGCCGGTCTTGACGCGCATGCCTTCCTTGGCGGCTTCGGCGACGAGGCGCTTCAGCGTGTTGCGTGGCGCCTGGGCCACGCCCTTGCCTTCCATCAGGCAGTCCGATGCGAGCCAGGCGACTTCCGGGCGCCAGGGCAGCTGGATCACCGAGAGCGGATCCGGCACCGCCAGCATGTCCGGGTGGGCCGGCGTGAGGTCCAGCCAAGTGGCGAAGCCGGCAAAGCCGGCTCCATCCTTCTGCATGTCCGAAATGGCCTGGGCAGGCACCAGCTTGGCGCGCTGGCCGCCGAACAGGTCCGTATACGAGACCATGAAGTACTTGATGTTGCGAGTTTTCGCGAACTCGCGGAGATCTGTCACCTCGGACTGATCGATTTTGCCTTCGAAGGCGGTTCCCATGAATTGCTCCTCCCAATCCTTATGGTTTTAAAAGGCACCCTTCCCAGGTACCCAGCTCGTTCCCGCAAGCGGTACGCCAGCCATGGCGGCCGCCTCGATCGTAAGAGCGCAAAGGTCCTCAGGCTCGAGATTGTGCAGGTGATTTTTGCCGCAGGCACGGGCGATGGTCTGTGCCTCAAGCGTCATGACCTTCAGGTAATTCGCCAGACGGCGGCCCGCCGCGATCGGATCGACGCGCTTCATCAGCTCGACGTCCTGCGTGGTGATGCCGGCCGGGTCCTTGCCCTCGTGCCAGTCGTCGTAAGCGCCGGCAGTCGTGCCGAGCTTCTGGTACTCTTCCTCCCAACGCGGATCGTTGTCGCCAAGGGCGATGAGAGCCGCGGTTCCGACGGATACTGCATCGGCACCAAGCGCCAGCGCTTTGGCCACGTCGGCACCATTGCGTATGCCACCGGAGACGATCAGCTGGACCTTGCGGTGCATGCCGAGATCCTGAAGCGCCTTAACCGCCGGACGAATGCATGCGAGCGTCGGCTGGCCGACATGCTCGATGAACACTTCCTGCGTGGCAGCGGTGCCGCCCTGCATGCCGTCGAGCACGACGACGTCGGCGCCGGCCTTCACTGCAAGTGCCGTGTCGTAGTAGGGGCGTGCGCCACCAACCTTGACGTAGATCGGCTTTTCCCAGTCGGTGATCTCGCGGATTTCGAGGATCTTGATCTCGAGATCGTCGGGACCGGTCCAGTCGGGGTGACGGCAGGCCGAGCGCTGGTCGATGCCCTTCGGCAGCGTGCGCATCTCGGCGACGCGGTCGGAGATCTTCTGGCCGAGAAGCATGCCGCCGCCGCCCGGCTTGGCGCCCTGACCGACAACGATTTCGATGGCATCGGCGCGACGCAGGTCACGCGGGTTCATGCCGTAGCGCGACGGCAAGTATTGATACACCAACTGCTTGGAATGGCCGCGCTCTTCCTCGGTCATGCCGCCGTCGCCGGTGGTGGTCGATGTGCCGGAGAGCGTCGCGCCGCGGCCGAGGGCTTCCTTGGCCGGCCCCGACAGCGAGCCGAAGCTCATGCCGGCAACCGTGATCGGGATCTTCAGCTCGATCGGCTTCTTGGCATAGCGGGTGCCGAGCACGACGGAGGTATCGCAACGCTCGCGATAGCCTTCGAGCGGATAGCGCGAGATCGAGGCGCCAAGGAACAGCAGGTCGTCGAAATGCGGAACCTTGCGCTTGGCGCCCGAGCCGCGGATATCGTAGATGCCCGTCGCTGCGGCGCGACGGATTTCAGACATCGCGTATTCATCGAAGGTCGCTGACTTGCGCGGCGTCGTCGGAGGATTGTGGTAGGTCATTTTGGTCCTCAGTATGCGTCAGCGTTGTCGATGTTGAAGTTGTAGAGGGTGCGTGCCGAGCCGTAGCGCGTGAACTCCTCCGGCTTGACGTCGGCGATGCCGGCGCGCTCGAGCAGGTCCTTCAGGATGGCGATGTGCTCGGGGCGCATCTCCTTCTTGATGCAGTCGGCGCCGAGGCTCTTGACCGAGCCGCGCACGAACAGGCGAGCCTCGTAGATCGAGTCGCCAAGCGCATCGCCTGCGTCGCCGAGAACCACCAGGTTGCCGGACTGGGCCATGAAGGCCGACATGTGGCCGATATTGCCGCGCACGACGATGTTGATGCCCTTCATCGAGATGCCGCAGCGCGACGAGGCGTTGCCCTCGATGACCAGCAGGCCGCCGCGGCCGGTGGCGCCGGCATACTGGCTGGCGTCGCCCTTCACGACGATCGTGCCCGACATCATGTTTTCGCCGACACCGGGACCAGCCGAGCCGTGCACGGTGATGGTGGCGTTCTGGTTCATGCCGCCGCAATAGTAGCCGACGGAGCCCTGAACATCGATCGAGATCGGGTGCTCGGCGCCCACTGCTACTGCATGGCTGCCCTTCGGGTTGATGACTTCCCAGTTCGGTTCGCCGGCGGCATCCTTCACTTCGTGGAGCGCCTGGTTGAACTCGCGCAGGGTCTTCTTCGACAGATCGAAGACCTTGGGCTGGTAGTTGACCTCGTGCAGGGGGGCCGTCGCAAGATTCGTTGAATGCATAGTCTCAGTGCTCCCAGAAATAGACGGTGGACGGTTCCGGCTCCCAGACCCGGGCTTCCTCGATCCCGGGCAGGCTGGCCAGCGCGCGATACTCGGAACCGAAGGCGACATACTGGTCGGTTTCGGCCATGACGGCGGGCTTGCAGGAGATCGGATCGCGGACGACGCCGAAGCCGTTCTTGGTGCCGACGACGAAGGTGAAGAAGCCGTCGAGATCGTTGAGGCTGCTTTCCAGCGCCTCACCGAGGTTTTGGCCGTGGGCGATCTTCGACGACAGATAGGCGGCCGCGACCTCGGTGTCGTTCTCGGTCTCGAAACGCATGCCGTCGCGGATCAGCTCGCGGCGCAGGTTGTTGTGGTTCGACAGCGAACCATTGTGAACCAGGCACTGGTCGGGACCGGTCGAGAACGGGTGGGCGCCGAGCGTGGTGACCGCGGATTCGGTTGCCATGCGGGTATGGCCGATGCCGTGGCTGCCGCTCATCTTGGTGACGTCGAAGCGCTTCACCACTTCGACTGGCAGACCCACTTCCTTGTAGATCTCGATGGCTTCGCCTGCACCCATGACGCGGACGTTGGGGCGCAGTTCGGCGATGGCGGCGCGTGCTTCCTCGAGCTTGGCAGCGGGTACGTCGAGAACGGCATGCGTCGACTTCACGGTCGCCGACACCTTGGTGCCGAGCTTCTTGCCGAGTTCAGCATCGAGGCCTTTGAAATCCTGCTCGGGCGACGCCGACTGGATCGTGATCTTGCCCTGGCCCTTCGCGCCAGCGCCATAGATGGCGATGCCGGCGCTGTCCGGACCGCGGTCCGTCATGGTTACGAGCATTTCGGACAGCAGCGCGCCCAGCTGGGGCTCAAGCGACTTGTCCTTCAAAAACAGTCCTACAATTCCGCACATCCCGGTTTCCTCCACTCATTGGCTGCCTGTGACAAAAGCTAGCAGGTTCCCGAGGGCAATTCAACTGTGATGAATTTTTTATTCCTGTAGAAAAACAACAGCGCATGATGACCGGAGCCCAGCCGGCAAACAGGTGCGCGCGCCAAATCCGTACGGGGCTTTCCCGACAGAGAACGAGCATTATCCCTGGTGAAATGATCTGGCGTCACAGCAGCCAGCCTCGCCTCAGATGGGCGGCGCGGCGTCACCGGCGGGACGTCAAAACGACAGCGGCCCGGAAAACCGGGCCGCTATCAAGCATCAGAAAAACAGAGATAATTCGACTGTTCCGATCAGTCGCTACCGCGACCACGCGGATAGGAGATGATTGACAGGTACTTGATCGGCAGCTGGGTCAGTTCCTCCGGCCCGTGCGGAGCGTCGGCGTCGAAGAACAGGCTGTCACCAGGGGTCATGCGGTAGAGGTTGTTGCCATGACGGTAAACCACCTCGCCCTCGAGCATGTAGAGAAATTCCATGCCGTCGTGCTGGAAGGTCGGGAAGACATCGGAATCTTCACTGAGCGTGATGAGATAAGGCTCGACCGTCACGCCTGACGTGTCCGAACCGATGTGCCCGAGCAGCGTATACTGGTGACCCGCACGTGTGCCGCGGCGCTCGACATCGACGCCCTCGCCCGCCTTGACGAAGACGGCGTTGCGCTCCTCCTCGAAGCGGCGGAAGAACGAGGTCAACGGCACGCCCAGCGCCCGCGACAACGATTGCAGGGTGGTCAGTGACGGGGATGTGATGCCGTTCTCGATCTTCGACAGCATGCCGAGCGAAATGTCGGTTGCAGCTGCCAAATCGGCAACCGTGATGCCGAGTTTCTTGCGGAAGGCGCGCACCTCATGGCCGATCGCGACTTCGAGTACCTTTTCGCGGGTGTCGCGAACGGCGTGCGGATCCTGATGCAGCGGCGAAACGCGCGCCAAAGCGGCCTTTGCGACGGCGGCCGGCACATCGACATGCGATTCCTTGCCGTTTTTCCTCGAAGTCGCCTGCTTTTCCGCGGCCTTTGCCTTCGCCATGTCGTTGCCACCCGCTGCTGATCGCTGAATCTATTTCACCGACAGTAAACATTTTCAGCAGCGGAAACAACAGGTACGAAAGTTGACCTTGGGCAAAGGAGCTCAACCAGACAGCGGCGGCGAACGTCTTCGTTTTCGAAAATGGAATATTCTGACCGCCGATGCGACAATGACCGGCAGTGGCCGAAGCTGCGACTACTGCATCAGCAAGATCTGGAGATCGGCGACATTGGTGCCGGTGGCACCCGTGATCAGCAGATCGCCCGATGATTCCAGCGCATGATAGGAATCGTTGTTTTCAAGCAGCGCCACAGGATTGCAGCCGAGCTTGCGCATCCAGCTCGTCGAGCTTGGATCGACGATCCCGCCTGCCGCATCGGTGGGACCGTCGCGACCGTCGGTGCCGCCGCTGAGAAACACCCAGGGGCGCTTGATCGAGGCCCATTCGTTGAGCAGCGCGAAACGAAGGGCGAGTTCCTGGTTGCGGCCGCCGATGCCGGTGCCCGCGACGCGCACGGTCGGCTCACCGCCGGCAACGATGGCAACGGGACCGCGCTGGTTGGCCGCGAAAATGGCCATGCGATGCAGGATCTCGGCAACGTCGGAGACATCGCCGCTCAGCCAGTCGTCGGCCTTGACCACCATCGGATAGCTGGTCTCCGCACTCTCCATCACCTTGTGCAGGCTGATGCTGTTGGAGCCGACGATGACGTTCTCGACATGGTCGAAGCTGGTTTCAGGTCCGGTCAACGGCAGATTGTCGATATGGCCGCGAAGGGTTGCGGGCAGCCTGTCATACAGGCCGTAGCGCGAGATGATGCGCAGTGCATCTGCAGCGCTTGCCGATGGCCGGGCGGTCGGCCCGCTGGCGATGGTGCCGACATCGTCGCCCGGCACATCGGACAGGATCAGCGACAGCATCTTCGCGCCGGACACGAGCTGGGCGAGCCGGCCGCCCTTTAGCCGCGAGAACTGCTGGCGCACCGCGTTGATTTCGTTGATGTCGGCGCCGCAGCGGATGAGCGCTGAATTGAGCGCGATCTTGTCGGCCAGCGACACGCCGGGGGACGGCGCGCAGATCAAGGCCGAGCCGCCGCCACTGACCAGCACAAGCACCAGGTCGCCGGGCTCGGCCGAGCGTGCGGCGCGTTCGACCGCATAGGCGCCTGCGATGCCGCCCTCGTCGGGCAAGGGATGGCCACCCGCGATGACTTCGACGCCGGGAACCGGCGCCAGGTTCTCGCGGTTGGTCACCGCGCAGGCGTGATGCAGCTTGTCACCGACAAAAGGCAGTGCTGCCCGCGCCATGGGGCAGGCAGCCTTGCCGAAGGCGATCAGGATGACGCGGTTTGCTCTGGCGATCTCGCCACGACGCGCGTCCAGCGCCGAGATGACGGCCCGTTCGGGGTCCGATGCCGCAACACCCTCGCGGAACAGCGCAATCGCCTGTTCGCGGAGCCTGGTCACTGCCGGAGCCGAACGGTCGTCGATCATCACACCACCTTGTCGGGTAAGGGGCGGCCTTCGAAGAAGGCGGTCAGATTGTCGACCGCCTTCATGCCCATGGCCACCCGGGTTTCCTCCGTGGCGCTGCCAAGATGCGGCAGCAGAACCACATTCTCCATGCCGATCAGTTCCGCCGGCACGTCGGGCTCGCCGTCATAGACGTCGAGGCCGGCGCCGGCGATCTTGCCTTCCTGAAGCGCTGCCACCAGCGCCTTCTGGTCAACCACGTCGCCACGCGCCGTGTTGATGAGAAACGCGCCGCGCTTCATCGCGGCAAGCCGGTCGGCATTGATGAGATGGCGGTTCTCGGCGCCGCCTGGGCAATGCAGCGAGACGAAATCGGCCGCGGCCAACACGTCCTCGATGCTGGCAAGCTGGCGCGCGCCCATAGCGCGGGTCTCCTCGTCATCGACCTTCGAGCGGTTGTAGAAGACGACGTCCATGTCGAAGCCGAAATGCGCCCGCTTGGCCATCGCCTTGCCGATGCGACCCATGCCGATGATGCCGATGGTCTTGCCGGTCACCTTGGTACCGATCATGTGGGTCGGGCACCAGCCCGCCCACTGCCCGGAGCGCAGCTGGCGCTCGCCCTCACCGGCCCGCCGGGCGACCGAAAGCAGAAGGCTCATGCCGATGTCGGCTGTGCAATCGGTAAGCACGCCCGGCGTGTTGGTCACGGTGATGCCACGCGCCTTGGCGGCATCGGTGTCGATATGGCTGAAACCGACGCCGAAATTGGCGAGGATCCTGGTGCGGATATCAGCGTCAGGGAAGACTGCTGCCGGCAGCTTGTCGCTCACGGTCGGCAGGATCGCATCGAAATTCAGGAATGCCGCCTTGATCTGGGTCGGGCTCAGCGGAACGTCGCCCTGGTTGAAGGTGGTGTCGAACCGTTCCGCCAGGACCTGTTCGACCGCCTGTGGCCAGCGCCGCGTGACTATAACCCGAGGTTTCATCGCATTTCCCTAGAATGAACTTGGAGCGTCGCCCGCCCGTGCGGGCCTCGACGCCGATAGACTACGCATCGACCGAAGGGAAAATCGAGACCGATCTTCCGGCCGAGGCGAGAAAGGGGAGCCGGTCGGCGCCGGCTCCCCTCGAAGGCCGGGTCAGGCGGCCTTCTTCTGCTGTTCGAGCACGCCGGCAACGGTCGGACCGAAGGCTGCGGGGGTCGGCACGATCGTCACGCCCGCCTCACGCAGGATTTCGACCTTTTCCTGGGCGGATTCGCCGAAGGCGGAGATGATGGCGCCGGCATGGCCCATGCGCTTGCCCTTCGGCGCCGAAAGGCCTGCGATGTAGGCGATCAGCGGCTTGCGCATGTTGTGCCTGGCCCATTCGGCGGCCTCGGCCTCCTGCGGACCGCCGATCTCGCCGATCATGACCACGGCGTCGGTGTCGGGATCGTCCTCAAACAGCTTGAGGATGTCCTTGAAGGACGAGCCGTTGATCGGGTCGCCGCCGATGCCGACCGAGGTCGACACGCCAATGCCGAGCGCCTTCATCTGCGAGGCTGCCTCATAGCCGAGCGTACCCGAACGGCCGACGATGCCGACACGGCCCGGCAGGTAGATGTTGCCGGGCATGATGCCCATCAGCGCCTGTCCGGGTGTGATGACGCCGGCGCAGTTGGGGCCGACGAGGCGCATGCGGTCTTCGTAGCGGAAGCGGCGCATGTAGCGCTTAACCCTCATCATGTCCTGGGAGGGAATGCCGTCGGTGATGCAGACGCAGAGCTTGAGACCGGCTTCCGCCGCTTCCATGATCGAGTCGGCCGCGAAGGGCGGCGGCACGAAGACGATGGAGGCTTCGGCGCCCGTCTCTCGCACGGCGCCCCTGACGGTGTTGAACACCGGAATGCCCTGATGGACCTGCCCGCCCTTGCCCGGCGTCACACCGCCGACGACGTTGGTGCCGTAACGCTTCATGTCGTCGGCGTGGAACGAGCCGATCTTGCCGGTGAGGCCCTGGACGATGACGCGCGTCCTGCGGTTCAAGAGTACTGCCATTTTGACCTCCCCTCAGTTCTTCTTCGATTTGGAATAGGCACGCATCGCCTCGACCGATTTCTCGGCTGCTTCGGCCAGCGTTTCGGCGACGATCACCTTCTCGCCGGACTCGGCGAGGATGCGGCGGCCCTCTTCGACATTCGTGCCGGCCAGGCGCACGACCAGCGGCACCTTCACGCCGACCTCGCGGATTGCCTTGATGACGCCCTCGGCCACCCAGTCGCAGCGGTTGATGCCGGCAAAGATGTTGACCAGGATGGTCTCGACATTCTTGTCGGCCAGCACGGCGCGAAACGCCTTGGCCACGCGTTCAGGCGAGGCACCACCGCCGATGTCGAGGAAGTTGGCCGGCTCACCGCCAGACATCTTGATCATGTCCATGGTCGCCATGGCGAGACCGGCGCCGTTGATGATGCAGCCGATGTTGCCGTCGAGGCCAACATAGGACAGGCCGCGGTCGCTGGCGAAGGTTTCGCGCGGGTCTTCCTGCGACTTGTCGCGCAACTCCGAGATTTCGGCGCGGCGGAACAACGCGTTCTCGTCGAACGACATCTTGGCGTCGAGCGCGATCAGATTGCCGTCCTTGGTGACGACGAGCGGATTGATCTCCAGCATCGATGCGTCGAAGTCGCGGAACACGCGGTAGCAGCCGAGCAGCGTCTCGACAGCCTTGCCGATCAGGCTGTTTTCGAGCCCGAGACCGAAGGCGATCTCGCGGGCCTGGAACTGCTGCATGCCGGCGCCCGGATCGACGATGGCACGAATGATCGAGTCGGGCTGCTTTTCGGCGATCTCCTCGATCTCCATGCCGCCGGAGGCGGAGGCGACGATCATGACACGCTCCGATTTACGGTCGAGCACGATGCCGAGATAGAGCTCCTGGCGGATGTCGACGGTTTCCTCGACATAGAGGCGCGACACCAGCTTGCCCTTCGGTCCGGTCTGGTGGGTCACCAGCTTACGGCCGAGCATGGCTTCGGCAGCGTCGGAAACTTCGTTGTCGGTCGTACAGATGCGGATGCCGCCGGCCTTGCCGCGGGCGCCGGAATGGATCTGCGCCTTGACCACCCACTTGCCGCCACCGATCTCGCTGGCGCGGTAGGTCGCCTGCTCGGGGCTGTAGGCAAGGCCGCCGCGCGGAATCTGCACCGAGTAGCGCGAGAGCAGTTCCTTGGCCTGGTATTCATGAATATCCATGTCGCACTCCTCCTCAGTTTGGCAGGCTCGTGCGCGACCGCGCCGACTGCTCGATTGCCTCGTGCATGACCAGCACATTGCGCGCCATGCGCTCGGATGCTGCGTCGATCATCTTGCCGTCGAGGGCGGCAGCGCCCTTGCCCTGCTCCTCGGCTTCCTTCAGCACCTCGATGATGCGGCGGGCGCGGGTGACTTCCTTTTCCGGCGGCGAAAACACCGCGTTGGCCAGTTCGATCTGCGAGGGGTGGATCGCCCATTTGCCTTCGATACCGAGCGCTGCCGCACGCTTGGCGGCGGCGATATAGGCCTCCGGATCGGAGAAGTCACCGAATGGTCCGTCGATGGGGCGCAGGCCGTAGGCGCGGCAGGCGACCGTCATGCGCGACAGGGCTGCGTGCCACTGGTCGCCGGGATAGTCGGGGTTGAGACCGCCGATGCTGACCGTGCGCGCCTTGCAGCTCGCAGCATAGTCGGCAACGCCGAAATGCATCGCCTCGAGCCGGCCGCCATAGGCGGCGATCGCCTCGACATTGGCCATGCCCAGTGCCGTCTCGATGAGTGCTTCCAGGCCGACACGGGTCTTGAAACCCTTGGCCGTTTCTATCTGGCTGACCATGGCGTCGACCATGTAGAGGTCGGCAGGCACGCCGACCTTGGGCACCAGGATGGTGTCGAGCTTGTCGCCGGCCTGCTCCATCACATCGACCACGTCGCGATACATGTAATGGGTGTCGAGGCCGTTGATACGGACCGAGATGGTCTTGCCCTTAGCGCGCCAGTCGATTTCGTTGAGCGCCTGGATGATGTTCTTCCGCGCCCGCTCCTTGTCCGGCGGCGCCACCGCATCCTCGATGTCGAGGAAGATGTAGTCGGCGTCGCCGTCGGCGGCCTTGCGGATCATCTCCGGGTTGGAGCCGGGGACAGCCAGCTCGCTGCGCTGGAGGCGCAGCTTGCGGAGGTGGTGGAGTGTATGGCTCATGCGATCCTCCCTCAGGCCGCTTTGGCGACGGCCGGCTGGGCCGACAGGCGATAGTGCTCTAGGGCGGCGCCGACGCCGGAGCCCGGCTGCACCTTCACGCCGACGTCGCGCAGCGCCATTTCGGCAGCCGAGATCGCGCCGCACATCATCACTTCGTTGACCCAGCCAAGATGGCCGATGCGGAACACCTTGCCGGCGACCTTGTTCAGGCCGACGCCGAGCGAGGTCTGGTAGCCGTGATAGGCGCGGCGCACGACTTCGGCGCTGTCGATGCCCTCGGGAACCACGATCGCGCTGACCGTGTCGGAGTTCCACTTCGCCTCCTTGGCGCAGACCTTCAGGCCCCAGGCGTCGACAGCCTTGCGCACGCCTGTCGCCAGACGGTTGTGGCGTTCGAAGATGTTGTCGAGGCCCTCCTCCTGGATCAGGTCAAGGGCAGCGCGCATGCCGCGCAGCAGCTGCACCGCCGGCGTGTAGGGGAAGTAGCCAGTGTCGTTGGCGCGGATCTGATCCTCGAAGGAGAAGTAGCAGCGGCTGAACTTCGCCTGCTTGGCAGCGGCCAGCGCCTTCTGGCTGACCGACAGGAAGCCTAGACCGGGCGGCAGCATGAAGCCCTTCTGCGAACCTGACACGGCACAGTCGACGCCCCATTCCTCCTGGCGGAAATCGATCGATCCGACCGACGACACGCCGTCGACGAAAAGCAGCGCCGGATGCTTGGCCGCATTGAGCGCAGCACGCACCGCGCCGACATCGCTGGTCACGCCTGTGGCCGTCTCGTTGTGGGTGACGAAGACCGCCTTGATGCGGTGCTCCTTGTCGGCGGCGAGACGCTCGGCATAGATCTCGACCGGAACGCCCGTACCCCATTCGACGTCGACGACGTCGACGTCGAGGCCGAAGCGCTCGGCCATGTCGACCCACAGATACGAGAACTGGCCAAAGCGCGACATCAGCACGCGGTCGCCGGGGCTGAGCGTGTTGGTGATCGCCGATTCCCAGGCGCCGGTGCCCGAGGACGGGAAAATGAAGGCGCGGCCGGTCTCGTTGCGGAACACCTTCATCAGGTCGGTGAACAGGCCGCGGGTGAAGGTCGGATAGTCAGGCGCGCGCATGTCCTCCATGGGCATGTTCATCGCCTGCCGGACAACCTCCGGAACGTTAGTCGGTCCTGGAACAAAAAGCTGTGTGAAGCCGGCCATGATATGTCCTCCCGAAGACTGCTCAGGGCGCCGTGCCCTTTCGTGGCTTTCGAGAGGATGATCGGTTTTGCCCCCGACCCTCACAACACCTGTCGGGATAGAAACGCGGACCTTTGGGCGTTGGCCCGCACCTACTCGTTCAGAGGTGCGGGCGACCGTTCGGATAGGACCGGACCTACCCGATACCAGGTGGACTGGGCGTCACACCCCCGTTGTCGGCCGGTGTTTCGTGCCGTCGATGAAGCGCTCGTAGCGGAAGGCCCTGGGATCGACCAACGGGGTGTCGTTGGTGACAAGGTCGGCTGTCAGCCGGCCAGCCGCCGGACCGATGCCGAAGCCGTGGCCGGAGAAGCCGGTCGCGAGCATCAGCCCCGGCATCGACTTGACCGGTGCAATGACCGGCACGGCATCGGGCGTGGCGTCGATGAAGCCTGCCCAGCGCTGCACCGTTGGCACGCCCTTCAGCACCGGAAACACCTTTTCCATGCTGGCACGCGCCTGCTCGAGCCGGCCTTCGGCAGGCTCCGGATCGAGTGTGCGATGCGTCTCGTAGACAGTCGCCGCGCCGTCCAGCTTCGGCGACAGCCCGAACGGGCCGCCGACGAAATCGCCGAAGCGCAGGCCGACAGAGCGCCATTCGCGCGACAGGATCGGCAGGAAGTCGGCGAAATAGCGGAAACTGTCGGGATTTACATGGTGGTAGCTGATCGTGCCGTCGGCGATGGTGTAGCCGCCGTCGAGCCGCTTGCGGTAAGCAAAACCCTCGGTCCATGCGGCACCGTCGGGACCACCCTCGACAGGTGCCGTGCGCATGACCGACGAGCGCACGGCAAGCTGCGGCAGGCGAACGCCAACATCCCGGCAGAGCCGGCTCGACCAAGCGCCACCGGCGACCACGACGGTTCCGGCGCGGATCAGGCCATTTTCAGTGACGACACCGCTGACGCGGCCGCCCTCGGTCTCGATCTCGCGCACGGCGCAGCGCAACAGGATCTGCGCGCCGGCTCTTTGTGCGGCGCGCGCAATCGCGGGCGCCGCCTTCTGCGGCTCAGCGCGACCGTCGCTTGGCGTGTGAAGTGCCGCACGAAAATTCTTCTGCGCGCCGGGCATCAGATCGGCGAGCGCCCTGCCCTCGATCATCCTCGTGTCGAGCGCATAGTCGCCGGCCGTCTTCAGCCACTCGGAATGATGCTCGACGTCGCTTTCGTCCTGGCAGAGATAGAGAATGCCGGTGCGGCGGAATCCGACGTCCTCGCCGACCAGCTGCTCGATGTCGCCCCACATCTTCAGCGCCTCGACGATCAGAGGCAGTTCGCGCGGGTCGCGGCCCATGCGCCGGCACCAGCCCCAGTTGCGGCTCGACTGCTCGCCGGCGATGTGTCCCTTCTCGCACAGGACGACCGATACGCCGCGCTTGGCCAGGAACAACGCCGTACTGACGCCGATGATGCCGCCACCGACGATCACGACATCGGCTGACTTAGGCTGGCTATCCCCTGCGGGAACCGGATCGACCGGAGGCCCCATTCACTTCTCCCAATCCCTGAAGGCCAAGCCAGCGGCGCGGCAGCCGCTACGTCTGCACAGGCGGAACCGCGTTGCAACGCCGGCCGCTCGGCCGTTGCGTTCTAAACAGGGGAAAACACAGCGCGCGGCTAGTCGGGTCTGCCGAAGAAGATCCGAGCCAGACCTTCCTTGGTCACCTCTACGGCATGGGCCGAGCTCAGCGTGATATGGCGCTCCATGAGTTCGCCACCAGCGTCGCCGTCGCGCCGCCGGAGGCAATCGATGATTGCCGCATGCTCGTCATAGGTGCCACCGCGGCGGCGGTTGCTTTCAAGGTCGATGCGCCGGAAGAACCGGATCAGCGAATTGACCGAATCCAGCGCCACCAGCATACGCTCGTTCTTGGCCAGCTTGACGATGGCGATGTGGAAGGCCTCGTCGGCCTCCGCCACCATGGCCCAGTTGGTGGTGGGGCCGAGATTGCTGTTGTTCTGCCAGATGGCGATGGTCTCGGCGATTTCGACATCGGTACCGCGCTGGCAGGCCAGGCGAAAAGCGGCGCGCTCGATGGCAGCCCTGAGTTCATAGAGTTCCTGCACGCCTTCCGGCGTAATGTCGCGGGCATAAAAGCCGCGATTGGGCACGAAGCTCATGAAGCCATCGCGCGCCAGCCGATTCAGCGCCTCGCGCACCGGCGTGCGCGATACGCCCAGCCTTGTCGCAAGCTCGACCTCGTTGACGCGCTCGCCCGGCTTGAAGCGGTAATCGACGGCCAGCTCCTTCACCGCCTCATAGACCTTCTCGACGCTGTCGGCGGCACGCCCCGGCTTTTTCGGCTTGGCTGTCTTCTGCACCCTTGGCTCCGTTCCGGCCGCCCGGTCTTTGGTTCGAGTCGGCTCTCGCTCTCGCGTCGCCGAACTAATGGCACGGCGAAGTGCAGTCCACAATCCTCTTGTGGATACACTTGTGTCGACATATAGTAGCGACGCAATAGAACCAAACCTGGAGTGTTTTCAAATGAGCAGCATCACCCGAATTGACGTTGGCCCGCGCATGAGCCAGGCGGTCGTCCACGGCAACACGGTCTATGTCGCGGGCCAGGTCGCGCTCGATGCCGGCGGCGAGAGCGTCACAGCCCAGACAAAGAACATCCTCGACCGCATCGACGCAGTTCTGGCCAAAGCCGGTACCGACAAGACCAAGCTGTTGTCCGCCTCCATATGGCTTTCCGATATTGCCGGCTTCGCCGAGATGAATACCGTCTGGGACGCCTGGGTGGCCAAGGACTGCGCGCCTGCCCGCGCCACCGTCGAATCCAAGCTGGCCGCGCCGCAGTTCACGGTCGAGATCGCCGTGATCGCCGCACTCTGAGCGGCAACGGTACAATCACGGAGATTCAGGATGCGTGTTGCCGTGCTCGGCGCCGGTGTGGCCGGCGTTACGACTGCCTATGAGCTTGCCCGTGACGGCCACGAAGTCACTGTCATCGACCGACTGCCGGAGGCGGCGGGCGAGACCAGCTTCGCCAATGCAGGGCTGATTGCGCCGGGCCATGCCTATACCTGGTCGTCGCCCAAGGCACCTCGCATCCTGCTCCGCTCGCTGTTCGACGATAGCCAGGCGTTGCGCTTCAAGCCGAGCCTGGACCCTAGACTGTGGTCGTGGTCGTGGAAGTTCCTGATGAACTGCACCGCCGAAAAGGCCCGCACCAACACCAAGCGCAAGGTCCGGCTCTGCCGCTATTCACAGGACCGGCTGATGGACATCGTCGCGGATACCGGCATCGACTATCACGGACTGGAGGGCGGGCTGCTCTATCTCTACCGCAAGCCCGAATCCTTCGCCCGTGGCTCGACCAACACCCGCATCCTCATAGAGGAAGGTCTCGATCTGCGCGCCATCTCCGCCGACGAAGCGGCACGCATCGACCCCGCGCTTGCCAAGGTCAAGGACAAGTTCGCCGGCGCCGTATACTGCCCCTCCGACGGCAGCGGCGATGCGCGTGTCTTCACCCAGAACCTCGCCCGCCATTGCCACGAGAATCTCGGCGTGAATTTCCTGTTCGACACCGAGGTCAAGGGTTTCGAAAACGTCGGCGACCGCATCGCCCGCGTCACTACCTCGAAGGGATCGGTCGAGGCCGACGAATTCGTGCTGTGCCTCGGCGTGTTCGCCCCTGACTTCGCCCGGCGGCTCGGCGTGTCGCTGCCGATCTATCCGATCAAAGGCTATTCGGTGACCATGCCATTCGACGACAGCAACCTTGCGCCAACGGTCGGCGGCGTCGACGAAGACAACCTTGTCGCTTATGCCCGCTTCGGCGACCGGCTGCGTGTCACGGCGACGGCCGAATTTGCCGGCTTCGACAAGTCGCATAAGCCAGAGGATTTCCGGCACATGCTGTCGGCGATCCGCGACCTGTTCCCCAACGGCGCCGACTTCGCCAAGCCGCAATATTGGGCCGGCCTGCGCCCGATGACGCCCGAGGGTACGCCGATCTTCGGCCGCGGCGGCCGCTTCTCCAACATGGTCTTCAATGTCGGCCACGGCCATATGGGCTGGACCATGTCGGCCGGCTCTGCCCGCATCACCGCCGACATCGTCAAACGGACCAAGCCCGGTTTCGACCCGGCCGGCATGTTGCTGCAGTAGCTGGGCCGCCTTGAAACAACAAAAAAGCCCGCATCTCCGCGGGCTTTTTTGCATCCAGCTATCGAACACCAGGCTTACCAGGGTCGCGCGCCGTCGATGATTTCCATGGCGCGCGTGGCAAAGCGGCCAGCGAGCGGCGCAACGTCAGCGGCATCGGCAGCGGCCGCATTGCCGGCGCGTACCCGGTCG
The DNA here is from genome assembly GCF_000372965.1 of Hoeflea sp. 108. Classification (NCBI taxonomy): domain Bacteria; kingdom Pseudomonadati; phylum Pseudomonadota; class Alphaproteobacteria; order Hyphomicrobiales; family Rhizobiaceae; genus Hoeflea; species Hoeflea sp. 108. The sequence goes on along the minus strand of NZ_KB890025.1, from coordinate 254,649 downwards.
GCGATGCCGACGAAGATCACCGCGAAACGGAACAGCGAAAAGACTAGGTGGAAGCGCTCGAGCGGAGCTGTGGGCACGGCATGAGCGAAGTAATGGTCGAGGAATTCACGCTGGCTCGGAATGCCCAGCGCCTCCCGGTCGAGGCCGAGAATACCGCCATATTCGTCAGGCGCCGAGTGCCAGGTCATAGAACAGAAGCCGAGATCGGCAAGCGGATGGCCAAGCGTCGAAAGCTCCCAGTCAAGGATGCCGATGACCTCGGGCTTGTCAGGATGGAACAGCAGGTTGCCAAGACGGAAATCGCCATGGGCGATGGAAACGCGGCCATCGTCGGCCGGCAGGTGTTGCGGCAGCCAGTCGGCCGCCGCTTCCAGCACCGGGATTCTTTCGCCTGGGGATTCCGCGAGCTGCCGGGTCCAGCGGCCGATCTGGCGCTCGAAATAATTGCCCGGCTTGCCATAGTCGCCGAGACCGATCTCGTCGGGACGCACGGCGTGCAGCCTGGCCATCGCCTCGGCCATGCCGAGATAGATGCCGCGCCGTTCGTCGCGTGAAAGTCCTGGCAAGGAGCAATCATGGAAGACCCGGCCTTCGAGGCGCTCCATCAGATAGAAGGGCGTGCCCAAGGGTTCATCGACGTCGTGAAAAAGCACCGGCCGCGGCACCGGCACGTCGGTCGGTGCGAGCGCCGCCAGCACGCGGTACTCGCGGTCGATGGCATGCGCCCCGCGCAGGATCGGCCCCGACGGCTTCTTGCGCAACACCATGCGGCGGCCGCCGAAATCGACGAAATAGGTCGGGTTGGACTGGCCTCCGCCGATCCGGTCGAGCCGCATGTCACCCTTGCCGAAGCGCTCGCCGAGGAATGCCTCCAGCGCCGCCGGATCGAAATCGACCTTCATTGCCTGCCTAGCCTCTGCCCCTCCCATCGTCTCCTTACGCCTCGCCTTCGACGTTCCAGCGCCAGAAGTTCGAACCTTCGTCGTTGAGCAGGCGGTTCAGCACCATCTTGTGCACTTCATCGGCGCCATCGACCAGCCGTGCCTGGCGGGCGTAACGGTAGATCCATTCGAGCACCGTGTCCTTGGAATAGCCGCGCGCACCATTGATCTGAATTGCCACATCGGCGGCGTCATGCAGCACGTTGGCGACCTGAACCTTGGCCATCGACACCTCCTTGCGGGCGAAGCCGCCGCGGTCGAGCTCCCACGCTGCCTTCATCACCAGCATGCGGCCGATCTCGATGCGCATCGCGAGCTCGCCGAGCTTGAGCTGGATGCTCTCGCGGTCGGCGAGCCGGACGCCGAAGCCGTAGCGCTCGGCGGCATAGGCCCTGGCGATCTCGACGCAGCGCTTGGACAGCCCGAGCCACCGCATGCAGTGCGTGAGACGCGCCGGCGCAAGCCGCACCTGCGTCACCTTCATGCCCCTGCCCTCGCCGGCCAGAAGGTTTTCGGCCGGGATTTCCAGCCCGTCGAATTCGAGCTCGCAATGACCGCCATGCTCCTCCGGCCCCATGATCTCGATACGACGCTTGATCGACCAGCCGGGCTGATCCTTGTGGAACAGCAGCGCCGACAGCCCGTGCTTGGGGTCATCGGAGGTGCGGGCGATCAGGATGAAGTGGCTGGCGTCCTCCGCTCCTGTTATGAACCACTTGCGGCCGCTGACCACATATCTGTCGCCACGTTTCTCGGCCCGGGTGGCGATCATCGACGGGTCGGATCCGCCGCCGGGATGCGGCTCGGTCATGGCGAAAGCCGAACGCACCTTGCCCTCGACGATCGGCTTCAGCCATCTTTCCTTCTGCCCGGGCGTGCCCAGCGCTTCCAGCACCATCATGTTGCCGTCGTCGGGCGCGGCAGAATTGAACACCACCGGGCCGAAGATCGAGCGATTCATCTCCTCGTAGCAGACGGCCATGCCCATCTTGCCGAGGCCGGCGCCGCCGGTTTCCGGCTTGAGCTGCAGACACCACAGGCCTTGCGCCCGCGCCTTGGCGCGCAATGTCTCGAGCAGCGGCAAAGCGATGTTGCCATGAACGTCATAGGACGCCTTGTCGGCCTCCAGCGGCAGGATCTCGCTGTCGACGAAATCGGCGATACGGACGCGGTAATCTTCGACGCGGGCTGGGATATCGAAATTCATGACGGGCCTCACAGCGAAGAAACGAGATGGCCGCCATCGACCTCGATCGACGAGCCGGTGATGTAGCTGCCGGCGGCGGAAGCCAGCAGAAGCAGGGCACCGTCGAGTTCCTCGGGCCTGCCCAGCCGGCGCTGGGGAATGCGCTTGACGAGCTGCTGGCCGGCCTCGGAGGAAAAGAACGCGCGGTTGATGTCTGTCTCGATGTAGCCCGGGCAGAGCGCGTTGACGCGGATGCCGTTGCGCGCCCATTCGAGCGCCAGCGCCTTGGTCAGCTGCAGCACGCCGGCCTTCGAGGCGGCATAGGCACTGAGATTGCCGGCGACGCGGTGGCCGAGGATCGAAGCGATGTTGACGATGGCGCCGCCATGTCCCGCGGCTTTCATGCTGCGCGCCACGGCCTGGGCCACGACGAACACGCCCTTCAGATTGGTGTCGAGCACGCGGTCCCATTCGGCCTCGTCGAGGTCGAGCGCGCGCCCGGCACCAGAAATGCCGGCATTGTTGATAAGAATGTCGAAACTTGGTCCCGCATCAGCCAGCGCCGCAGCCACCGATGCGCCATCGGCGACATCCATCTGGATGGCACGGGCGGCGCCGCCGGCCGCCTTGATCGCGGCACAGGCCTCGTCAAGCGTCTCCTTGCGCCGGGCCGCCAGCGTGACGGCAACGCCATGGCGCGAAAGCAGCTCGGCGAAGTGCAGCCCAAGCCCGCCGGAAGCCCCCGTTATGAGGGCCCTCTTGCCCCTGAGATCGTCGAACAGCATCAGGTTTCACCTCAAAAAACAAGCGAGCGCTCGTTTTTCTTATTCGCCTTCAACCCCTTTTGCAACAGGCCGATTGCTGCTATTCCGGCCTTGGGCGGACAGGCCCCGCCAACTCGATCGAACGGAGATCATGTGAACTTCGCCATGCACAGGCAATGGTCGAGCGCCTTTTCAACGGAAGCGCTGTGCGCGCGCATCCTCGAGCGCCACCGCGATTCGGTGCGCGTGCAGAAGCCGCATGTCGCGGTCGCCAATCTTGTCCGCATCATCGAGGCGACACTGAAGCTGTCGAACAGGCAGGGCTTCCACGCCACCAGCCTGCGCGACCTGGCCCAGGCCTCAGGCCTCAGCATGGGTGGGCTCTATTCCTATTTCGACAACAAGACGACGCTGCTATCGATGATCCTGGGCGAGGTCTCGACCACCGTAAACGAGGTGCTGACAGCGGCCTCCGACGAGATCGCCGAAGACCCCGGGTCCCACCTGAAATGGCTGATAGAGGCGCATATCCGCCTCACCGAGGCGATGCAGCCGTGGTTCGTCTTCGCCTATATGGAAGCAAAATCCTTTCCCGCAGCCGAGCGCCGCATGGCCATCGACAGCGAGGCCGCGACCGAGGAGATTTTCGCAGCCGTGCTGCGGCGCGGGGTCGAGCGCGGCACCTTTGCGGTCACCGACATCGAGCTGACGGCCTCGCTGATCAAGCCGCTCCTGCAGGACTGGTACGTCAAGCGCGCCAAGTACCGCCGGCGCGGCACCGGCATCGACGACTACATTGCAGCTGTCTCAGCCTTGGTCGAGGCATTCGTCAGGCCGCGCTGATCAGACGGCCGGCTTATGTCCGCCCTTGTCGGCGGCGATCTTGGCCTTGGCGTGCCAGTCGAAGTCGATCGAGCCTTCCTCGGCCTTGTGGAAATATTGCGAGCAGACCAGCCAGCCCTTGAGCGGGCGCAGCAGCGCCATGCATGATAGGACCGTCAGCGGCAGGGTGATGAAGATATGCACCCACAGCGGCAGGCCGAAGGCCATCTGGAACCAGACGCCGAAGGCGAGCGCGGGCACAGCGGCGATGGTCATGGCGAAGAAGGCCGGGCCATCGGCCGGATCGGCGAAGGAATAATCGAGGCCGCAAACCTCGCAACGCGGCGCGAGTTTCAGGAACCCCGAGAACAGGTGCCCCATCTGGCAGCGCGGGCAAAGGCCCTGAATGCCGGTCTTCATCGGATTGTCGGTGGGCGTGAAACCCTCGGCCTTATATCTGCTCTCAGACATGCTCGCCTCCATCATGGCGGATCGCGAATACGGGCGGCGCCACATGCCGGCCCGCCATCCATGACCGATACATAGGGCGCAATGCCCTTGCATGCAATATCGATTTGCATATAATTCGCATACGTTACATACAATATTTGTTTTGTCTTGGCATTGTATGCAGAGACGAAGGGCCGCACCCCATTCCGTGGGGCAAAATGTCCGCGTCGACTTTCCGCCGCAATGGGATCAGGATGGCGGCAATCGGGAGGCTGGTTAATATTCGTTGGAGGCCGACAGGCTTTCGGCATCGTTCAACGGCAGCCCAAGGCGGCCGTGCTTGCAGAGAGGTCCTTGATGTTCGGCCTGACAGCCCTGGAACTGGCCCGTATACAGTTCGGCTTCACAATATCCTTCCACATCATCTTCCCGGCCATCACCATCGGCCTGGCCAGCTACCTGGCCGTACTGGAAGGACTGTGGCTGTGGAAGCGCGACACGGTCTATCGCGACCTCTACCATTTCTGGTCCAAGATCTTCGCCGTCAACTTCGCCATGGGCGTCGTCTCCGGCTTGGTCATGGCCTACCAGTTCGGCACCAACTGGAGTTATTTCTCTTCCTTCGCCGGTTCGATCACCGGACCGCTGCTGGCCTATGAAGTGCTCACCGCCTTCTTCCTCGAGGCGGGCTTTCTCGGCGTCATGCTGTTCGGCTGGAACCGCGTCGGCCCCGGTCTGCACTTCTTCTCCACCATCATGGTGGCCATCGGCACACTGATCTCGGCCACCTGGATCCTTGCCTCCAATAGCTGGATGCAGACCCCGCAGGGCTTCGAGATCGTCAACAACGTCGTTGTGCCGGTGGACTGGTTCAAGGTTATCTTCAACCCGTCCTTCCCCTATCGCCTCGCCCACATGACGATCGCCGCCTTCCTGTCGACCGCGCTGTTCGTCGGCGCCGCAGGCGCATGGCATCTGCTGCGCGGCAACGACAACGCCCGCGTCCGCACCATGCTGTCGATGGCCATGTGGATGCTGCTGTTCACGGCGCCGATCCAAATCATCGCCGGCGACCTGCACGGGCTGAACACCCTCAAGCACCAGCCCGCCAAGATCGCCGCTCTCGAAGGCCACTGGGAGAACAAGCCAGGCGAGGCCGTGCCGCTGACCCTGTTCGGCATACCGGACATGGAGAAGGAAGAGACGCTCTACGCGATCAAGGTGCCGCACCTCGGCAGCCTGATCCTGACCCACACCTGGAGCGGCCAGTTCCCCGGCCTGAAGGAATACGCCAAAGAGGACCGCCCGAACTCGACTGTGGTGTTCTGGAGCTTCCGCATCATGGTCGGCCTTGGCATGCTGATGCTGCTGCTCGGCCTCTGGGGCGTATGGCTGCGCTGGCGCGGCCGGCTGTTCGAGACGCGGCTGTTCCTGCGCTTCGCCACATGGATGGGGCCGGCGGGTCTGATCGCCATCCTCGCCGGCTGGTACACCACCGAAATCGGCCGCCAGCCATGGATCGTCTATGGCGTGATGCGTACCAAGGACGCGGTGTCCAACCACTCGGCGCTGGCCATGAGCGTCACGCTGGTGGTGTTCATCGTCGTCTATTTCATCGTCTTCGGCATCGGCACCAGCTACATGCTGAAGCTGGTCGGCAAGGGCCCGGCTGAATCCGAGCACGAACCTGACGACGAAGGCGGCCGGCCTTCGCGCCCGCTGTCGGCGGCGCACGACCAGATGGACATGTTCGCCTCCGCACACCAGGACAGGAAGGGCTGAACCGATGGGCATCGATCTTCCCGTAGTCTGGGCTGTCATCATTGCCTTCGGCCTGATGATGTATGTCATCATGGATGGCTTCGATCTCGGCATCGGCATCCTGTTTCCCTTCGTCCGCGAACGAGAGGACCGCGACACCATGGTCAACACGGTGGCGCCGGTGTGGGACGGCAACGAGACCTGGCTGGTGCTGGGCGGTGCCGCCCTCATGGCCGCCTTTCCGCTGGCCTATGCCGTCATCCTCAGTGCGCTCTACCTGCCATTGGTGCTGATGCTGCTCGGGCTGATCTGGCGTGGCGTCGCCTTCGAGTTCCGTTTCAAGGCCGACGAGCACCACAAGGCTTTCTGGGACCGCGCCTTCGCCGGCGGCTCCTATGTCGCAACCTTCTTCCAGGGCGTGTCGCTGGGCGCCTTCCTCGATGGCTTCAAGGTCGAGAACGGCGCCTTTTCAGGCGGGCCGCTCGATTGGATCACGCCCTTCTCCCTGTTCACCGGGCTCGGCCTGATCGTCGCCTACGCCCTGCTCGGCTCCACCTGGCTGATCATCAAGACCGAGGGTGCGCTCTACGATCGCATGGTGGCGCTGGCGCGGCCCGTGACGCTGACGCTGCTCGCCGTTATCGGCATTGTCAGCCTGTGGACGCCATTTGCCCACCCCGACATCGCCGCGCGCTGGTTCAGCTTCCCCAACATCGTCTTCTTCTCGCCGGTACCGGTGCTCGTTCTGGTCTGCGGCTGGCTGATCCTGCGCAGCCTGCAGGGTGTTCCGCATGCCGGCCCATTCATCCTGGTGTTGTTCCTGCTGTTCCTGGGCTACAGCGGCCTCGGCATCAGCCTGTGGCCCAATATCATCCCGCCTGACATCACCATCCGCGAGGCGGCCGCCCCGCCGCAGAGCATGGGCTTTGCGCTCGTCGGCGCGCTGTTCATCATCCCCTTCATCCTCGGCTACACCGCCTGGTCCTATTATGTATTCCGCGGCAAAGTGAAAGCCGGCGAGGGCTATCACTGATGGGGGCACCCTCGCAGGCACCTGACAGCTGGGCCAAGCGCATCGGCTGGCTGGTGCTGATCTGGACCGTGAGCGTGCTGTCTCTCGGGCTGGTCGCCTATCTGTTCCGCTTCCTGATGGGCCTTGCCGGCCTGACTGTCTGAGACACGCCACGATGTACACCGGGATCGAGGGGCCGCTCGCCCCGCGCGACTTCCACGACCGCATCTATGCCGGGGAGATCCTGCGCCTTGCCGGCCTGACGCCGATGCGGGAGCTGGTGACTTTTGCCCGCGCCTTCCTCGAAGATGCGTTCGCGCCGTATGTTCCCATCGAGATCCATCGCCACCTCTCGCATCACGAACAGACCGAGAGCTTCGCCCGGCGTCAGCGCGACTTCGCCAGGGCGCCGGAGGTCAAGCGGCTGTGGCGGGACATGTTCGAAGCCGCCGGCCTCGACGCCCACGAGCTTGCCCGCGACAGCCTCTACCTCCGTTTCCAGCCGCACCAGGATCGCGGTGCGGCAGTTCCTCGAGCCCGCACGACGGCGACCATCGCCTTTCATCGCGACACCTGGGGTTCGAATCTCTATGCCCAGACCAACTGGTGGGCACCGATCTACGATATCGACGCCGACCGCACCTTCGCCATGTATCCATCGCTGTGGGACCGGCCGGTTGCCAACACCAGCGCGACATTCGACCTGATGGCTGTCATCGAGCGATCCAAGGCCGGCGGACGCAACGCCAACGACGCCGACGCTGCGATCCCGCATTTGACCGAGCAGCTCGAGGCCGAGGCATTTCCCGTCGTCATCGCCCCTGGCGAGGTCATCGCCTTCTCGAGCGCCCATGCGCATGCCGGCGTACCCAATTCGACCGGCCTGACCCGCATTTCGCTGGAGACGCGAACTTTGTGGATCGACGATGTCGGGTCGGGCCGCGGCGCGCCCAATCTGGATGGCCATGCACGCTGGATGTCACCGGGCATGTTCCGGCGCGTCAGCGATGAGAAGCCACTCAATGAAATGCTCGGCATGAACCGGATCGAACCGTTTGCCGGACCATTTCCGGCAGCAATGCCGTCAGCTGCCGAACCAGCCTAGGCGCTCAAACCACCATCGTCGACATCGCCGACTGTTCGGCAAGCAGCTCGGCCACGGTCCGGAGACCTGCCGCGAGCGAGGCCTGATCGGGCGCCGCGCCCAGCCCGAGCCTGACCGCCTCCGTAGCCACGCCTCCGACCGCAAACGCATCGCTGGTGACGACGCCGATGCCTGCCGAGCGCAGGCGCGCGGCAAAGTCGCTGCGGTGCCAGTGACCAGGCAGCTTCAGCCAGGCGTGGAAGCCTTCGGGATCGGCCTGCACCAGCTCACTTGGCAAGGTCTGGGCGACGATGGCCTGGCGCTGACGGGCCTCGGTGCGGATGGCCTCCAGCACCGCTTGCGCGACACCTCCTTCGATCCAGCGTGTGGCGATCGCCGCCGTCAGCGGCGAGGCCATGCCGGCAGTCGCCCTGATAGCCCCCGCAAGATGACCGACACCGCGCTCCTGCGGCACCACCAGATAGGCGACCCTGAGCGCCGGCGACACGCATTTGGCGAGGCCTGATATGTGATAGGTGACGTCTGGCGCGATCGCCGCAAAGGGCGGCACCGGTTTCACAGGTATAGCGCCATAGGCGTCGTCCTCGACGATCAGAACATTGTAGCGCCGCGCAATGCCGGCGATGCGCTCCCGGCGTTCCAGCGGCAGCGTTGCGGTGGTCGGGTTGTGCAGCGTCGGCGTCGTGTAGAGTGCCTTGGGCGACTGCGTGCGGCAGACTTCCTCGAAGGCTTCGGGAATGAGCCCCTGGGCATCCATGGCAACGCCGGCGACCCGCAACCTGAAATGTTCGGCTACGGCCAAGAACCCCGGATAGGTCAGCGCCTCGGCGCAAATCGTCTCGCCCGGTGCGGCAAGAGCACCGACAAGCGCCAGCAGCGCGCCTTGTGCGCCGGGCGTCAGCAGCAGCCGGCCGGGGCCAATTTCGCCCAGGCGCGGCGCAAGCCAGGCGGCACCCGAGGCCTTGTCGCGGGACGTGCCGCCCGCCTCCTGGTAGCGCATCATGAGGTCGAGCCCGGCAGCCGTCTCCAGCCCCGACATTGCATCCCACATGCGCGCGGCAAGCTCGGCGTCGTCGAAACGAGGCGGCAAGTTCATGCTCATATCGATGATGCCGGTCACGACAGGTGCGGGCCCGGCGGGACGACGCGCCCGCACATAGGTGCCCTGACCGACGCGGCCTTCGATCAGGCCGCGCTTGCGGGCCTCGGCATAGGCGCGGCTCACCGTGGTGAAGTCGATGCCGAGCTGGTCGGCCAATGTCCGCTGTGGCGGCAGCCGGAAGCCGTTCTCCAGCCTGCCTGAAGCGATGTCGGCCGACAGCGCGTCGGCGATGGCCAGGTAAAGCGGCCCCGCCGCTTTCGATATCGTCGGCAACCATGCCGTTGCAGTCATGACGTCGCAGGGCTCCAACATTGCGCATCCATATATATGCACAATGTATGCCCATTGCTACCGGTAAGCGGGAGACCTCGGCTAAGGCCGGTCATCGTCGCCATGCTCGATCGCGACGAAAAAGACCGGGCAGCATGATCGTTCATGGCCCTGCAATGAAGAAACGGGCAGCCACAAGGGCTGCCCGGTTCGGTTTTCAGCCCTTGGCGAGACTCGCCGTGGCGCCTTCTGCCTGCTCGACCTTGCGATGCTGCCACCAGTCGCCCAGCAAGAGCAGGATCGGTGCTGCGATGAAGATCGACGAGGTCGTCGCGATGAACACGCCGAACACCATGGGCACGGCGAAGTTCTCGACGGCACTGCCGCCCCAGATGGCCATCGGCAGCATCGAGAGCAGGATCGCTACCGAGGTGTAGATACAGCGTGCGAACACCTGGTTGATGCTCATGTCGATGAGTTCGCGCAGCGGCATCTTCTTGTACAGGCGCAGGTTTTCGCGCATGCGATCATAGACCACGACCTTGTCGTTCACCGAGTAACCGATGATGGTCAAAAGGGCCGCGATCGCCGTCAGGTTGAAGTCCAGCCCGAACAGCGCGAAGAAGCCCACCATCTTGGTGGTATCCAGCACAAGCGTGGCGATGGCTCCGATGGCGAAGTTCCATTCGAAACGCCACCAGATGTAGATCAGCATGGCGAGGGCGGCCAACACCACCGCCATGATGCCGGATTGCGCCAACTCACCGCTGACCTTCGGACCCACCACTTCGGTGCGTTCGAACTTCACGCTTGGGTCGAGCTTCTGCACGGCAGCCTTGATGGCGTCAACGGCAGCGGTCTGTGCCGTTTCGCCGCCGTCCTGGCGCTGGACGCGGATGAGCACGTTGCCGTCGCTGCCGATCTGCTGCAGCGCCACCTCGCCGATGTTCAAGCTGCCCAGCGTGCTGCGCAGCTGTGACAGGTCGGCCGGGGTAGACGTCGCAATCTCGACCTGGATGCCACCCTTGAAGTCGATGCCGTAGTTGAGGCCCGGCTTGAAGAAGAGGCCGATCGAAGCGAGCGACAGGAAGATCGACATGCCGATGCCGAGATAGCGCGCCTTCATGAACGAGACCGAGGTCTTTTCCGGGAAGAAGCGGATCAGCGGTTCGATCGTGATCGTCTTCAGGCGCTTGCGGCGCACCACGGCGGCCATCAGGATGCGCGTCACCGAAACGGCGGTGAACATCGACAGGCAGGTGCCCAGGAACATGGTGATTGCAAAGCCGCGCACCGGGCCCGAGCCGAACATGAACAGCAGGCCGGTGGCAATAAGCGACGTCACGTTGGCGTCGACAATGGTCGAATATGCGCGCTTGAAGCCATTGTCCAAGGCCGCGAAAGCGCTCAACCCCTTCTTCGACTCTTCCCTTATGCGTTCGTTGATCAGGATGTTGGCGTCGACGCCGAAGCCAATGCCAAGGATGATGCCGGCGATGCCGGGCAAAGTCAGCGTGCCGCCGATCAGCGTCAGCACGCCGAAGGTCAGGATCAGGTGCAGCAACAGCGTGAAATTGGCGATCATGCCCCAGCTGCCGTAGAGCGCCACCATGAACAGCACAACGGCCACGAAACCGGCGATGCCGGTGTAGATGCCCATCTTGATGACGTCGCCGCCAAGGTCAGGACCGACAGTGCGTTCTTCGATAACGGTCAGCGGCGCCGGCAGCGCACCAGCGCGCAGCAGCGCCGAAAGCGTCACCGTCTCTTCGACGCTGAAATTGCCGCTGATCTGGCCCGAGCCGCCGGTGATGGGCTCGCGAATGACGGGCGCCGACAGCACCTTGCCGTCGAGCACGATGGCGAAGGGCTTGCCGACATTGGCAGCGGTGATCTCGGCGAACTGGCGCGCGCCAACGCTGTCGAAACGGAAGGAAACCAATGGCTCCTGGGTGCGCTGGTCGAAGTTGGCGCGGGCATCGGTGAGGCGTGCGCCATCCAGCGCAACGCGGTCTTCGACAGGATACTGCGCGCCCGACTTGGCATCGGGCATCATGGTCACGCCACGTGGAAGCGGCTCGCCGCTGGCAACGTTGGCCACCATGTGGAAGGTCATCTTGGCCGTGCTGCCAAGCAATGCGCGCAGCCTCGTCGGATCCTGGAGCCCGGGAAGCTGCACCAGCATGCGGTCGCTGCCGACGCGCTGGATCGTCGGCTCGGCGACGCCGACCTGGTCGACGCGCTGGCGCACGATCTCGAGGCTCTGCTGGAGTGCCGCGTCAAGCTTGTCGCGCAACCCGGCCTCGGTAAGACCGACCTTGATCTGGTTGTCGGCCTGGCTGACCGCGATGTCAGGCACGCCACCGCCAAGGCCGAGGCCGCTGACGGGAACAGCCAGCGCCTGTAGCGTGGTGAGCGCCGTCGCGCGCTGCGCATCGTCGGCAATGGTGACGACAATGGCATCGCCTGCGAGCCGCGCCGACGATGCGTTGATACGCTCCTTGCGCAGGGCGCCGCGCACGTCGTCCAGCAGCGAGCGAAGGCGGTCTGCCTTCAGCGTCTTCGCATCCACTTCAAGGACAAGATGCGATCCGCCCTGGAGGTCGAGGCCAAGCGTGATCTGCTTCTTGGGGAACCAGCCGGGCAGTGCCGCAAGTTGCTGTTGCGTGAGGATATTGGGCAGCGCGGCAATGATGCCGGCCAGAATGATGATGGTGTAAGTCACCAACACCCATCGGGAAGTTCGCATAATTCTGATCCTGTGATGGCGAGCCTGGGCGTCCTGCGCTCAGGCGTAAGCCTAAATGTCGAGGCTGCGAAGAACCGCAGCAGTCAGGAAAGATCAGGCGATGCGGGGAGGCGCGCGGGTCTTGTAGCCATGCGGCGCTTCGGGGCTGACCATCCGGAGATGGATGGCAGGGGACCGCGCCGCGACATAGGGTGCGGCGAGCCCGACATCGGTGGGGACCAATGCACCCTTGGACTTGTCGTCGTCATGCGCCGCCAGCGCCTTGACCGATCTCTGGTCCACGACGACGAAAAGACGCCTTGGGAAATCGGGGGCGTTGTGGCGGTCGAGAATGTCGACGCTGTCCATGGCAGCGCTGGACTGCGATTGCGTCCAGGGCGTCCCATTGGCCGGGGGGCCGCACAGGACTGCGATCGAGGCGACACAAAACAGCAGAATGGCCGGCAGAAAGCCGGTCGCTCGCGTTTGATGTACCTTGCTCTTGCGCATTATCTGCTTTGGTAACGACAGCTGTCGGCCCGACGGGCGGTGAAACACCCCCTCCCATACGGCAGTTGTGCAGCATCGCCAAGCCCAAGTGTTGCAGGCGTCCCATACATTCAGGGAGCTGATGAGGCCAAAAAGAGAAAAACGGTCGGCCTCACCGACGATGCAATCGAACCAGGGAGTGCCTTCGCACCTGATCAGGCGAGCACAAGCTCAGTACCTGAGTTCGTTCTCTATCTCGCCCTGTCGGCGCCACGTGAGGCGAGTGCCAGCATTGCCTCGGCGACGATTGTATCAGGGGTTGCTGCAACATCGAGCCAGATGGCGCTCTCGCCTGCATCTGGAGGTTCCAGGGTGTTGAGCTGGCTTTCGAGCAAGGAGGCCGAGGCAAAGTGGTCCTTGCGGGCCAGCAGCCTTGATTTGATAAGTTCCCTCGCCCCGTGCAGGAACAGCAGCTGCACATCCCCCAGTCTCTGCCGCAGAAAGTCCCTGTAGCTTCGCTTGAGCGTGGAGCAGGCAATCACCACCGGCTGCGACGTCTCGGCGGAGGCTGCATCGCAGACAGCGGCAAGCCAGGGCCACCGATCGGCATCGGTCAGGCCGATGCCGCGTCGCATCCGCTCCACGTTTTCCTGGCTGTGGAACTGGTCGGCCTCGACAAAAGCGCTTCCGAGCGCTTCTGCGAGCCGTCGTCCGATCTCCGTCTTGCCCGTTCCGGCAATGCCCATGACGACAAGGTATTTTGGTCCTGCGTCCCGTTCGCGGGAGCCTGCTGGCACGGAGATGCGCGATGTCATGGATAAAGCCCCAGCAGGCGTATCGGCCCGAGCGTCAACACCGGGAAGAGGACGAGCAGGAATATCGCCACCGTGAGCACCGTCATCGGCGCAAGTGAGCCGCGGATCACGTCTTCGACACGCATATTGGCAACTTGTGCTGCCGCAAACAGGCAAACGCCCACCGGCGGTGTTACGAGGCCGAGCGTCAGCGTCATGACGGTGACCACCAGGAAGTGGATCGGATCGATGCCGAGCGACATGACAGGCGGCATCAGCACTGGGATCAGGATGAACATCGCCGGGATCGCCTCCATGAAGATGCCGATGATCAGCAGGAAGGCGAAAATCACGAGCATGCCGGAGACAGGCCCGACGCTCATGGCATCGAGCAGGATGGCCACTTTGTCCGGCAGGCCCTCATAGGCGAATATCCATGCCGCAAGCTGCGAGGTGGCCGCGATGAACAATATCGTTCCCGAGATGCGCGCGGTCGAGATCAGGATTTCAGGGAGTTCCGACAACGGAATGGTGCGGTAGACCAGCATCGCTAACACCAGCACATAGACCACCGCAACCGCCGCAGCTTCGGTCGGCGTGAATGCGCCGCTGGCAATGCCAGCCACCAGTATGATTGGGGTCAGCATCGGAAGGATGGCTCGAAGACCGGTGACGACGACATTACGAAACACGAATGGCGAAGGTGGGTTGTAGCCGTAATAGACCGAATAGAAGTGGTTGAAGATCATGAATGCAAAGGCGATGAACAGGCCGGGCACCAGACCTGCAACCAACAGGGTGCCGATCGACACATTGGCGATAGAACCGGCGATGACGACGAGGATCGATGGCGGAATGATCGACGACAGCGTCGCCGTGCACAGCGTCATGCCGACCGCATAACCCTTGGGGAAGCCATGGCGCTCCATGGCCTTGATCTCGATTGCCCCAACCGAGGCGATATCGGCTACGGACGAACCGGACACGCCGGAAAATATGACCGACGAGATGACGTTGACGTGGCCAAGACCACCCGGTAGCCAGCCGACCATCGCCTCGGCAAAGTCGAAGATGCGCTCGGCAACCCTGCCGCGCTCCATCACGGCTCCGACCAGGATGAACAGCGGAACGGCAACGAGCAGGAACGAGTTCATCGACGAGAACATCGTCTGCGTCAGAAGGTCGAACGGCATCGGCGTGAAAAGCAGCAGCGTAACCACGCCGGCCAGGCCCAGAGCAATGGCGAGCGGCACTCCGAACATGCTCATGACGAAGAAAATGATCAGCAGAAAGAGGCTCATGCTCATGATCTTGCACCCGTGGTCATGTTGATGTCGGCATGCGCGATCTCGCCCGGAGGAAGCCCCGGCTCCGGCAAGGCAATCAGATCGCGACGGCTTCTGAGCGACTCGATTATTGCCAGGATGGCGACGACCGAAGACACCGGCATCACCAGCCCGATAACCCACATCGGTATCGGCAAGGTGGCGGCCACCTCGTTCATCATGATCTGCTGGCGCACGAGCGTAATGCCGGTCCATCCTGTAATGAGGAAGAACGCCACCGACGAGCCGACATAGATCGGCACCGCGATATGGCGGAACAGACCGCGCGCCATGGACATGAAGACCACGACGCGGGCCGATTCCACGGTTCGGAAACCGGCGGCGAGCCCGAGAAAGACCATCCAGATGAAGAGGAAACGGACGGCCTCCTCGGTCCAGGGGAGAGGCCGGCCCAGCAGGCGGCCAGTCACCTGCATGAGCACAACGATCAGGATGCCGCCACATGCGGCACCGGCGGCGACGTCAGCTACCAGCCTGACGGCACGGCCGAACAGTGGATCCTTGGAGTTCATCTGAACGGTCCTTGCGAAATGGTCCGGGAACATCCGCAGCGCCATTCGGGAACGACACGCGGCCGCCCCCGAGAAAGGTCACTGCGCTGGTTCGATCGGTCAGTTCTTGCCGACGAAGGCAACGGTACGGTCGAAGAATGCCTGGTCCTTGACGAGGCCCGCAAAGGTCGGGGAAAGCTTTCGCGAGACGGCAATGAAGGCCTCGCGCTGCTCCGGCGTCAACTCGTTGACCTCCACGCCCTTTTCCTTCAGCGTCGCAATCGATTTTGCGATGTCGGCAGCGTCGTTCTCAGCCTTCCAGGCCTCGGTTTCCAGGGCCGCGTCCTGCAGCGCCTTCTTGTGCGCATCCGACAGCGCTGCAAAGCGCGCGGGGTTGACGCCCACCACCCAGGCATCGGCAATGTGATTGCTGATGGTGAGGTATTTCTGCACCTCGTAGAGCTTTGCGCTGACAGGCACGTTAACAGGGTTTTCCTGTCCATCGACGACCTTGAGCTGGAGGGCATTGTAAACCTCGGCGAAGGCCATCGGCGTCGGCGCAGCGCCCATCGCGCCAAAGAATTCGACCCAGAGCGGATTGTTCGGCACCCGCAGCTTCATGCCCTTGAGGTCTTCCGGCTTGGTGATCGGCAGCTTCGAATTCGTGATCTGCCTGAGCGGCCGCGACCAGAGGTCGAGCCCCTTGATACCGATCTTGTCGAGCTCGGCGGTCAGTTCCTCACCGGGTTCTCCATCGAGAAAACTCCTGAGCTGCGTCACGTCGTTGAACAGGTAAGGCACCGCGATCGCGGTGAACTTCGGATTGAAAGTGGCGTAGAGCGACGTCGCGTTCAAAAGCATGTCGAGCGAGCCGCCGGCGAGTTGCTTGACGCCTGCCGAAGGATCGCCGCCATAGAGCGTGCCGTTCGGGAAGACGCGGATTTCGAGATCGCCATTGGTCTTCTGCTTGACCAGTTCGGCGAAATGCTTGGCAGCGAGCGTGATTTCCGAGGTGTCGGCGTCGGGCGTCGATAGCGTAAGCGACTCCGCCTGGCTGGCGCCGACCGACAGAAGCAGCGCGCCCACGAGCGAGCCGATCAGTTTCATTTTCATAGGTTCTCCTCCCTTGATCGTTGTCAGATCTGTTTCATTGCACGCCCGAATTCAGGCGCCTCAATTCCAGTATGGCAGCGCTGTGATCGAGATCGCCGCCGCCATGTTCGACAAGACCGCGGAAAATGCGGTCGACCTCGGTCGCCACCGGAAGGTGCAGTCCAAGAGATCCGGCAAGCTCCAGGGCCGTGCCGGTGTCCTTGATCTGGTATTTCGCCGGGCCGCCCGGTGCGAAATCGCTTTCGATCATCCGTCGGCCGTGCTGGCGAAACACCGTCGAGTCGGCGAATCCGCCCGAAAGGGCCTCTCGCACTCTTGCCGGGCTGGCGCCACCCCTTTCGGCCAGAAGCAAGGCCTCGGCGACCGCGCATATGTTGCTTGCCACGATGAGTTGGTTGGCAAGTTTGGCCAGCGAGCCCGATCCGACCGGCCCGACATGGGTGACGCGACCGAGAAGCGTCAGAATGGGCGCCAATTCGCCAACCAAGTCTTCGTCGCCACCGGCCATGATGGCAAGCGTGCCGTCCCGGGCGCCCGCTTCGCCGCCGGACACGGGAGCATCCACGTAGCGAATGCCTTTCTGCCCCGCCCGCACTGCCTGGTTTCGGGCAGTATCGACGGGAATGGAGCTCATCACCACCAGAATGGAGCCCGGCGCCATGGCTGCAGCGACGCCGCCAGTGCCAAACAGGACCTCATCGCAGACAGGGCCGGAACTCAGCATGCAGATGACGATGTCGACGTCGCACCCGACCTGTGCCGCCTGGGAGGCCTGTGAGACGCCGTAGGCACCAAGAGCTTCGGATTTGGCCGAACTGCGGTTCCAGGCCATGACGGGGAACCCGGCTTCGGCCAGCCGGCGAGCCATATGGCCGCCCATGATGCCCGTACCCACGAAACCGATGCGTCGAGAATGATTGCTCATGCCAGCGCCTCCCAACGCCAGGATGTCGTCTTTCCTAGAGGGGCTCCCTCGCCGCGAAGCGGACCTGGGTTTCCTCGACACCGAGCGATTTCATTGCAGCCTGGAACCGCTTGAGATGCGGTGTCTGCATATGCGCTTCGAACGCCTCCCGGTCGTCATAGACCTCGTAGAAAAGAACCAAATTGTCCTTTTCTTCCGGACGCACGACGTCAAACTGCCGGCATCCCGGCTCGTCGGCCGCCGAGTGTCGCGCGTCGTCCATGGCGGCGTGCAGGAAAGCCGCCATGACGTCTGGTCCCACCCGGAATTCCGGGATCACGACGAAATGTCGTCTATTGTCTTGCGCGCCCATGATCGCTCCTCCCACCGGTCGATCTCAGGCGGCAGCGCTTGCCGCGGAACGGAACTGCTGCTCCATGTCGCGGCGTACCTTGACCACATCAAGGTCATTCACCAGTTCGACGTCGTCGAAGCTGACGATCTGGTCCTTCTTGACCGGCCGCTTCAGCTTGACGTTGTGCGCCAGGCCGATCGGCAGCGCGGCGAGATCGAGGCTGCGCGAAGCCGGGATCGCATTCGCCCAGACGGCGTAACCGCCTTCGCCATCGAGCATTTCGCCCGGCTGCATGTCCTTCTTGGCCGTTGCGACCGCATCGCCACGGAATTCCCGCGAACAACCGGTCGGTTCGTTCCGCAGGACGGCCGAAAGCACGCTGACCGACGTCTCGAGACCGATGATGTGGAAGGGCCGCCACATCGAGGCGTACCAGCCAGACGGATCGGTCAGCAGGCCATATTGCTTGAAGCAGGCGCGGGAATATTCATTATGCGCCTTGAAGGTCACGAACACGCCATAGCGGATGTTGTTGAACACCTCGCGGCCATCAGGTTCCTGACTGGCGGCGATGTCCACCAGGCCCGACCGCGCCATCCGGCCGCCATCGGCCGCGGGGCGGAATACCTTGGCGAGGTCGTGCAGGCCGGCGGGCGGGAATGCAAGACCGTCATCCGGGCAGTCCAGGCCGGTGCCGTTGGCAACTGCCGCCATCTCGATCGCGGCCTTGGTGCCGTCGGTGAAGGAATTGTACATTTTCGGGTTGAAATCACCCTTGGCGACTTCTTCCTCGGTCCAGCCGAAGAAACTCCAGACGGTATCAGGCGTCGAGTAGCGGTAACGCGGCTCGAAGTTCATGCCCTTGCCGGCTGACGTCACTTCGAAGCCTGTCGCCCTGGCCCAGTCGACCAGTTCGCAGATCAGTGCCGGCTGGTCGCCATAGGCCATCGAATAGATGACACCCTTCTGGCGGGCCCTTTCGGCGAGGATCGGGCCAACCATGACATCAGCTTCGACATTGACCATGATGACATGCTTGCCCGCTTCGATCGCCGCCAGGGCATGGCGAGTGCCGGCGATCGGATGGCCCGTGGCCTCGATGACGCATTCGATCTCGTCGCAGGCAAGCATCGCCGCAACGTCGTCGGTGACGAAGGTCGTGCCGGCCTTGACCGCTTCGCCGGCGCTCCTGGCCTGATAGCGCTCTTCGGGCCAACCGACACGCTGCATCGACTCCCGCGCCTTGGCAACGTTGAGATCGGTCACGGCAACCATGTGGTAGCCGGCAATGCGCTGCGCCTGGGCAAGCACCATGGAGCCGAACTTTCCGGCGCCGATCAATCCGACGCGGACAGGACGGCCACGGCCAGCACGCGCGGCAAGGAGAGTGTAGAGGTTCATTCCGATGTCCTTCGCACGATCAATTCAACATCACGCGGCTTGATTGCGGAGCGCAGAAGGTCGCTTCGCCAACGGCCTAGACCGGGCGACAGGCTGAAGGATGCATGCACCCTTCGCGATGAATTCAGAGACCTCCTCCGCCCGGTTCCTCCCCGGCGGGCCGACACTTGTCGTGCCGGACGATGTATTGGTAAGCGAAGAGAGATATTAGCGCAATTTAGATGTCAGCCGCGATCATTTAGGTTGGCTAAACAATTGAACCGGGTATGCGGGAGCGCTCTTCGCGCAGCCAGTCGAGGAAAAGCCGGACTTTCTTCTGGCGCAAATGATCGCGCGGACACACGATCCACTGGGTGACGATCCGGACCGGCGGGGGCTCTGCGACGGGGCAGACCAGCGAGCCATCGCGCAGCTCGCGCTCCATCATCATGGTGCTTTCGAGCGCGATCCCCATCCCGTCCACGGCAGCGTCGATCGCCATGTGGCTGCGGTCGAACAGGACCCGGCGCCATCCCTGCACGGGCTGCACGCCGGCCAGCTTGAACCATGCCGTCCACTGGGCTTGCGACTTCACCGAATGGATCAGGCGGAACCTGGTCAGCTCGTCAGGCAAGAGACTCTCCGCCGCGGCCAGTTTTGGCGAGCAGGCGGGCAGAAATGTCTCCTCGGCCATGCCTTCGACAAACAGCCCCGGCCAGCGCCCGTCGCCATGACGAATCTCGAGATCGACGAGCTCCCGGTTGAAATCGGTCGGCTCGTTGGTTCCGTCGACGCGGATGTCGAGTTCGGGGTTCCGGTCAAGAAAAGCACCGAGCCTCGGCAGCAGCCACTTGTTTGCCAGCGTCGGCGTGGCCCGCACGGTCAGGGTCGTCACCGAGCGGTAGCCGCGTATGGTGCCGGTTGCCTCCTCGATCCTTTCGATCTCGTCGGTGATTTTGGCGTAATACAGCTCGCCGGCCTCGGTGAGCACCACCCGGCGGCCCAGCTTGGTCAGCAGCGACACCCCAAGCTGTACCTCGAGCGACTGGATCTGCTGGGTTACGGCCGATGGCGTGACGCCCAGTTCCTCTGCCGCACGCGAGATGCTTCCGGCGCGCGCTGCCGCATGGAAAACCCAGATCGCTCGCACCGGCAGCTGCACGTCTTCACATCCTGAAGCATCGACACACCAAGCCGATATCCAGTTTTGGCCAGATTGGCGAGTGGTTCGCGAAGCTGGAGCATCAGGTCACCGGAAGATTGGCTGCCCAGCTGCAAGCACGGGATGGCCATGGTAGCGTTCCTCCGAAAAGCAAAAAAGGCCGGGCAGAACCTGTCTACCCGGCCTTGTCTGGGAAAATTCGGGCGTAACCGCCACGGCTCAGTTGGTGGGAACCTGTGCCAGCAGCCTCTCGAACACCTTCTTGGCCTTGCTGCTTGAGCGCCTTTGTCTGTTCGAGATTGCTTGGCTTGCCCACCACGATCAATGCCACCATGCCCATGCCGTAATGCGGCGTGCACTTGACGCCGGATCTGGGGATTGCCTACGAGACAGTGCGTCAACATGTGAAATCGATCTTCTACAAGACCGACACCCGCAGTCAGAGTTCGCTGGCATCAGTGCTTCAACGGCTGTCAGTTCGGGTATAGCCGGGCGGTTTCGACTGTGACTTCATCATCATTCGGTAAGTGATTGAGAAACCCTCCGTCCTGGCTTGGGCGGTGACTATGTCCGCACGATGCGCTACGAAGCATCAGAGGCCTGGTGCCGGCATAGGCCGCACAGACGATTGAGCAGGCTTCGGCATATCAGAAGCGCACCATGCCTGCAGAACGCCCCCTCGCCGCCATCTCCGCGAAAGCGCTGTCCAGCCTGAAGGCCATAGCCGTGGCCGGCGGCATGCAGATTGTCCTGCTCGCCTGCGTGGTCGGCGCCTTTGCCGGCATGGCCGTCACTGTGCTGTCCAACGCCGCGCACCTGCTGCACAATTATCTCTTTTCTCTGCCCGTCGACGTTCGCCTGTCGGGTCTTCTGCAGCTGTCGAACCCGACCGACGCCGCGATCCCCGTTGTCGGTGGCGCGCTGATGGGCCTGAGCATCTGGCTGCTCAAGCGTTATCGCAATCGCAGCCTCGTCGACCCGATCGAGGCGAACGCCCTTCTCGGCGGCAGGCTGTCCATCGGTGACACGCTGATCGTCGCGGGCCAGACCATGCTGTCGAACGGTTTCGGCGCATCAGTGGGGCTAGAGGCCGCCTACACCCAGACCGGCTCTGGCTTCGCCTCGAGGCTGGCGCGCGCCTTCAACCTGCGCCGCAACGACGTGCGCACGCTTGTCGGCTGCGGCGCGGCAGGCGCCATCGCCGCCGCCTTCGACGCACCGCTGACAGGTGCATTCTATGGCTTCGAGTTGATCATCGGCGTCTATTCGCTCGCCAACGTCGCCCCTGTGCTGGCCGCGTCGGTGTCGGCTTCGCTGATGGCGACGCAGCTTGGCGCAGAACAATTCCCCATCGAGATCGGCATGATGCCGCCGCTGACGCCGCACCAATACCTGCCCTTCCTGCTGCTTGGCCTGATCGCCGGGCTGGGCTCGGTGGGTATCATGCAACTGGTGACGCTGGTCGAGCGCGCTTTCCTCGCCGCGCGCCTGCACCCGGCCGTCCGGCCCGTTTTCGGCGGTGCCATCGTCGGCCTTCTGGCTCTGCTCTCACCGCAGGTGCTGTCGAGCGGCCACGGGGCGATGCATCTGTTTTTGACCAATCATTTCGCCTTCTGGACCGTGCTCGCGGTCTTTTCGCTGAAACTCCTGGCCTCGGCGGTGTCGCTTGGCTCCGGGTTCCGCGGCGGCCTGTTCTTCGCCTCGCTGTTTCTCGGCGTACTCCTGGGCAACATGTTCGCCACGGTGATGAATGTCATTTCGCCCGCAACCGGCATCCACACCACCATGGCAGCCGTCATCGGCATGACGTCGCTGGCGGTCGGCGTGGTCGGCGGACCGCTGACCATGACATTCCTGGCACTCGAATCCACGCGTGATCTGGCCATCACCGGCGTGGTGCTGGCCGCTGCGGTGGTTTCGAGCATCGTCGTCAGGTCGACCTTCGGCTATTCGTTTTCGACCTGGCGCTTCCACCTGCGCGGCGAGACGATCCGCAGCGCCAACGACATCGGCTGGATGCGCAATCTCACCGTTCGCAGCATGATGCGCACCGATGTGCGCACGGTGCCGGCCGACATGCCCATTGACGACTTCCGGGCGCAGTTTCCGCTGGGCTCGGCCCAGCGCGTCATCGCCGTCGACGCCGAAGGCAGATATGCCGGGATGATCCTGGTGCCGGATGCCCATACGACGTCGCCCGACATCTCGGACCCGACGGTGAAGCCGCTGCTGCGGCATACGGAAACCGTGCTCGTCCAGCCGATGAACGCCAAGGCTGCGGCAGCGGTGTTCGAAAAGGCCAAGGCCGAGGAACTGCCTGTCGTCGACGGCCTCAAGACGCGCAAGGTGGTCGGGCTGCTCACCGAGGCGCATCTGATCCGCCGCTACTCGGAAGAGCTCGAAAAGGCGCATCGCGACCTCTCCGGCGACAGCTGAGCCATTTTTCCTGGCGCTACGGCAGCGACGGACAATATTCACCCGACACCGGAACCCCCGACGCACCGGTGCATTGTTCGAGGCCGGCCGTTCCACTGGCGGACACCGGCACCCAGCCATCTAGTCCAATAAGGAGACTGGCCATGCCCGCAGTGAAGAACATCGTTCTCGTTCACGGCGCCTGGGGAGATGCGTCGCACTGGCGCAACGTCATCCCGCTGCTTCATGCCAAAGGCTACAAGCTTGCCGCAGTGCAGAACCCGCTGACTTCGCTTGCCGACGACATCGACCGCACGTCCAAACTGGCGGCAGCCCAGGACGGCCCGACGCTTCTGGTCGGCCACTCCTATGGTGGCGCGGTCATATCGGGCGCCGGCCACACCGCCAATGTCGCAGGCCTGGTCTTCATCGCCGCCTTCGCGCCCGACGAGGGTGACAGCCTGGGCGGCATCTTTGCGCGGCGCGACCCGCCATCCGGCGCAGCCAGCATCCGGCCCGACAGGGACGGTTTCCTGTGGCTCGCCCAGGACACGTTCCGCCAGAGCTTCGGGCAGGACCTGAGCGAGAACGACGCACTTGTGATGGCGGTGACCCAAAAGCCGATCGCCGCACGCTGCTTCGAGGACAAGGCCGGACCGGCAGCATGGAAAACCAAGCCGAGCTGGTATCAGGTGTCGAGCCGCGACCACATGATCCCGCCTGAGACCGAACAGTGGATGGCCGACCGTATCAAGACGCGCAAGACCATCACGCTCGATGCCAGCCACGCCTCGCTGGCGTCCCATCCGGCCGAGGTTGCCGCCCTCATCGACGAGGCGGCGAAAGCGCTTTCATAGGGCCAGCGGGGCCCGGCATTTCCCGCGGCAGCCGAACCGATTGCCGCGGGACACGCGCCGACTTCCGTCATTTCCCCAGCGTCTGCCGGCTAAAAGCCGCAATCGGCAGGCTATTCCTTGCAGCCTCCCTGTCGATCTGATTCCCTGACATTGCCGATTCGGGCAGGGGCCTGCGTAGGAAACGGATGTCATGAACAGTTCCAAGAAACCTGAGATCTCGGAAATGCGCCCGAAGATCACCGTAATCGGTGTCGGCGGCGGCGGCGGCAACGCCGTCAACAACATGATCGCCGAAGGCCTTGAGGGCACTGAATTCATCGTCGCCAACACCGACGCCCAGGCGCTGACCATGTCCAAGGCGACGCGGCTGGTGCAGCTCGGCGCGATGGTGACCGAAGGCCTCGGCGCGGGATCGCTGCCGGAAGTGGGCCAGGCGGCAGCCGAAGAATCGATCGACGAGATCATGGACCAGCTGTCGGGTACGCATATGTGCTTCGTCACTGCCGGCATGGGCGGCGGCACCGGCACCGGTGCGGCTCCCGTTATCGCGCGTGCGGCGCGTGCGGCCGGCATCCTGACGGTCGGCATCGTCACCAAGCCGTTCGCTTTCGAAGGACGCCGCCGCATGCAGATGGCCGAGCGCGGCATCGAGCTTCTGCGCGAGGCGGCAGACACGGTCATCGTCATTCCGAACCAGAACCTGTTCCGCATCGCCACCGCCAAGACCACCTTCGAGGACGCCTTCGGCATGGCCGACAAGGTGCTCTATTCGGGCGTCAGCTGCATCACCAACCTGATCGTCAAGGAAGGCCTGATCAATCTCGACTTCGCCGACGTGAAGACAGTCATGCGCGGCATGGGCCGGGCGATGATGGGCACCGGCGTCGGCACCGGCGAAGGCCGGGCCAGCAAGGCCGCCGAGGCCTCGATCGCCAATCCGCTGATCGACGAGAACACGATCAAGGGCGCCAGGGGCGTGCTGATCTCGATCTCGGGCGGCATGGACATGACGCTGTTCGAGGTCGACGAGGCCGCCACCCGCATCCGCGAAGAAGTCGGCGACAATGCCGACATCATCGTCGGCGCGATCTTCGACAACTCGCTCGAAGGCCAGTTCAAGGTCTCGATCGTCGCCACGGGTCTCGAGGCTACAAGCTCCGACGGCGACCAGGTGATCATGCGCGGCCAGCCGGCCCAGGGTTCGGCGCAGTCGTTCCACTGAGGCTTCCGCACTCAGAGGGCCGCAGCTGTCGTAGCCCTGTTGCACTCCTGGCCTGTCTGCCCGAAGCTGGTGTCCGACACGTGACCTTGCCCGGGATCGATGAAGCTGGCTCATGAATCGGATCTGCTGCCGCTGAACGCCGCCAAGGCGTTCGAGGCTTTTGCCCGGCTGGGCAGCGTCACGGCTGCGGCGGATGAACTCGGCCTCACCGCTTCGGCCGTCAGCCACCGGCTGGCGCAGCTGGAAGAATTCGTCGGCACCAAATTGACGGAACGGCAGGGCCGTGGGTTAGCGCTGACCGCCGAAGGCCGGGAATATCTGGAATCTATCCTGCCGGCCTTCTTCCTGCTGCGCACGGCCACCAGCCAGCTGCGCTTCAGGGCGAGTGCCCGCGAGATTTCGATCAGCGCCATCCCGCTCTTCGCCGTGAACTGGCTTGTGCCACGTCTTTCCGGTTTCAACCGGCAGAACCACGATATCGACGTGCGCGTCACCTATGCCCAGAACCGCAACTATTCGAGCGACGCCGCCGACATTTCGGTGCGTTTCGGCTCTGGCGCCTGGCTGGGCTACAAAAGCGAATTCTTCCTGGGCGGCACTGTCGTGCCAGTGGCGAGCCCTGTCTTGCTGCAGGGCGGCAATGGGATGCCGGACGCCGAAGCCCTCGCCGGCCTGCCGCTGATCCACGACGAAAGCCGCGACCACTGGCTGAACTGGTTTCGAGCGGCAGGCGTGCGGGCGACCGACCAGCACCTTTCCGGTCCGCTGTTCGAGGACGGGCTGCTGGCTCGCGCCGCCGCCGTCTCGGGCATGGGCGTAGCCCTGTGCCGCCTGCCGCTCATAGCCGACGACATCACCAAAGGCAGGCTGGTCGTGCTTTCGGAACGCGCGCTTGATGACGGGCGGCACTACTATCTGTGCACCAGAACCGACCGGGAATTGTCGCAGATTGCCCGACGCTTCGTCGCCTGGATGTTGGCCGAGCGCGACAAGCATTAGCGGCATCGTGAAATTGAGCTCAGCAATTGAGGGATCTGCGATGGTCATTCCGCATCGCAGCTTCTAGGCTCGTCTGGTGACGCCGTATCAGGCGCAATGCAGGGGCCCAAATGACAGACAAGCACGCAACCGCTCCCGACCAGGATCCGCTCGATCCGTCCTCGGGCGTGCAGGCAGCCATCGATGGCCTGGGCATTCTTGCCCGTCGCCGCATCGAAGCGGAAATCATCAAGCCGATCTATGAGGAGATGGCCGCGCGTTTCGGCCGCGAGGCGGC
Organism: Hoeflea sp. 108; assembly: GCF_000372965.1. Taxonomy (NCBI): domain Bacteria; kingdom Pseudomonadati; phylum Pseudomonadota; class Alphaproteobacteria; order Hyphomicrobiales; family Rhizobiaceae; genus Hoeflea; species Hoeflea sp. 108. The sequence continues at coordinate 228,704 of NZ_KB890025.1, read as the reverse complement.
GCGCGAGACCCTGCGCGCGGCGATCACCAAAGCGGCGATCGAAGCCGGCAAGAAGTTTGCCGCGGCCGAGACAGGTCCTGTCGACCTCAAGTCCTTCGCTGCCCTGCAACCGAAATGGCGCCAGGACGATGCGCTGCATTTCGAGGTGCTGACCGAGACAGCCGACCGGTTCGACTACAACGTCACCCGCTGCCGCTATGCCGAGATGTACCACTCGATGGGCCTCGGCGAGATCGGAACGCTGTTGTCGTGCCAGCGCGACGGCACCTTCTGCCAAGGCTACAACCCCAGAATTTCGATGGAGCGCACCCGCACCATCATGGAAGGCGGTGGCAGCTGCGACTTCAGGTATCGGATGAACCCCGGCGACGACACGGCAAAGAGCAGCTAGACCGCAGTTTCTTTCGCCGCGATTCGAAAAGCCAGATGCCGCTGCGGCGTGCCCGCTCAGGCAATGTCATGTCGCGCGCCAATACGAGGAATTTGAACTTGGACAAGCCAGTGACCCGTACCAACGCCAGGATCGACCAGGACAGGCTCTGGGAGTCGCTGACGGACATGGCCAAGGTTGGCCCTGGCATTGCTGGCGGCAACAACAGGCAGACCCTGACCGACGAGGACGCCGAGGGGCGCCGCCTGTTCAAGTCCTGGTGCGATGCCGCCGGCCTTGAGATGGGCATCGACGACATGGGCTCGATGTTCGCTCACCGCGAAGGCACCGATCCCGACGCCCTGCCCGTCTATATCGGCAGCCACCTCGACACCCAGCCGACGGGCGGCAAGTTCGACGGCGTGCTTGGCGTGCTCGGCGGCCTCGAGGTCGTGCGCACGCTGAACGATCTCGGCATCCAGACCAAGCACCCCATCGTGGTCACCAACTGGACCAACGAGGAGGGCTGCCGCTTCGCCCCCGCCATGGTGGCATCGGGCGTCTTTGCCGGCACCATCGACAAGGACTGGGCCTATGCGCGCGAAGACGCCAAGGGCAAGCGCTTCGGCGACGAACTGGAGCGCATCGGCTGGAAGGGCGCCGAAAAGGCCGGCGCCCGCCAGATGAAGGCCTACTTCGAACTTCACATCGAGCAGGGCCCGATCCTCGAGGATGAAGGCATCGACATCGGCGTCGTCACCCACGGCCAGGGCCTGAAGTGGCTGCAGGTGACGCTGACCGGCCAGGAAGCGCATTCGGGCGGCACGCCGATGTACAAGCGCCGCAACGCCGCCCTCGGCATGGCCCGGGTGATAGAGCTGGTGCATGAGGTGACGATGGACTACCAGCCCGACGCGGTGGGCAATGTAGGCCACGTCGAGGTTCACCCCAATTCGCGTAGCACCGTGCCCGGCCGCACCGTTCTCACCATCGACATCCGCTCGCCCGAAAAGGAAGTGCTCGATGTCATGGACCAGCGCATCCGCGAAGGCATCGCGCTGATTTCAGAGGCGCTCGACATCGAACACGAGATCGAGCAGGTCGGCGCGTTCGATCCTGTCGCCTTCGACCGGGACTGCGTGCAGATGGTGCGCTCTGCCGCCGAAGGTCTCGGCTACAGCCATCGCGACATCGTCTCGGGTGCCGGCCACGACGCTTGCTGGATCAACCGTGTGGCACCGACCGCGATGATCTTCTGTCCCTGCGCCGACGGCCTGTCGCATCACGAAGACGAAGACATCGAGCCTGAATGGGCGGCAGCGGGCTGCGACGTGCTGCTGCACGCCGTGCTCGAGGCCGCCGTCGTCGTTGCCTGACGGCGGCTCGGACAGCTAGCAAACGCAGGCCATCAGGACATTGCCGTCAGGGTCGCGGAAGGTGAACCAGTGATCGAACCCGATCTCGGTCACTGAATCCGCTCCCAGCTCAACGACATGGTCGCGCGCCGTGGCAATGTCCTCGACATCGAAATGAAACAGCGGCGAGTTGCGCCGCGCGTGCGCGTCATGGATCTTGGCGTCGAGGACCAGGCGCAACCCGTTGTCGAGCGCAAACACCGCGAGATGGCCGAATTGGATTTCAGGCGCATCGGCTATCCCAAGTAAGCGGGCGTACCAGTGGCGCGCCTGCTCGACATCGGCGACGGGTACGAAGATTGCACCAATCCGAGGCATGATCGCGCTCATAGCGGAAAGTCTCCTGGGCTAGCCGAGCAGCGTCCGCGTCAGCTGATGGTCGGAATCCGCGAGCCCGTCGATGACGCTGAAATGATGGCGGTCGGGCTCGACCACGGCTGCCGTCGCAGCACCAAGGCCGGTCCAGATATTGGCGAGCAGCGCGCTCTGACGCAGGAACTCGGCGCGCTCGCCGCCACCGACCCAACAGGTGATGCGCGCGCCTTCAACCGGCCGCAGCAACGCCGGGCTCTCAGACAGCGCCTCCGCCTCATCGATGTGAAGCGTCTTGTTCATGCCGGTGTTCATCAGCGGCCTGAGGTCGTGGACACCAGACAGCGACACGACATGGCGGATGCGCGCCTGGACGTCCGCGCCGAGCGGCGAGCCCATTGCCACCATGCGCGAGACGAGATGGCCGCCGGCGGAATGGCCGGTCAGCATGATGGGACCGTCGATCAGCGAGGCGGCCTTGCCGATGGCTGCGCCGACCTCGCGCACGATGTCGGCGATCCTGACCTCCGGGCACAGCGTATAGGACGGCACGGCCACGGCATAGCCGCTGTCGACCGAGCCCTTGCCGAGATGCGACCAGTAGCTCTTGTCGAGCGCCATCCAGTAGCCGCCATGGACGAAAACGACGAGGCCCTTGGGTTTGCCCTCCGGCAGGAACAGGTCGAACCGGTTGCGCGGCCGCTCGCCATAGGCAATGTCGAGCTGCGCCCGGTCGGCGGCCGACTGGCTGTCACGGAATGCCCTGGCCGGCTCCACCCAGGCCGCAGGCCAGCGGTCACCGCCAGCGATGTTGGCGCCGTTGGTGTAGGCATTGTCCCAGTCGGTGATGTGACGTTCGAACACCCGATTCCTCCTCCGGCGGTATGATTGTCGACCAAGGAATGGCCCGACGCCTCCCTTTCCGTCAATGCGCCAGCAGGAAGAAACTTTAGGCTTGAAATAAATTCGGACCGATGCGATGCTTCCCTATCAGTCGAGAATGGGAGGTCTCGCTGTGCCGAATGCCGGTCACATGGTCGACCGCACAGAGAACGCCGCCGAAGATGCCGCGCGGCCTTGCCTGACACCGGTGCATGATCTCCCCGCAAACATACGCAATCACCAGCCCGGCGAACCCGCCGCGGCGATGAGCCTGTAGGGGACAGAATGCTTGGACCGTCAGCGCATATCGACACGTTCACGCGCGACAACCTGCCCGCCCAAGATCAGTGGCCCGACTTCCTGCTCGATGGCTTCCAGTATCCCGAGCACATCAATGCCGGTGTCGAGCTGACCGACCGGCTGGTCGAAAAAGGTTTTGGCGACCACACGGCACTGATCGGCAACGGCCGCCGCCGCACTTACAAGGAACTGTCTGATTGGACCAACAGGCTGGCGCATGCGCTGGTCGAGAACTACGGGGTCAAGCCGGGCAGCCGCGTTCTGATCCGCTCGGCCAACAATCCGGCCATGGTCGCCTGCTGGCTTGCCGCCACCAAGGCAGGCGCCGTCGTGGTCAACACCATGCCGATGCTGCGTGCCGGGGAACTCGCCAAGATCGTCGACAAGGCAGAGATTTCGCTGGCGCTGTGCGACACGCGCCTCATGGACGAGATGGTGGCCTGCGCCAAGGACAGCTCATTCCTCAAGAAGGTCATCGGCTTCGACGGCACCGCCAACCACGACGCCGAACTTGATCGCGTCGCCCTCGACAAATCGGTGATCTTCGAGGCCGTCAAAACCGGCCGCGACGACGTCGCTCTGCTCGGCTTCACCTCCGGCACCACTGGCGTGCCGAAGGCGACGATGCATTTCCATCGCGACCTGCTGATCATCGCCGACGCCTATGCCAAGGAGGTGCTGCAGGTCACACCGGACGACGTGTTCGTCGGTTCGCCGCCGCTGGCCTTCACCTTCGGCCTTGGCGGTCTCGCCATCTTCCCGCTGCGTTTCGGTGCGGCGGCGACGCTGCTCGAGCATGCGACGCCGCCGAACATGATCCACATCATCGAGACCTACAAAGCGACAATCTCGTTCACCGCGCCCACCGCCTACCGCGCCATGATGAAGGCGATGGACGAGGGCGCCGACCTGTCGTCGCTTCGCGTCGCCGTCTCCGCCGGCGAGACCTTGCCCGGACCGGTGTTCGAGGAGTGGACCCAGAAGACCGGCAAGCCGATCCTCGACGGCATCGGCGCCACCGAGATGCTGCACATTTTCATCTCCAACCGTTTCGAGGACCGCAAGCCCGCCTCCACCGGCAAGCCGGTCGGCGGCTACGAGGCACGCATCGTCGACGCCGACATGAACGAGGTGCCGCGCGGCACTGTCGGCCGGCTCGCCGTGCGCGGCCCCACCGGCTGCCGCTACATGGCCGACGATCGCCAAGGCGAATATGTCCGCGACGGCTGGAACCTGACGGGGGACGCCTTCTTCCAGGACGTGGATGGTTTCTTCCATTTCGCCGCGCGCTCCGACGACATGATCGTCAGCGCCGGCTACAACATCGCCGGCCCCGAGGTCGAAACCGCCTTGTTTTCGCATCCCGATGTCGCCGAGTGTGCCGTCATCGGCGCCGATGACGGCGAACGCGGCCAGATCGTCGAGGCCTATGTGGTGCTGGTCGAGGGCGTCGCCCGCGATGCCGAGACGATCAAGCGCCTTCAGGACCATGTGAAGGCAACGATCGCGCCCTATAAGTATCCGAGGTCGGTGAAGTTCATCGACGCCCTGCCGAAAACCCAGACCGGCAAGATCCAGCGCTTCCGCCTGCGCACGGAGAAGACAAATTGAGCAAGCCCTACGATCCCTCGACCGAGGGTGCGGAAATGTCGTTCAAGGACCGCATGTCCTACAGCGACTACCTGCATCTGGAGAAAGTACTGGACGCGCAATCGCCGCTTTCGACCGCCCATGACGAAATGCTGTTCATCATCCAGCACCAGACCTCGGAGCTGTGGATGAAGCTGGCGCTGCACGAGATCGGTGCCGCCATCCGCTCGATCCGAGCCGACCGGCTGGAGCCTTCCTTCAAGATGCTGACGCGCGTGTCGCGCATCTTCGAGCAACTCAACAGTGCCTGGGACGTGCTGCGCACCATGACGCCGAGCGAATACACCGAGTTCCGCAACTCGCTCGGCCAGTCCTCGGGCTTCCAGTCCTGGCAGTACCGCGCCATCGAGTTCATGGCTGGCAATCGCAACCCAGCCATGCTGCGCCCGCATGCGCATGCCCCCGAACTGACGGCACGGCTGGAGGCGATCCTGGCCCAGCCGTCGCTCTATGACGAGGCGATCCTGCTGCTTTCGCGCAACGGCTTCAATGTTGGCGCGGAGGCCAGCAAGACCGACTGGCGCGAGACGCGCAGCGAAAGCGAGGAGGTTCTAGCGGCCTGGCAGGCGATCTACCGCGAGCCGCAGCGCTACTGGATGTTCTACGAGCTGGCCGAGAAGCTGGTCGATTTCGAGGACTACTTCCGCCGTTGGCGTTTCAACCACGTTACCACTGTTGAACGCATCATCGGCATGAAACGCGGCACTGGCGGGACCTCGGGCGCATCGTATCTCAAGAAGATGCTGGAGGTTGAACTGTTCCCCGAACTCTGGAAAGTTCGTACCCGGCTCTGAAGCTTTTTTGCATTACAAAGAAAACACTGGGAGGGAGAACCTGATGAAGAAGATTATTGTGGCTGGCATTCTCGGCCTGTCGCTGGCGGCGTCGAACCTCGCTTATGCCGAGCCGGTGAAGATCGGCGTCATCACCACGCTTTCAGGCGGCGGCGCCGGCCTCGGCGTCGACATGCGCGACGCCTTTGAGCTGGCGATGAAGAAGTCGGGCAACAAGGACGTAGAGCTCGTTGTCGAGGACGACGCGCAGAAGCCCGAGATCGCCGTCCAGCTCGCCGAAAAGATGATCCAGAGCGACAAGGTCGATCTGCTCACCGGCATCATCTGGTCGAACCTCGCCATGGCGGTGGTGCCCAATGCCGTGTCGCAGGACATCATCTACCTGTCGCCCAATGCCGGCCCATCTGCGCTGGCCGGGGCCAAGTGCAACAAGAACTACTTCAACGTCGCCTACCAGAACGACAACTTCCATGAGGCGATGGGGCAGTACGCCAACAAGGACTACAAGAAGACGTTCATCCTTGCGCCGAACTATCCGGCCGGCAAGGATTCGCTGACCGGCTTCAAGCGCTATTACAAGGGCGATCTGGCCGGCGAAATCTACACCCAGGTCGGCCAGACCGACTACGCCGCCGAAATCGCCCAGATCCGCGATTCCGGCGCCGACTCTGTGTTTTTCTTCCTGCCCGGCGGCATGGGCATCGCCTTCATGAAGCAATACGCCCAGTCGGGCGTGAACATCCCGGTCATGGGCCCGGGCTTCTCGTTCGACCAGGACATCCTGCCGGCAGTCGGTGACGCAGCACTCGGCGTCAAGAACTCGGCCAGTTGGTCCAAGGACCTCGACAACGCCGCCAACAAGGAGTTCGTCGAAGCGTTCCAGGCCGAATATAAGCGCCTGCCCTCGGTCTATGCCGCCCAGAGCTGGGATACGGCCAACCTGATCCTGTCGGCGCTCGGCAAGGCCAGCGTCAAGGACAAGGACGCCTTCCGCGCAGCCCTGAAGGCCGCCGACTTCAAGTCGGTGCGCGGCGACTTCAGCTTCAACACCAACAACCATCCGATCCAGAACATCTATGTTCGCGAGGTGGTGAAGGAAGGCGACGTTCTGACCAACAAGATCGTCGCCACCGCCTTCGAAAAGCACGGCGACGCCTACGCCGAGCAGTGCAAGATGTAGCTAGCTTCCTTCTCCCCGCCTGCGGGGAGAAGGTGCCGGCCTTCGATAAATTCAGGACCGGATGAGGGGCTGGGCATACACCCTTGGGTGCAGCGCTGCCCCTCACCCTTACCCTTCCCCGTGAACGGGGAGAGGGGGATGTCTTCATCACATCCTCAATCCAGCCAGCGAAAGCGTCCCCTTGTCCATCGCACTGCTCATCGAGCAACTCCTCAACGGCCTGCAACTCGGAGTGATGCTGTTCCTGATGGCAGCGGGCCTGACGCTTATCTTTGGCGTGATGGGGCTGATCAACCTCGCCCATGGCTCGCTCTACATGGTCGGCGCCTTTGCCTGTGCGGCGGTCGCCGCCGCCACCGGCTCGTTCTGGATCGGCCTCATCGCCAGCCTGATCGCCGCGGCAGCGGCCGGCGCCATCATGGAAATGACCGTCATCCGCAGGCTCTACGACCGCGACCATCTCGACCAGGTGCTCGCCACCTTCGCGCTGATCCTGATGTTTTCGGAAGGTACGCGCTGGCTGTTCGGCTCTTTCCCGCTCTATCTCGATATTCCGCCGCAACTCCAAGGCGCCGTGCCACTGCCCGGCGGCGGCCAGTACCAGCTTTACCGCCTCACCATCATCGGCGTCGGCATCGTGGTTGCGACCGGGCTCTATTTGCTGATCTCGCGCACGCGCCTCGGCATGCGCATCCGCGCCGGCGAATCCGACCGGGAGATGATCGCAGCGTTGGGCGTCGACATCCGCACGCTCTACACCGTCGTCTTCGCGCTGGGCGCAGCCCTTGCCGGCCTCGCCGGCGCCATGGTCGGGGCGCTGCAGTCGGTGCAGGTCGGCATGGGCGAACCGGCACTGATCCTCGCCTTCGTCGTCATCGTCATCGGCGGCATCGGCTCGATCAAGGGCGCATTGTTTGGCGCCATCCTCGTCGGCGTCGTCGACACCATGGGCCGCTTCCTACTGCCCAAGGCACTGGCGCTCGCGATGCCTGCAGCCGAGGCCGGGCCTATCGGTGCGGCGCTGGCCTCCATGCTGATCTACATCGTCATGGCGCTCATCCTCGCCTTCAGGCCGAGCGGCCTGTTTGCGGCGCAGTCGTGAGGCGACCATGACCGACGCCCCCCTGATGAACCGCGAATCCATCGTCAACACGCTGCTGGCGCTGGCATTGCTCGGCTTTCCGCTGGCGGCGCAGGCGATGGGCGAGCCCTTCTACATCACGCTCGCCACGCGCATCGTCGTGCTCGCGCTCGCAGCCGTTGGCCTCAACGTAGCACTTGGCCTCGGCGGGCTGGTGTCCTTCGGTCACGCCGCCTTCTTCGGCCTCGGCGGCTATGCCGCCGGCATCCTGGCGACCCATGCCTTCAATGCCGAGCCGCTGCTGTTCGATTTCGAGGGCACCACTTCGATGCCCATGATCTGGCTGGCGGCAATCGTCATCTGCGGCCTGATCGCCCTTCCGATCGGTGCCATCAGCCTGCGCACGACCGGCGTCTATTTCATCATGATCACGCTGGCCTTTGCGCAGATGATCTACTACTTCGCCGTTTCATGGCCAGCCTATGGCGGCGAAGACGGGCTGTCGATCTATGTGCGCAACACATTTCCCGGCCTGAACACCACCCAGCCCCTGCCCTTCTTCCTGATCTGCTACGCCCTGCTTCTGGCAGCACTCGCGTTGTTCTGGATGCTGCGCGGCTCGCGCTTCGGCGCGGCACTTGAGGCAGCACGCCAGAACCCGGTCAGGCTCGCCGCCGTCGGCATTCCCCCGTTCAACATCCGCCTCGTCGCCTTCGTCATCTCGGCAATGGTGACGGGCGTCGCCGGTGCACTGTTTGCCGACCTCAACAAGTTCGTCAGCCCGGCGATGATGTCCTGGCACATGTCGGGCGAACTCATCGTGCTGATCATCCTCGGCGGCAAGGGCCGGCTGTTCGGGCCGCTTGCCGGCGCCATGCTCTATGTGCTGATCGAATACGCGCTCGGCGGGATCACCGAGCGCTGGCAGTTCTTCCTCGGCCTTATCCTGCTCTCAGTGGTGCTGTTCGCGCGCGGCGGATTGCTCGGCCTGTTGGCCGGAAAGGCGCGTCATGGCTGAGCCGATCCTCGAAATCCGCGACCTTCGCAAGACCTTTGGCGCGCTGAAAGCCACCGACGGCGTCAGCCTGACGCTGAAACCAGGCGAAATCCACGCGCTGATCGGCCCCAACGGTGCCGGCAAGAGTACGCTGATCCACCAGATATCGGGTTCGATCCGCCCCGACAGCGGCTCGATCCGTTTCCTCGGCCAGGACATGGCTGGCCTCGACATGGCCGCCCGCGCCCGGCTCGGACTTGGCCGGAGTTTCCAGATCTCGTCGCTCGCGCCGGAATTTTCGGCGCTTCGCAACGTCATGCTGGCGGTACAGGCGCGGCAAGGCTCAAGCTTCCGCTTCTTCAGGCCGGTCATGAGCGACCGAAGCCTGACCGGACCGGCCATGGCGATGCTCGAGCGCGTCGGCCTGGCACCCCGCGCGCATCTGCCGGCGGCGGAGCTTTCGCATGGCGAGCGCCGGCAGCTTGAGATCGCCATCGCGCTGGCGCTCGGCTCCAAGGCGTTCCTGTTCGACGAGCCGATGGCCGGCATGGGCCCCGAAGGCTCGAAAGCGCTGACCAGGTTCCTCGACGGTCTGCGCGATGAGGCGCCGATCCTGCTGGTCGAGCATGACATGGACGCGGTTTTTGCGCTCGCCGACCGAATCTCGGTGCTGGTCTATGGCCGCGTCGTTGCCACCGGCAGTGTCGACGAGATCCGCAACGATCCGGAAGTCCGCCGCGCTTATCTCGGAGAAGCCGCGTGAGCCTGCTCGAACTCAAAGGCGTGGAAACCTTCTACGGCGCTTCGCAGGCGCTGTTCGGCGTCTCGCTCGACGTACGCGAGGGCGAGGTCGTCGCACTGATGGGCCGCAACGGCATGGGCAAGACCACAACCATCGGCTCGGTGCTCGGACTGGTCCGTCCACGCGGCGGCTCGATCCGCTTCGGCGGCCGCGAGATATCGGGTCAGCGCCCGCACCGCATCGCCCGCCTCGGCCTCGGCCTGGTGCCGGAGGGGCGGCGCTGCTTCCCCAATCTCACCGTGTTCGAGAACCTCGTCGCCGCCTCCCGGGGCAGCGACTGGACCTACGGCAAGGTGGTCGACCTGTTCCCCCGCCTTGGTGAACGCCGTGAGCAATACGCCAACACCTTGTCGGGCGGCGAGCAGCAGATGCTGGCCATAGGCCGCGCGCTGATGACCAATCCGAGCCTGTTGATCCTCGACGAGGCCACCGAAGGCCTCGCGCCCGTCATTCGTCACGACATCTGGGCGGCGATCCGCAAGCTCAAGGCCGCAGGCCAGTCGATTCTGGTGGTCGACAAGACACTGTCGGAACTGTTGCCGGTAGCTGACCGCTGCTTCGTGTTGGAAAAGGGTGTCACGGTGTTCGAAGGCACACCGGGTGCGCTGACACCCGAGATCCAGGATCGTTATCTCGGGGTGTGAAAAAGGGCGGCAAAAGCCGCCCTTTTGCTTCGAGATGATAGGCGCTTACGTCACCGCCGACTTCACGGCGAAACGCGCATCCTGCCAGGCGCCGGTGCGAAGGATGTCCTCCAGCACCTCGACCGCCTGCCAGACATCCTTGTAGCCGACATAAAGCGGCGTGAAGCCGAAGCGGACCGTGGCCGGCGCGCGGAAGTCGCCGATGACGCCACGTGCGATCAGCGCCTGCATGAGGGCGTAGGCGTTTTCATGCTCGAACGAGACCTGGCTGCCACGCTTGCTGCCATCGCGCGGGCTTTCCAGCTTGAGGCCATAGGCACCGCATTTGGCTTCGACCAGTTGGATGAACAGGTCGGTCAGGGCGATGCTCTTTTTGCGCAGCGCCTGCATGTCGACGTCGTCCCACACATCGAGCGCGCCCTTGAGCGCACGCATGGTCAGGATCGGCTGGGTGCCGCACAGGAACCGGCGGATGCCGGCGTCCGCCGCATAACCCTGTTCGAAGGCAAAGGGCCTGGCATGGCCCCACCAGCCGCTCAACGGCTGGCTGACATCGGCGAGGTGACGGGTCGCAGCATAGATGAAGGCCGGAGCGCCCGGGCCGCCATTGATGTATTTGTAGGTGCAGCCAACGGCGAAATCGACATTGGCACCGTCGAGGTCTACCGGCAAAGCACCTGCCGTGTGGCAGAGATCCCAGACGATCAGGGCGCCGGCCGCCTGGGCCTGCCTGGTCAGCGCCGCCATGTCGCGCAGCTCGCCCGACTTGTAGTTGACGTGGTTGACGAGAACCACCGCAACCTTGTCGTCGATCAGCTCTTCGATGCTCGGCGCATCGACGCCTTCGAGGCGCAGCACGGCACCTGCCCGCGTCGAGGCAACGCCTTCGGCCATGTACAGGTCGGTCGGGAAGCTGTTGCCCTCGGCGACGATGACCGAACGGTCCGGCCGCATCGCCAGGGCTGCATGCAGCACCTTGTAGATGTTGGTCGAGGTGGTGTCGCACACCACCGTCTGGCCGGGTGCAGCGCCGATCAGGCGGCCGATCCGGTCGCCCAGTTCGGTCGGCATGTCGAACCAGCCTGCGGTGTTCCAGGCACGGATCAGGTCCTGCGCCCACTCCTTGGACGCAGCCGCCTGGAGCTCGCCGAAGGCGGCGTGCGTCGCAGCCCCCAGCGAATTGCCGTCGAGATAGATCACCCCTTCCGGCAGGATGAAGCGGTCGCGCATCGACCGCAGCGGATCGGCAGCATCCATCGCCTCGACAGCGGCGAGATCGGGAATTCCGGTCATGTCAAACAATCCTGGTTATTCGCGGACGGTTTCGCGAGCGGGGAGCGGGCCGCGGCTGCGCTTGAGGCTCGGCAGGGCCAGCATGGCAAGCACGAACAGGCCGGTGGCGAGCTTGAGATCGGGGGGCGGCATGCCGGCGGCAAGGCAGAGCGAAACCAGCTGGTAGTAGACGATGGCGCCGACAAACGGGGCCGCGAGCTGGCGCAGCACCGTCTGCTTGCCGATGATGGCTTCGCCGATCATCAGCGCGGCAAGGCCGTTGATCAGGATGCCGAGACCCATGTTGACGTCGGCAAAACCCTGGCTCTGTACCATCAGCGCGCCGCTGGTGGCCGAGAATGCGCTGGCAAGGCCGACGCCGCCGATGGTGGCGACCCAGACATTGATGCCCTGTGCCTCGGCCATGTCAGGGTTGGCGCCGACGGCGCGAATGGCAGTGCCCTTCTCGGTCTTGAAGAACATGTTGAGCAGCACGAAGACGATGGCGCCGATGATGCCGGCGACGATGATCTTGCTGACCGGGAAGCCCGGCTGGACGAAAGGCGCCCAGTCGAAGACGGTCGGCGCGCCGAACACCGACAGGTTGGACTTGCCCATGATGCGCAGGTTGATGCTGTAAAGCATCGTCATCATCAGGATGCCGGCCAAAAGCGTGTGAATGCGGAAGCGCAGGTGGATGAAGGCCGTGCAGCAGCCGGCGAGGAAGCCGGCGATGAGGGCGACCGCAATCGCCGTCAGCGGCGAAGCACCGCTCGCCAGCAAAACGCCGCAGACGCAGCCGCCGAGCGGAAACGCGCCCTCGCTGGTAAGGTCGGGGAAATTCAGCGTGCGGAACGGGATCATGATGCCAAGCACGACGAAGGCGAGGATGAGGCTTTGTGCCAGCGTGACCGGGATCAGCGCGACGAAGCTCGTAAAGATGGTCTGGATAAGGTCCATGGTGATCAGCTCGCCAGCAGCATGCGGTCGGTCTTGACGGCGAAATGGCCGATCAGGTCCGGAACAGTGGTCCTGGCCTTCTCGTCGCCCGAGATCTCGAGGCGGAGCTTGCCGGCATCGAGCATGATGACGCTGTGACCGAAATCGACAGCGTGCTGCATGTTGTGGGTCACCATCAAGGTGGTGAGCTTGAGCGCCTCGACGGCACGCACGGTCGCCTTCATGACGATGTCGGCGGTGCGAGGATCGAGCGCTGCGGTGTGTTCGTCGAGCAGCAGGAGCTCGGGCTGGCCACCGACCGCCATGATCAGCGACAGCGACTGGCGCTGGCCGCCGGAGAGCAGTTCGACGCGGGTGTCCAGGCGGTTTTCGAGGCCGAGGCCGAGCAGCGCCAGCCGCTCCCTGTAGTCGGCAAGCCGCTTGGCGTTGAGGCCCTGGCGCAGGCTGCGCTTCTTGCTGCGCAGTTCGGCGAGCAGCATGTTCTCGGCCACCGTCATGGAGGCGGCGGTTCCCTTCATCGGGTCCTGGAACACGCGGGCAAGCCGCATGGCGCGAGTGTGCACCGGCAGATCGGTGACGTTGTCGCCATTGATGAGGATCTGGCCGGAATCGAGCACCAGCGCACCCGAAATGGCATTGAGCATGCTGCTCTTTCCGGCGCCGTTGGAGCCGATGACGACGCCGAATTCGCCGGTGGCGAGCTTCAGGTCGAGGCCGTCGAGGGCAACCTTCTCGTCGGGTTGTCCCTTGTAGAATACCTTACGTGCAGATCGGATTTCGAGCATCCGTCCCTCCCGAAATGGCAACGGCGCGTGAAACGCCGTTGCCAGGTTTGACGAAGCCGAAAATCAGTCGACGATGCACTTGCAGTCGGCGAGCGAAGCCGGGATCTCGATGCCGAAGGCAGCCATGGCCTTCTTCGAGATCGTCGCAGCGTGGTCCTCATAGGCCGGACGCGACGGAGCGATGGTCTTGGGATCCTTGCCCTTCAGCACTTCGGCGGCAATCTTGCCGGCGTTGACGCCGACCTGCTCGTAGTTCACCGCGAAGCTCGCGGGCACGACACCGTCGCGCACGGCGTTGTCGTCGGCGTTGACGACGGGGATACCGGCCTGGCGGGCGGCAGCCGCAACCGCCGGGATGGCCGGCTGGATCAGGTTCGAGGTCGGGCCATAGATCACGTCGACCTTGCCGGCCAGCGAGGCGATGCGCTGCTGGATGTCGTTGACATTGTCGATACCCACTTCGACGACCTCGAAGCCGGCAGCCGGCGCGGCTTCCTTGATCTTCTCGACCAGGGCGACGTCATTGGCTTCGCCCGGGTTGTACGGCACGCCGAAACGCTTGGCGTTCGGCAAAAGCTTCTTGGTAAATTCCATCACCGCTGCGACGTCCTGCAGATCGGTGGCGCCAGTCATGCCGTCGTCACCAGCTTCCCACGACGGCACCAGCTTGGCGGCGACCGGATCGGTGACGGCAGCGAAGATGACCGGAATGCCCGAGCCGGCGAGCGCCTTCTTGGCGATCTGCGAGACCGGGGTGGTGATGGTGTAGAGCATCTTCGGGTTTTCGGCCTGCAGCTTTGCGATCATCTGCGGCACGAGCGAAGCGTCGAAATTGGTGTGGCTCTCGGTGTAGACCACATCCTTGCCCTCGGCGAAGCCGTTCTCGGCCAGCGCCTTCTTGAAGCCGGCGATCGCGGCGTTGAGCTGCGGATGCTCGCCGAAATTGGCGATGCCGATCTTGACCGGATCGGCGATGGCAGCGCTCAGGCTCGTGGCGAGCGCGCCAGCCAGGATGAGGCCCGACAGCAGGCCGGACTTGAAGCTCTTCATGAATTCCTCCCAGAATGAAGCACTGCCGGTACGCCAGCAGCTTGACCAGAAGATGAGCAGACCCTGAAGCAGCTGTCAAACGATTATATATAATTCTTGCCATGACTCGACATCATATATAATCCTGAGTCTCAAGCGGTGCTGCGGAGGACAGCGATGCAGGATGAAGAAGAGCATTCCACAAAAACGGAAGCGGCCTACCGGCTGCTGCGCCGCGATATCCTGACCACGCGCCTGCTGCCAGGCGCTCCGCTCAAGCTCAGCGCCCTGCGTCAGAGCTATGGCGTCGGCTGGACGCCGTTGCGCGAGGCCTTGTCGCGGCTCGAGGCCGAGCGCTTGGTCACCGCCATTTCAAACCGCGGCTTCACCGTTGCTTCCGTGTCGCGCGGCGAACTCGAAGACCTCGCCCGCGCCAGGATGGTGGTCGAGCTGCCGCTGCTGATGGAATCGATCGAAAAGGGCGGCAGCGACTGGGAAGAAGCGGTCGTCACCGCGCATTATCGCCTGTCGCGCTGCAAGACGGCAGTTGAAGACCCCTCCGACGAGGCGGTCGACGCCTGGGACGAGAAGCACGAGGCCTTCCATGCGGCGCTGCTCAGTGCCGCTCAGTCGAGCTGGCTCCTGCGTTTCCGCTCGACAATATCAGACCAGTTGCGCCGGCATCATCGTTTCCTCGGCCTCGCGCCGACATTGCGCGCCGCCGCCGGCCAGAAGGACGGGTTCGAGGAAGCCATGGCAGCCCTGCAGGAGGCGCAGTCGATCGACCCGCATACGGCCCTGATGGAGGCCGCGCTCGACCGCGACCTCGAACGCGCCAAGGCACTGATGATCGACCACATCGGCTACACGCTGCATGTCTATGTCCACACCGGCGACTACAGCGGCAGCAGGCACGCCGCCCGCCCCGGCAGCCTCAGGTCCCGGTCGGCGGCCGAATGACCGCCCCCTACCGCCCGTCGCTGGACGAGATCGCCGCTGCGCGCGCCCGCATAGCACCTTACGCTCCGCGCACACCGCTTGTCCGGCTCGACCTCGGCCTGCCCGACCGGCAGATTTTCCTAAAGCTCGAGACGCTGTCGCCCATCGGCGCGTTCAAGCTTAGGCCGGCGCTGAACGCGCTGCTTTCCCGCGACGCGGCTGCGCTCGCCAATGGCGTCGCCACCACCAGCTCCGGCAACATGGCCTATGGCATGGCGTGGGCCGCCAACAGGCTCGGCTTGCCGATGGCCGCCTACATGTACGCAGGCGCACCGCAGACCAAGATCGATGGTGTGCGCCGCCTCGGCGGCGAAGTGCGCTTCATCTCGCTCGAGACCTGGTGGCAGTACATCATCGGCGCAGACAGGCCCGACTTCCCGGAATTGCTGATCAACCCGGTGACCGACCAGGCGGTACTGTCGGGAAACGGCTCCATCGGCATGGAAATCGTCGAGGACCTGCCGGAGGTCGACGTCGTGCTCACCCCCTATGGCGGCGGCTCGATGACGTCAGGCGTGGCAAGCGCCGTGAAGGCGCTGCGCCCGCAAACGAAAATCTTCGCCGTCGAGGACGAAAACGCAGCCCCGGTGACGGCAGCACTTGCCGCAGGCCGCATCGTCGACATCGAGACGCTCCCGTCCTTCGTCAAGAGCATTGGCGGCCCGTCCTTGGTGCCGCAGCTGTGGCCGGTGGCGCGCGAGCTGATCGACGGCGCCGTCACCGTCAGCCTCGAGCAGGTCACCGCGGCGATGCGGATGCTGTTTGCGAAATCCAAGGTTGTGGCCGAGGGCGCAGGGGCAGCCTCGCTGGCTGCAGCGCTTGCCAGTCCTGATGCCACCGGCAGCGTTGTCTGCGTCATTTCAGGCGGCAACATCGACGCCGAGGCCTATTCGACGGTACTCGCAGGCGGCATCCCCAGCGCCTGAACCTTTCAAGCTTGTACTATCGAGCGAAACGGTCCTACAACAGCCCGGTCGGACCGGCCTGTTCTGCGGTTCGCGGCGAGGACGGCTGATGGAAGAGCGCAAGGATACGGCAAACGCCGAAGGCTGGGTGGACGGCGAGACCAAGGTGCTGGAAGCGCCCGCCGATCATGGCACCGAATTGCGCCTGTGGCTGCGACTGCTCACCTGCTCGACGCTGGTCGAGACCGAAGTGCGCCGGCGCCTGCGTGAAGAGTTCGATTCCACCCTGCCCCGCTTCGACCTGATGGCGCAGCTCGAGCGCGCCCAGGACGGCATGGTGCTGGGCGAAGTGTCCAAGCGCATGATGGTGTCGCCCGGCAACATCACTGTCTTGGTTGAGCGCCTAGCCGAAAGCGGCCACATCAGTCGCACCACCTCGCCGACTGACCGCCGCGTCCAGATCATCGCCCTGACGCCCTTCGGCCGCGCCGAATTCGAGAAAATGGCAGCGGCACACGCCGACTGGATCGGCGACCTGTTCGGCACGCTGTCAGCCAAGGACGGCGCGATCCTACTCGATGAACTCGCCAAGCTGAAGCGCTCGATCGTCGCGTCACTGGCCAAGGGCGCTTGATCGAACCGGCTGGAGCAATTCCAGGAAAAGTGCGCAGCCGTTTTCCGTCCGGAATTGCGCAGAAACACTCTATGCGCGAAATCGGGCGCGGTAGTCGCTCGGCGTCAGCCCGACGATACGGACAAAGACCTTGCGGAACGCACCGGGATCGCCGTAGCCGACTTCCCATGCCACCTTGTCGACCGACTGCATGGTGAATTGCAGCAACTCCCGCGCCTTGCCGACGCGCAGGCGCTGGCCATATTCCGTGGTCGTCAGCCCGGTCGCCTTCTGAAACCGGCGCAGGAAGGTACGCTGCTCCAACCCGGCCAATGCCGCCAGGTTGCCGAGATCCAGGTCCTTGCCTTCGCTCGCCTGCAGCCAGTGCTGCACCTTTAGGATTGCCGCGTCACCATGGCTGAGCCGCGGCGCGAATGTGCTGTAGTAGCGCTGTTCGCGTCCGGGCGGATCGAGAGCGAGAACCCGGGCCGTCTCGATCATCACGGTCGGCCCGAGAAAGCGGTCGACGAGTTTCAGGCCAAGGTCGGTCCAGACCATCAGGCTGCCGGCGGTGATGATGTCGCCGTCATCGATGAGCAGCCTGTCGGTGTCGAGTTTGGCTTCGGGAAAACGCGACCGGAACGCCTCGTCATAGACCCAGTTCGTCGTCACCGGCCGCCCGGCCAACAGCCCCGTCTCGCCGAGCAGGAAGGCGCCGGCGCAGACGGACGCCAGCACACCGCCGGCACCATGGCGCTGGCGCAGCCAGCCGGCGACAGGTGCGGCATGTTCGGGCGAGATCGGATCGCCGAGTGAGCGGCGCACCCCGGCTCTTGCGCCCGGCAGTGCGGTTGGCCAACTCGAACAGGTCCGTCATGCCGAGCACCGCCGACATCTGCGCACCAGGGAAGAACACCAGACCTATCTCGATGAGGTCGCCCGTTGCCATTTGTCGAAATCACCCCTTGTTATGTCGATATCGCCAATAGGCCGGCACCATAATCCATTGCATCTTCCAGACAACATCCTTCCCAACAGCAAAGGCATCGGGGACATGAGCAAGCGCGCGGTGATCGCCATCGATATCCAGAACGAATATTTTCCGGACGGGAACATGCCCCTCGTCGGCATCGAAAAGGCGGCCGCCAACGCTGCCCGGGTCATAGAGGCGGCACGCTCCAAGGGCGACACCGTCATCCATGTCCGCCATCTCTCGAAGAGCGCGGATGCGCCAATCTTTGCGCCCGGTACGCCAGGCGTCGAGATCAACGCCGCTGTCGCCCCGGCCAATGGCGAGAAGGTCATCACCAAGAACCACGTCAATTCGTTCCGCGAGACCGATCTCAAGGCAACGCTGGACGCCAAGGGCATCGAGGAAGTCGTCATCGTCGGGGCGATGAGCCACATGTGCGTCGAAGGCGCCACCCGCGCTGCAGCCGACTTCGGCTACAAGGCGACCGTCGTCCACGATGCCTGCGCCACCCGCGACCTCGAATTCAACGGCAAGACGGTGCCAGCTGCCCAGGTCCACGACGCCGTCATGGCAGCCATCGCCTTCGGCTATGGCGAACTCATGGATACGGCGACTTACCTGTCCAGATAGCATTCACGGACTCTGCCTCTGCCCCGGTCGCGCGCATGCCGGCCGGGGTCTTTGCGCCTTCATTTCCAAAATAACTTTAAGCTTGAAGTTTTTTTCGAAACCGGCCATGGTGCCGTCATGGTCAGGGTCGGGCACGCATGTCCATCTGGCCGCACGGCTTCAGGAGGAGGACGGCATGCGCATTGTCTGTATCGGTGGCGGACCGGCCGGTCTCTATTTTGCCCTGCTGATGAAGAAACAGCATCCCGAGCACCAGGTCACCGTCGTCGAGCGCAACCGTCCCTTCGACACCTTCGGCTGGGGCGTGGTCTTTTCCGACGCAACCATGCAGTCGATGCGCCAATGGGACCCGGCCACCGCCGAGACGATCGAAGACGCGTTCAATCACTGGGACGACATCGAGCTGGTATTCAAAGGTCGCAAGATCCGCACCACTGGGCACGGCTTCGTCGGCATCGGCCGCAAGAAGATGCTGAACATCCTGCAGGAGCGCTGCATCGAGCTCGGCGTCGAACTGGTGTTCGAGACCGACGTGCAGGGCGACCAGGATTTCCCCGATGCCGACCTCATCATCTCGTCCGATGGCGTCAACTCGCGCATTCGGCACAAATATGCCGACATCTTCAAGCCCGACATGGTGATGCGGCCCAACCGCTACATCTGGCTCGGCACCGACAAGCGTTTCGACGCCTTCACCTTCGATTTCCAGCGCACCGAGCACGGCTGGTTCCAGGCCCACATCTATCGTTTCGACGACAACACCTCGACCTTCATCGTCGAGACCACCGACGAGGTGTTCAAGGCGCATGGCATCGACGAGATGGACCAGGACCAGTCCATCGCGTTCTGCGAAAAGCTGTTTGCCGGCACGCTCGACGGCCACAAGCTGATGACCAACGCGCGCCATCTGCGCGGCTCCGCCTGGCTGAACTTTGGCCGCCTGATCTGCGACAAGTGGAGCCACTTCAACGGCCAAAGCCACGTCGTCTTGATGGGCGACAGCGCCCACACCGCGCATTTCGCCATCGGCTCCGGCACCAAGCTCGCCATCGACGACGCCATCGAACTGACCCGCCAGTTCGACATCATCGGCCACGACAAGGCCAGCATCCCGGCCGTGCTCGACGCCTATGAAGAGGTGCGCCGCGTCGACGTCGCCCGCATCCAGAACGCAGCCCGCAACGCCATGGAATGGTTCGAGGTCGTGGGCACCCGCTACGCCGACACGCTCGAGCCCGAGCAGTTCATGTATTCGATGCTGACCCGTTCGCAGCGCATCAGCCACGAGAATCTGCGCCTGCGCGACAAGGACTGGCTGGAAGGCTTCGAGCGCTGGTTCGCCGAACGCGCCGGCGTCTCGCCCGCCCCCAACGGCTCGGTGCCGCCACCGATGTTCACGCCATTTTCGATCCGCGGCCTGACGCTGAAGAACCGCATCGTCATGTCGCCTATGGCGATGTATTCGGCCACCGACGGTGTGCCCGACGATTTCCACCTCGTCCATATCGGCGCACGCGCCATGGGCGGTGCGGCTCTCGTCTTCCCGGAGATGACCTGCGTGTCGCCGGACGCGCGCATCACGCCGGGATGCCTCGGCCTGTGGAACGACGAGCAGGCGCAGGCTTTCAAGCGCATGGTCGACTTCGTCCATCAGCAGACACCGGCTAAGATCGGCATCCAGATCGGCCATGCCGGCCGCAAGGGTGCGACCAAGGTTGCTTGGGAAGGCATCGACCAACCTGTAACCTCGGGTGGCTGGCCGCTGATCTCGGCTTCCGCCCTGCCGTATCTCAAGCATTCCGACATGCCGCGCGCCATGACCCGCGACGACATGGACCGTGTGCTGGCCGACTTCGTCGGCGCCACGGAGCGCGCCCGTGACCTCGGCTTCGACATCCTCGAACTGCACGCCGCCCACGGCTACCTGCTGTCGTCCTTCCTGTCGCCGCTGACCAATTTGCGCGACGATGAATATGGCGGCAGCCACGAAAACCGTGCCCGCTATCCGCTCGAAGTGTTCCGCGCCATTCGCGCCGTCTGGCCTGAGGACAAGCCGATCTCGGTGCGTCTCTCGACCCACGACTGGTATGAAGGCGGCAACACGCCCGAGGATGCGGCGATCTTCGCCAAAATGTTCAAGGACGCCGGCGCCGACATGATCGACTGCTCGTCAGGCCAGGTGGTCAAGGAAGAGCAGCCGGTCTATGGCCGCCTGTTCCAGACGCCTTTCTCCGACAAGATCCGCAACGAGATCCAGGTGCCGACCATTGCGGTGGGCGCAATCTCGGAAGCCGACCACGCCAATTCGATCATCGCCGCTGGTCGCGCCGACCTCTGCGCGGTTGCCCGTCCGCACCTCGCCGACCCATCCTTCGTCATGCATGAGGCGGCGAAGATCGGTTATGCCGAGCAGGCCTGGCCGAAGCAGTATCATTCGGCCCGCGCCCAATATGTGAACAACCTCGCCCGCGCCGCGACGGCAACACCTGCGGGCAAGGCATGAGCATGGCCAAGCGTCACGCCCTCGTCACCGGCGCCGGAAGCGGCATCGGCCGCGCCATCGCCTTGGCGCTCGCCGCCAACGGCCACAGCGTCAGCCTGTGCGGCCGCCGGGCCGCTCCGCTCGAAGCCGTGCGCGACGAGATCGCCAAGGCTGGCGGCGAAGCCTTTGTGCTCGACGGGTTCGACGTCACCGATACGCATTCGGTCGAGGCAGGCGTCGCCAGGGCGATTGCCCAGGCCGGCGACATTTCAGTGCTGGTCAATTGCGCCGGCGAAGCACCGTCGGCTCCCTTCGACAAGACCGACCTGGCATTGTGGAGCCGGGTCATCGGCATCAATCTCACCGGCACGTTCCTGGTGACACAGGCAGCACTTGCCTCGGTCAAGCGCGCCGGCAAGGGCCGCATCGTCAATGTCGCCAGCACCGCCGGCCTGACTGGCTACCCTTACGTCTCAGCCTATTGCGCTTCCAAGCACGGCGTGGTCGGCATGACGCGCGCGCTGGCGCTGGAGCTTGCCCGCACAGACGTCACCGTCAACGCCGTCTGCCCCGGCTTCACCGACACCCCCCTGCTCGACGGTGCCGTGGAAACCATCACCGGCAAGACCGGCCGCTCGGCGGACGAGGCGCGCGCGGCACTTGCCCGCGCCAATCCGCAAGGACGCCTGGTGAGCCCCGAGGAAGTGGCCGACACGGTGCTGTGGCTCGCCTCGGAAAAGGCCACCGCAATCACAGGCCAAGCGATCCCGGTTGCCGGCGGCGAAATTCTGGGAGGATGACGATGACCAACCCGATGCAGGACAAGAAGCGTCCGTTCAAGGATCACAAGGCCAGGCATTTCCTGTTCGAGACCGATGCCGACGGCCGCGTCGCCACGATCACGCTCAATCGTCCCGAGAAGAAGAACCCGCTGACCTTCGAGAGCTACGAGGAACTAACCGACCTGTTCCGTTCGCTGGCGCGCGCCAGCGACGTGCGCGCCGTGGTGCTGACAGGCGCTGAGAACAACTTCTCCTCCGGCGGCGACGTGTTCGACATCATCGAGCCGCTGACCAAGATGTCGATGCCCGACCTCATCGACTTCACCCGCATGACCGGCGACCTGGTACGCCAGATCCGCGCCTGCCCGCAGCCGGTCATCGCAGCCGTCGACGGCATCTGCGCCGGCGCCGGTGCGATCCTCGCCATGTCATCAGATTATCGCATCGCCACGCCTGAGGCGAAGACCGCCTTCCTGTTCAACCGCGTCGGCCTGGCCGGCGCCGATATGGGCGCTTGCGGCATCCTTCCCCGCATCATCGGCCAGGGCCGCGCCGCAGAACTGCTGTTCACCGGCCGCGTCATGACCTCGGTCGAAGGCCATGCCTGGGGCTTCTACAACGCCCTGCATGAGCGCGGCACGTTGCTGGGCGCTGCGCAGAAGTTCGCCCGCGACATCGCCGACGGCCCCTGGTTTGCGCACACCATGACCAAGAAGATGCTCGACCAGGAATGGGCGATGGGCATCGACCAGCTGATCGAATCCGAGGCCCAAGCCCAGGCGATCTGCATGGCGACAGGCGATTTCCGCCGTGCCTTCGAGGCTTTCGCCGCCAAGTCCAAGCCGGAATTCAAGGGGAACTGAGTCATGGCCGCGCATTTGATGCCGACCGGTGCGCCGGCCCGTGACCATCTGGACTGGCCGTTCTTCGCCGACAGCCACAAGACGTTGGTAGCCGAACTCGACGGTTTCATCGCCAAGGGCGGGCTCGGCGACATCGATCATGCCGACGCCGACGGCGCCTGCAAGAAGCTGGTGAAAGCACTCGGCGCTGCCGGCATCTTGCGCAACTGCGTGCCGGTGGCCTTCGGCGGCGTGTCCGAGCAGATCGACAGCCGCTCGCTCTGCCTGATCCGCGAAACACTTGCCTATGCCGACGGTCTCGCCGACTTCGCCTTCGCCATGCAGGGTCTTGGCACCGGCGCGATCAGCTTGTCGGGCTCGGACGCGCTCAAGCAGGCCATCTTGCCGAAGGTCGCCCGAGGCGAGCTGATCTCTGCTTTCGCGCTGACCGAGCCGGAGGCCGGCTCCGACGTCGCCGCGATGAGCACCTCTGCCCGCCGCGACGGCGATGCATACGTGCTTGACGGCGAGAAGATCTTCATCTCCAACGGCGGCATCGCCGACGTCTACACCGTCTTTGCCCGCACCGGCGAAGCACCTGGGACCCGCGGCATCTCGACCTTCGTCGTCCATGCCGACACGCCCGGCTTCTCGATCGCCGAACGCATCGAGACGATCGCGCCGCATCCCCTGGCCCGCATCCGCTTCGACAATTGCCGCATCCCGGCGTCGCAACTGCTTGGCGAACCGGGCGAAGGTTTCAAGATCGCCATGCGCACCCTGGATATTTTCCGGCCGTCGGTGGCTGCCGCGGCACTCGGCTTCGCCCGCCGTGCACTGGACGAGGCCGTTGCGCACGCCAAGTCGCGAAAGATGTTCGGGGCGACATTGGCCGACCTGCCGACAGCGCAGAGCACGTTGGGCGAGATGGCGACGGCCATCGACGCTGCGTCGCTGCTCACCGTGCGCACCGCCTGGCGCCGCGACGTGCAGAAGCTGCCGATCACCCGCGAGGCAGCGATGGCCAAGATGACCGCCACCGAAAATGCGCAGTGGGTCATCGACCAGGCGCTGCAAATGTTCGGCGGCCGCGGTGTGCGCGTCGGCGAGATCACTGAGCGGCTCTATCGCGAGATCCGTGCGCTGCGCATCTATGAAGGCGCCACCGAAGTGCAAAAGCTGATCATCGGCCGCGAGCTGATGAAGGCTGCGAAGTAGGAGCGCCCCGTGCCCTTCCGCACCTCCAGGCCGCTGCGTTTCGGCGACTGCGATCCCTCCGGGATCGCCTATTTCCCGTCCTATCTGAACATTCTCGTCGGTGTTCTGGAGGAATTCTTCGGTGATGCCGGCGCGCCCTGGAAACAGCTCGTCGACGAGCGCCGCATCGGCACGCCGACGGTGCGGCTGGACCTCACCTTCGTCCATCCGGGCTACCACGGCGACATACTCGATTTCGAGCTGTTCGTCCGTCGCATCGGCCGCTCGTCGCTCGACCTCGAACACAAGGTTTCGGCCGCTGGCACCCTGCTCTGGAGCGCTCGCCACAGCGTGGTCGCGACCTCGCTCGACACCCACAAATCGCTTGCCTGGCCGGACGACCTCCGCGCCGCGCTCGAAAGCCGCCTGGAGACGTCAGATGCATGAGATCCTGCAACCCGAGGGCTGGGCCAAGCCTGTCGGCTATGCCAACGGCGTGGCGGCAACCGGCCGCACCATCTTTGTCGGCGGCCAGATCGGCTGGAACGCGCAGTGCCAGTTCGAGACCGACGACTTCGTCGGTCAGGTGCGCCAGACGCTGGAAAACGTCGTCGCCGTGCTGAAGGCCGGCGGCGCCGAGCCGCACCACATTACGACCATGACCTGGTACTTCACCGACAAGAAGGAATACACCGAAAACCTGCGCGGTCTCGGCCAGGCCTATCGCGACGTAATCGGCCGCCACTTCCCGGCCATGGCCGCCATGCAGGTGGTGGCGCTGGTCGAGGACCGCGCCAAGATCGAAATCCAGGCCACCGCGGTCATCCCGGCATAGCCATGAGCGCAACGCGGTTTTCGGAGAGCGTTTCGGGCAGCATCCGCGACGGCGTGCTGGTCATCACGATCGACAATGCTCCGGTCAACGCCACATCGGCGCATGTCCGGCAGGGGCTGGTCAAGGCCGTCGACCATGCGGTCGCGGTGGGCACCGTGATCGGCGTCGTCGTCACCGGCGCCGGTCGCACCTTTGTCGGCGGCGCCGACATCAAGGAGTTCGGCATGCCGCCAGTCGAGCCGACGCTCCCCGAGGTCATGTCCCGCATCGAGAACTGCCGCAAGCCGGTAGTTGCGGCCATCAACGGGGCAGCCCTCGGCGGCGGCTGCGAGATCGCGCTCGCCTGCCATGGCCGCATCGCCGCCGAGGCGGCATCCATCGGCATGCCTGAGGTCAAGCTCGGCATCGTGCCGGGTGCGGGGGGCACGCAGCGCCTGCCGCGCCTGACCGGCACCATAGCTGCCATCGATCTTATCGGCAGCGGCCGCACCGTGAAGCCTGAAGAGGCGCTCAGGCTCGGCCTCGTCGACGGTATCGCCACCGACCAGATGTCCACGGCGATTGCGCTGGCGCGCGGCATGGCCTCGGGTCCGCTGCGGCGCACCGGCGGCATCCAGATCGCCACACCGGATGCCTCGGCGGTCGACGCCGCAGCGAAAAAAGTGCTCGCCAAAGCCCGCGGGCAGGCAGCTCCGGCGGAAGCCGTAAGGCTGGTCAGAGCTGCATCCGAAACGAGCCTTGAAGACGGTCTCGCCGACGAGCGCGCCACCTTCCTGCGCCTGCGCGATTCCCTGGAGGCGGCAGCCCTTCGCCACGTTTTTTTCGCCGAGCGGCAGGCCGGCAAGGTCAGCAAGCTCGAGGGCATCGCACCGCGCATGGTCGAGACGGTTGGCATCGTCGGTACCGGCCTGATGGGCGCCGGCATCGCGGTTGCGGCCTTGACCGCCGGTTATCGCGTCGTCGGCATCGAGCAGAGTGAAGACGCCGCAGCAAAGGGGCGCGAACGCATATCAGGCATTCTCGACAAGGCCGTCCAGTCGGGCCGTCTCAGCGACCTCGCGCGCACCGCCTGCCTTGATCGGCTCCAAGTCGCAGCCGACGCCGGCAGACTGGCCGCCGCCGACCTCGTCGTCGAAGCGGTGTTCGACGATCTCACGGTCAAGACGGAACTCTTTCAGCGGCTCGACGGCATCGTCAGGCCCGGTGCGATCCTCGCCACCAACACCAGCTATCTGAACCCGGACGAGATCGCCTCGGCGACCGCCCACGCCGAACGCGTGGTCGGCCTGCACTTCTTCTCGCCGGCCAATGTCATGCGCCTCGTCGAGGTCGTCGACTGCAGGGCGACCGCGCCCGACGTGCTCGCTTCCGCGCTGGCCTTTGCCAAGAAGCTGGGCAAGCTGCCCATCGTCTCCGGCGTGACCGAAGGCTTCATCGGCAATCGTATCTTCTCGGCCTATCGCCGCGAGGCGGAGTTCATGATCGAGGACGGCGCGGCACCTGATCAGGTCGATGCCGCGCTCGAAACCTATGGCTTCCCGATGGGCATCTTCAACGTCTACGACATGGCCGGCCTGGAGATCGCCTGGGCCCGGCGCAAGAGGCAGGCGGCGACACGCGATCCCAATGCTCGTTATGTCGAAATCGCCGATCGCTTGTGTGAGGCCGGCCGCTTCGGCCGCAAGACAGGCAAAGGCTGGTATGACTATTCGTCGGGCGAAAAGGCCGTCGATCCCGCGGTCTCTGTCCTGATCGAGGCGGCACGGACCGCAAAGGGCATTGTCCCGCGGACCTTCACATCAGGCGAGATCGTGGAGCGCCTGCTGCGCGCCATGGCCGACGAGGGCAAGTCCCTGCTCGAGGAGGGCATCGCGGCACGATCGAGCGACATCGATCTCGTGATGATCAATGGCTATGGCTTCCCCGCTCACAAGGGCGGTCCGATGTTTGTCGCAGACACGTACGCGTAGCAGGGAATGGAGGCGCGCCCGGCCGTGCCGAGCGCGCGTCTTCTGCGCTAGAAGTGAAAATTGGCGCCGACCCTGACAGTGTGGACGCGGAGCGCAATGTTGGCCGGATCAGGCAGCTTGTAGCTGTCGCTGCCGAAGTCACTGTAGAGGTATTCGGCCTTCAACGAGATCTTGTCGGTCACCATTGCTTCGACGCCGGCGCCAACCGCCCAGCCGGTGTGGAAGCCATTGCCGCCGAAGGATTGCCCGCCGCCGTTGAGGTCCAGATCGAACCCCGCGAAGGCGACGCCTCCGGTCCCGTAAACCAGCATACGATCGGTCGGCGTGAAGCCGACGCGTCCCCGTATGGTGGACAGCCAGTCGACGTTGCCCTTGAGGCTAAAGCCGTCACCGGCCTGCGAGAAGCCAATGCCGGTGGCGGCGATGTCTCCTTCGACACCGAACACCAAGCTGTTCATCCGCGCGTTGGCGCCGATCTGAACGCCACCGAGCCAGCCGTCGATGTTCCGGTAGGAGTCGGGGCCTGACGCATCGACGTCTCGCGCCCGCCCCCAGCCATAGCCGGCATGAACGCCCGCATAGAGGCCGCTCCAATAGTCGTTTGCGGGAGCAGCCACGGTGACCGCATCGGCAGCCTTGGCAGATGTATCGAGTGTGAAAAGCACGGCACTTGCGAGGACAATGTTTCTGATCATGACCGCTCCTGAAAGTGGTATCCGCGTCCCCCTCACAAAATAGAATCAGAACCAAGTGCCGCCGCCAACGCCACCACGGTTCAAAATGGGCATTTCACAAGTGATTGTAATTATTATGCAACACAGGCTGACGCGTGTTGTTTTCGGGCGAAGGAAAGGATATTTTCAACCCTGAGATGCACAACCTGCGCGCTTATTAGCAGGTTGAAGTAATGCTGAAATCGTCGCGGAGATTAGCGACGGCAGCGGCAAAAATACTTTGCATGCAAATAAATCGCGGCCGCCGACCCGCTATCTCGGGAAACATGCGCCCTTCGCGCCCGCCAGAAGGCTTTTGGCGGGCGAAGAAAGACTCGACAGCCCCGAATCACAGGTCGTTGCAGGCGCTGAAGTCGGAGCCTCAGCTTGCGATGCGATGCTCGGGCCGGCGCAGGATTGCCGAGCCGCCTGCGGCCTGCACGGCCAGGCTACCATAGTGGATGCCAGCCGCGAGGCAGGTTTCCTCGTTCTCACCCGACAGCCAGGCATCGATGAAGCCAGCGTTGAAGGCATCGCCTGCACCTGTCGTGTCAATGACGGGCACTGCTTCCGCAAGGCGATGCAGCACCTGCCCCTTGGATTTGAGCCAGGCGCCGTCGCCGCCCGCCTTGAGCGCAACAACCGGGAAGGCCTCGGCCAGCATCTCGACAGCAGCGACGGGGTCGTTCTCGCGGGTGATGGCCGTCGCCTCTTCCATGTTGGGCAAGAAGATGTCGACGCCGGCGCAGCGGTCGAGCAGGTCGGCCTCGTAGATCAGCGTCTCGTCCCAGCTCGGGTCGAGCGAAACCGTGAGACCCCTCGCCTTGGCGCGCGACACTAGATCGGGAATCTCGTGCAGCGTGGCGTATTCGGCGATGTGGAGATGACCTGCCGCCGTCCAGGCGAGTGCTGCGTCGAGCGTGTCGGGCAATGCGGAGCCGGCACGGCGCGACAGGAAGGCGCGATCGTTGCCGATGACCGAGGCGACGGTCACCTGCGGGCCTGCACCCGGCGACTTCTCGAGGAACTGCAGGTCGGCACCGCTGGCCCTGAGTTCGGGCTCGATGCCAGCCGACAAGGCGTCGGTGCCGAGGCGTGCGACAAGCGCCACCTCGCGCCCGGCATGCGCCATATGGGCAGCTGCGATGAAGGCACCGCCGCCGGCAGCCATCTTCATGTCCTGGGCAAAGACCTCCCTGCCCAGCCCGGGCAACGAGCCCAGGCCGGTGAAGATGAGGTCACAATAGATCCGGCCGATGCTGAGCACCGCCGGACGCTTGGCATTTCCCGAAGTCATTGCCGGCCCAGGCTTTTCTCGGTCTTGGCGTCGAACAGATAAAGGCTGCCCGGAGCCGCGCGACAGGCAAGCTTGGTGCCGGCCGCCGGGATGAACTTGGCCGGTGCAGTGGCGATGACGGCAGCACCGTCGACGTCGAGATGCACCAGCGTCTCGGGTCCAAGCGGCTCGACCGCAGTGACCGTGCCGTTGAGCACCAGGCCGTCTTCCGCCTTCTCGTCCGAAGCGAGCGCGGTCAGGTCATGCGGGCGAATGCCGATCAGCAGATCGCCGCCGGCCGACAGCTCTGCGCCATGGCCGTTCTTGCGGCCAGGCACCAGGTTCATCGACGGGCTGCCGATGAAACGGGCGGTAAACACATCGACCGGGTTCTCATAGAGATCGGTCGGCGTGCCCACCTGCAGAATGTGCCCGTCGCGCATGACGACGATGCGATCGGCCATGGTCATGGCCTCGACCTGGTCGTGGGTGACGTAAACGGTCGTGGTCTTGAGCCTCTGGTGCAGGCGCTTGATCTCGATGCGCATCTGCGAGCGCAGCTGAGCGTCGAGGTTGGAAAGAGGCTCGTCGAACAGGAAGGCGGAGGGGTTGCGCACCATTGCGCGGCCGATGGCGACGCGCTGGCGCTGGCCGCCGGACAGGGCCGCCGGGCGACGCTCGAGATAGGCTTCGAGACCGAGGATGCGCGCGGCGTCCTCGATACGCTTGTCTTTCTCGGCCTTGGACAGTTTCGAGGTGTAGAGGCCGAAGCCAATGTTCTGGCGTACGCTCATATGCGGATAGATGGCGTAGTTCTGGAACACCATGGCGATGTTGCGCTGCTTGGGCTCGCGCTCATTGACCACGTCGCCGGCGATCCTCAGCGTGCCGCCGGAGATGTCTTCGAGGCCGGCGATCATGCGCAGCGTCGTCGACTTGCCACAGCCGGACGGGCCGACGAAGACGACAAATTCGCCATCGGCGATCTGCAGGTCGATGCCGCGCACGACATCAACTTTGCCATAGCGCTTGACCAGCTTTTCGAGTTCGATCGTCGCCATCAGAGCGCCTCCACCAACGCCTTGAATTTCTCGCCGAGTTCCTTCGCGGCTTTCGCCTCGTGCCCGGCATGCTCTTGTGCAGCGGCTTCGAAAGCTGCTGCCTTGTTCCTGTAGACGCTCAACGCCTCTGCCATCGGCTCGGGAGCCGGGCCGCCGAAGCGGTCGCGTACGGCAACGAAATGATCCGGCGACACGATCTCTTCGAACTTGTCGCGACCGAAGGACGGCTCGCGCCCGGTCGAATACCTGAAGGCGTCGAGGAACGGCCCATAGCCATCCTTGGCGAGCCCGCCGCCGGCAGCCACCACCGCCTTGGCGACGGTAGCGGCGATCTCGTGCGCCTCGCGGAAGGACAGCCCCTCGATGCGGACGAGCGAGTCGGCAAGTTCGGTGATGGTGATGCAGGAGCGGCGGATGTTGTCTGCCACCCGCTCCGGATCGATCTTAATCGCACCGACGAAGGCAGCGAGCAGGTCCAGCACCCGGCCGGCGGCAACGAACGCCTCGTAGCCCATCGACTGGGTTTCACCCTCGCTGTCGTTCATGTCGGTGAACGGCGTGTTGTGGATGACGCCGAGCACCGTGCGCGCCCGGCCCATGGTCTGGCTGGCCAACAGGCGCATGTGCTCGATCGGAACCGGGTTACGCTTCTGCGGCATGATCGAGGAGATCTGCACGAAGGCGTTTGGCACGTAGATCTGTCCGACCTCGAAGGCGGTCCAGAACTGGAAGTCCTGGATCAGGCGGCCGAGATGCAAGAACATCAGCTCGATCGCCGAGTAGGTCGAGGTGATGTAGTCGGACGCGGCAATGCAGCTGTAGGAGTTGCGCAGCGGCGCTGCAAAGCCAAGCAGCGCGGCGACGCGCTGGCGGTCGATCGGGAAGCCCGAGGTGGTGATGGCGGCGGCGCCCATCGGCGATAGGTCGACGATTTTCCGCGCTTCCTCGAAACGCTCGATATCGCGGATCAAAACCTCGATGGCAGCCGACAGATAGTGGCCGAAGGTCGAGGGCTGCGCCGGCTGGCCGTGGGTGTAGGCAACGACCAGCGTGGCCTTCTCGCGCTCGGCGGTGTCGATCATCGCCGACAGCAATGCCCGTGCTTTGACCATCAGCGCGTCGATGCGCTGCTTGAGGCCGAGCTTGAAGAGCGTGTGGTCGATGTCGTTACGCGAACGCGACGTGTGCAGGCGGCCGGCAACGTCGGGTCCGAGACGCGCCTTCAGTTCCTTCTCGATCAGGAAGAAGAAGTCTTCGACCTCACCGGTGTATTCGAGCTTCGACGGATCGACCTCGCGGTCGATCGCCTCCAAGGCGCCGGCAATCGCCGAAGCCTGCTTCTTGTCGAGGATGCCGGTTTCGGTCAGCATCACCAGATGAGCGCGGTCGATGGCGCGGAAGCCGTCGACATGGTGGGTCTTGGCGCCGTCGAATAGCGGCCGAAGCACCGTCTCCTTGTAGACGGGATCGGGAAAGACGCTCTTGTCGGAGAGCCTCGGGTTCAGTTCAGGCATTTTTTATCCCTTGAGCCCGGCGAGCATGACGCCGCGGACGATGTAGCGCTGGAGCACGAGGAAGACGATCAGCGTCGGCAGGGTGGCGATCGCCGCACCCGTCATGATCATCTCCCACTGGATGGACTGTTCGACGGCGAAGCTCGAGAGACCGACCGGCAGCGTGTAGAGATCGCGGCTGGTGGTGACGATCAGCGGCCAGAAGAAAGCCGTCCAGTTGCCGAGGAAAGTGAAGATTGCGAGCGCCGACAGTGCCGGTGTCACCAGCGGCATCGCCACCTTCCACCAGATCTGGAACTCGTTGAGGCCGTCGACGCGCGCCGCCTCGAGGAAGTCGTTGGGCACGCCTTCGAAGAACTGCTTCATCAGGAAAGTGCCGAAGGCCGTCATCATGCCCGGGAACATGATGCCCCAGTAACTGTCCAGCCAGCCGAGATTGGCCGACATCAGGTACCATGGGATGACGAGCATCTCGGTCGGAATCATCAGTGTCGACAGGATGGCGAGGAAGATGAAGTAGCGGCCGCGGAACTCGAACTTGGCGAGCGTGTAGCCGACGAGGCTGTCGAAGAACACGTTGGAGACGGTGACGGCCACTGCCACGATCATCGAGTTCATGAACCAGCGCATGAAGCGCCCGTCGGCGAGAATGGTGATGTAGTTCTGCAGCGTCGGCGCCGAAGGGATCAGCCTGAGGTCATAAACCTGTCCGGCCGTCTTCAGCGACGTCGAGAACATGAAGGCCAACGGCGTGACCATGATCAGGCCGCCGATGAACAAAAGCGTCCAGACGACAATACGGCCGGGGCGGAGACTGGCGTGGGAGAGCGCCGGGGTTTCGGTAACGGCACTCATTTCTTTTCCCTCAGGATCCAGAGCTGCAGCAGCGATACGCAGAGCAGGATGGAGAACAGCACGACCGTCTGCGCCGCCGCATAGCCCATCGCATAGGACGAAAACGCGGTCTGGTAGATCATCAGCACCAGCGGCTTGGTCGAGCCGAGCGGCCCGCCCGGATCGTTGGTGGTCATGTTGTAGACCTGGTCGAAAATGCGCAGGAACCCGATCGACGAGAACACGACCAGGAAGACGGTGGTGGGCTTGAGCAGCGGCAGCGTGATCTTGCGCAGGATCGCCCATTCGCCGAGACCGTCGATGCGGGCGGCCTCATAGAAGGTGTTGGGGATGGCGCGTAGGCCGGCCATGAAGATGATGATCTGAAAGCCGAGACCGGCCCAGATGGCGGTGACCATGATCGACGGCAGCGCCTGGTCGACCGAGCGGATGAACTGCTGCTGCGGGATGCCGATGACACCAAGCGCATTGTTGATCACGCCGATGGGGGCCGGCTGGTAGAACCAGCGCCACACCCAGGCCATGGCCGCCGCGGTGGTGAGATACGGCAGGAAATACAGTCCGCGGATCAGCCCGTGCATGAACCGCACGCGGTCGAGATAGAACGCGATGACGAACGATATCAGCAGGCTGATCGGCGTACCGATGAGCAGATAGGCGAAGGTGTTCTTGAACACCTTCCAGAATTGCGGGTCGGCGAACAGCTTCTGGTAGTTCGCCAGCCCGATGAACTGTGGCGGCTTGAGAAGGTCCCAGTTGGTCAGCGAGAGCCAGAAGGCCTCGATGGTGGGATAGAAGCGGATGACCGAATAGAACAGGATCGGCAGGGCGAGGAAGCTCCACACCCAAACCAGCCGTTTCGTCCGCATGGAACGGCGGTCCCAGAAGGTTCCGCCGGGGCGGCTCACCGCCGCCCCCTGTCGATCCGCTGCCACAGTCATTGGTGCCCCGGCCTTACTTGGCCGCGCCGTCGATGATCGCCTGCTCGGCGGTCGCGCCGGCGGCGAGCGAGTCCTTCACCGACTGGCCTTCGAGCAGAACGCGGTTGGTCATGTCGATGGTGTTCTGGCGCTGGGCGGCCTCATCCACGAACATCGTGGTGTGGGCGTATTCCAGACCCTTCAGGAACGGACCGTAGATCGGGTCGGCCAGATTGGCGTCGGTCATCGCGGCCGAACGGCGCGCCGGCAGTTCGCCGACGGTCTTCAACCAGACGTCCATGGCTTCAGGCGAGGAGATGTAGGCCAGGAACTTCTTGGAGGCCTCGAGCTTCTCGCCCTCGGTCTTCGAGCTGATGCCGTTGGCGAAGTAGCTGGCGTAGTTCGAACGCTTGCCCTCGGCATTGGCCGGAAGCTCGGTCACACCCCACTCGAAGCCCTCGATCGACTTGAAGGCGCCGAGACGGAAGGTGCCGTCGATGGTCATGCCTGCCATGCCGGCGCGGAAGGCCGCCTGGCCTTCATCCATGAAGCCGGCCTGGCCGATCTTCTTCTCGAGCTGCAGGTCGGTGTAGAACTTCAGTGCCTTTTCGCCGGCCTCGGTGTTGTAAGCCACCTTGCGGTCGCCGTCCGTGTAGGGCTCGCCGCCGAACTGGCGGACCAGCACTTCACGCCACCACTGATGATCCTGGCCGCCCATGTCGAGGGTCGAGCCGGCGACCACGAGGTTGCCGCTGGCGTCACGCTTGGTCAGCTTCTCGGCAGCCGCGACGAACTCGTCCAGCGTCTTCGGCGGGTTGGCCGGGTCGAGGCCAGCCTCGGTGAACAGCTTCTTGTTGTAGAACAGGGCCAGCGAGCGCACCGCGGTCGGCAGGCCGTAATAGTCCTCGCCGCGCTTCATGGCCGAAACGATCGGGAAGAACTCGCTCTCGATCTTGTCATGCGGGAAGGCATCGGTCGGCAGCGGCTGCAGCAGGCCGCCGGCCACAAACTTGTCGAGCCAGCCGTAGAACAGCTGCATGACGTCGGGGCCCTGGCCACCCATCTTCGCCGCGATCACGCGGGTCTGGTAATCGGCGTAGGGGAAGGTCGTCTGCTTGACGGTGATACCGGGATTGGCCTTCTCGAAATTCTCGATCAGCTGATCCATCGCCTTGACGCGGGTCTCGAAGACATACTGCCAGTACTCGATCTCGACGGCCTGGGCCGCGTTCATGGCCAGTGTGCTGAAACCGGCGATCAGACCGGCAAACAAGGTTGCTTTACGCATAGTAGCCTCCAAATGCGCCCGTCGGATTTCCCGAACCACGAGCGACCATTATCCCCTTGGCCCAAATTTTCTCGTTCGATCGAGAAACGGGCCACTCGCTTAAATTCATGGGTCATCGAACGCGGGCGGTCCACGCCCGACAACACTGACACCAAGGAGCTGCGGATCCTCCCCGCATACTGCCTCTACGGTTCCCTTTCATCAGCCGTTTGTCAATAAGATAATCTACTTGAATTAATCTATTGCGGCTGGACGGACTTCCGCGTTATCAGTTTTGCGGAAAAGGTCAGGATGGGCGAAATGGCTTTTCAGCCTGGAAGCACGCATCAGGTCACATTGGGCAAGAATCCCGAGCGCAGCCGCGATCACAACCGACGCGTGGTGCTCGATGTCGTGCGCCGTCACGGCTCGCTGGGGCGGATGCATATCGCCCGGCTGACCCATCTGACCGCACAGGCAATCGCCAACATCGTCGACGAACTGGTGAGCGAAAACCTGTTGATGGAGACCGGGCGCCTGCGCTCAGGCCGTGGCCAACCGCCGATCCAGTTCGCGGTCAATCCCGACGGCGCCATGACCATGGGTATCGAGATGGCCTCGGACCACATGGTGGCGACCGTGCTCGACCTGTCCGGCCAGCCGCGTTCGAAGCGCATCACACCGGTGCGTGATACCAGCCCCAGCCAGGTGATCGCGCATCTGCGCACGGAGCTCGAAGCCGTTCGCAAGGATTTCAAGGCGCCGCTGCTCGGCATCGGCGTCGTCATGCCCGGCCCGTTCGAGATCGAGGGAATGACCTCGGTCGGCCCGACCACTCTGCCCGGCTGGGCCGACATCGATGCCTCAAGTCTTCTGAGCGAGGCCTGCGGCGAGCAGGTGACCGTGGAGAACGACGCCAATGCTGCAGCCGTGGGCGAGCGCCTGTTCGGCGCGGGACATTCGATCTCCAGCTTCGCCATGATCTATTTCGGCGCCGGCCTCGGCCTCGGCATGATCCAGGACGGCACGCCCTTCCGCGGCGCCTTCGGCAATGCCGGCGAAATCGGCCATGTCGTGGTTGCGCCGCGTGGCCGCGCCTGCCCCTGCGGCCAGCATGGCTGCCTCGAGCGTTATGCCTCCGTCTATGCTCTGCGCGAGCGTCTCGGCGAGGCAGGCATCGCCGACCGCGACTTCACCGACCTCGAAAGGCTCTACGCCGAGCGCCATCCGGTGCTGGTCGAATGGATGGGCGAGGCCGCCGCCCATCTCGCCCCGATGATCGCCATGATCGAAAACATCCTCGATCCGGAGACTGTCATCCTCGGCGGCATGTTGCCGGACGCCATCATCGACGAATTGATCGAAGGCATGGGGCCATTGCCGATCTCGGTCGCCAGCCGCAGGGCCCGAGCGCTGCCCCGGGTGATGCGCGGCCAGACCGGCCAGTACACGGCGGCCCTCGGCGCAGCAGCGCTGCCGCTGTTCGAGGTGGTGACGCCCAAGCTCGAGACGGCGGCAACCGAATAGCCGCCCAGACATTTCAGCCTACCGCATTCAGCATACCGGAGGACTAGCATGCTCACAGCCCGCGAACGTATCGAGAGACAGAAGGCCAGCCCTTCGCTCATCCGTCTGCACCGGGCCCTGAGCCGGCTGAAGTCCACCGTCACGATGATGAACACGGGCGCCCATCCCGACGACGAGCAGAGCGGCATGCTCGCCTTTTTCCGCCTCGGGCTAGGCATGCGCGTCATCGTCGCCTGCTCGACGCGCGGCGAAGGCGGCCAGAACTCGCTCGGGCCGGAGCGGCTCGGCGTGCTCGGCATGATGCGCTCGCGCGAAATGGAAGAAGCAGCCCGCGCCCTGGATTGCGATGTCCACTGGCTCGGCCACGGCCCGGAGGATGCCGTCCACGATTTCGGCTTCTCCAAGGACGGCGACCAGACCTTCACCCGCTGGGGCGAACAGCGTACGGTCGAGCGCCTTGTGCGCGCCTATCGCAGCGAACGCCCTGATATCGTCATCCCGACCTTCCTCGACGTTCCGGGACAGCATGGCCATCACCGCGCCATGACCCGCGCCGCCGAGACGGCGATCCGCCTGGCCGCCGATCCGGAAGCCTTTCCCGAGCATTTCGCCGAGGGCATGAGCCCGTGGCAGGTGGCGAAATACTACCTGCCGGCATGGTCCGGCGGCGGCGACACCTATGACGACGAGGTGCCTCCGCCGGATGCCACTGTTTTCGTCGAGGCATCAGGCCGCGAACCTGCCACCGGCGCCGAATACGACCGCATCGGCGAGTGGTCGCGCTACTATCACGCCTCGCAGGGCATGGGTTACTGGCGCGACCGGGTGAAAGATTCCTGGCCGCTGCACCTGCTTCTGGCCGAGGACGGCGCGAAAGCGGAAAAGTCCGTGCTCGACGGTCTGCCGGCCTCGCTCGCCGATCTCTCGTCGTCGAAGGACCTTTCCTATGAAGTCGCACAGGCGCTGAAGGCGGCTGCAACGGCTATCGACAGGGCAATCACAGCCTTCCCCAACGCCGACGCGATCGTTGCCGCCCTCACCGAAGCGGCCATCCAGATCGACACCGCCCGCAAGGGCGCCTCGCCCACTTTCCTCGAACTGCATGGCCACCGCCTCGACCGCAAGACGCGTGAGATCGACGCGGCGCTGATCGAGGCTGCCGGCATCTTCGACCGCGCCACACTATTACCGTCGACGCTGTCGCCCGGTGAAACCGGCACGCTGACCATCGACCTCGCACCCGGCGCCGACGGCCGCTCGATCAAGGTCGAGCCGGTGCTTCCGACCGCGGTCTCGGCCAAGGCCGACACCACGGCCGGCAACCGCCGCACTTTCTCCGTCTCCGCCGCCGGCGATGCTGCCTATTCCAGGCTCTACGCGCCCGCCTGGTCGGCACTCGCCGGCAATGGCGAGGCGCATGTGCTGGTGACCGCCAGCTTCGGCGACCATGTCGCCCACGCCATCTTTGATCTCGAGGAGCCGTTTGCGCTGCTGCCGGCAAGCTCCGTCACCATCGAGCCAGAGGCCATCGTGGTGCCGCTCGACGGCAGCCGCCGCGAATGGCCGATCAAGCCGACGGTGAGCGGCAGGCAAGCGCCGGTGTCGCTCGGCTTGGCAGGTGGCTGGTCGCTGTCGCAAACCTCAGCCGGCCAGGTGCTTCGTGCACCCGAGAATATCGAGGCCGGGCTAACGACCATCGTGCCTGAGGTCGGTGGCAGGCCGGCGCTGCGGCTGACGCCGATCTCCTACTCCCATATCGGCCGCGTCACCCATCGCCAGCCTGAGACGCTCAGGCTTTTGGCGCTCGACCTCACGCTGCCCGAAGGTGCTGTCGTCGGTTATGTCGGTGCCGGTGCCGACCGCGTCGGCCTCTGGCTTTCACGCATGGGCCTCGACGTCACCGAACTCGACGCCAAGGCGCTGGCGGGCGACCTCAGCCGCTACACCACGATCGTCATCGGCATCTTCGCCTTCGGTATCCGCAAGGACCTCGCGGCAGCCACCGAAAAGCTGCACCGTTTCGTCGAGGACGGCGGCCATCTCGTCACGCTCTATCACCGCCCGACCGACGGTTGGGATCCACTAGCGACGCCGCCGAGGAAACTCGAGATCGGCTCGCCGTCTTTACGCTGGCGCGTAACGGATCCCAATGCAGAGGTCACGGTGCTCGCGCCGGACCACGTCCTGTTGAAGGGCCCGAATGCCATCGGCCCGCAGGACTGGTCCGGCTGGGACAAGGAGCGCGGGCTCTATTTCGCCGCCCGCTGGGACGATGCCTACCAGCCGCTGGTGTCGATGCACGACGTCAACGAGCAGCCGCTGCTCGGCGCCATCGTTTCGGCTCCCGTCGGCAAGGGCCGCCACACCCATACTTCGCTCGTGCTGCACCACCAGCTCGACAAGCTGGTCCCCGGCGCCTTCAGGCTGATGGCCAATCTTGTCCAGCCAGCCTGACCAGGAGGCGCCGCTGCCTGCGGGGGAGGAGCGGCGCAAGGCCAACCGCGAGGGCGTCCTGTGGGTGCTCGCCGACATGGTGCTGGTGTCCGGTGGCATGACGGCGCTCGTCAAGGCGCAGGGCATGGTCTATCCGGCCTTCCAGCTGGTGTTCATCCGCTCACTGATCGGACTGATGTTCATCCTGCCGCTGATCTGGCGCCACCGCCATCACATCCGCCACACCCGGCACCCGTGGAAGAATATCTCGCGCATCAGCTGCAATGCGATTGCGCTGACCAGCCAGTTCCTCGCCTACACCATGCTGCCGCTGGCGGTGGTCAACGCACTCTCCTTCTCGCGGCCGCTGATCACCATGGCGATGGCGGTCGCCGTTCTCGGCGAGACCGTGTCGCGGCTGCGCTGGGTAGGTGCTGCCCTCGCCTTTGCCGGCGTTCTGGTGATGCTGGCGCCTGGCGGCGTCGAGTGGAACCTTGGCCTGCTCGCCGTCTTCTGCACCGTCGTCTTCGGCTCGCTGGCGATCATCCAGACCCGCGCCCTACGTGACGAGAACACGACCGTCATGATGGTGTTCTACACGGTCGGCCTGGCCGTCATCACCGCCGTGCCGGCCATCTTCGTCTGGCAGCCGGTGAAGCCGCTCGACTGGATCCCGCTGCTCGGCATCGGCTTGCTCGCCCAGGCCGGCCAATATTGCTTCCTCCGCGCCTATCGACTGGCCGAGGCCAGCGTGCTCGCGCCCATCGGCTACCTGTCCATCGTGGTGACCACAGCCGCCGGCTACATCTTCTTCGGCGAAGTACCCGACAAGCGCATCGTCATCGGCGCCGTACTGATCCTGATCGCGCTGCAGACAACGGCCTATCTCGAACGTCGAAAGGCCAAATGAGCCGGCTCAAGATGCAAGCAACCGGCTGACGCGGGCCGCGGTCCGCACCACCCCTTCGACGATGCGGGCGCGGGGGATCGACGAGTAGCCCATGCGGAAAAAGCGGCATGGGCCATCGCCGTCGGGGAAGAAGGGCGAGCCGGATTCGATCAGCACGCCGTCCTGCCTGAGCTCGTTCATCAACAGGTCGGCGTCGAGCCCCTCCGGCCCCTCGATCCAGAAAGACGTGCCGCCGAAGGCCGACGAACCGGCGATGGTAAAACCCCCACGCTGCAACGCATCCGCCATGACGATATGGCGGCGATGATATTCGCCGCGCATGCGGTGGATGACCGCGT
Source organism: Hoeflea sp. 108 (assembly GCF_000372965.1). Taxonomy (NCBI): domain Bacteria; kingdom Pseudomonadati; phylum Pseudomonadota; class Alphaproteobacteria; order Hyphomicrobiales; family Rhizobiaceae; genus Hoeflea; species Hoeflea sp. 108. The sequence goes on along the minus strand of NZ_KB890025.1, from coordinate 189,189 downwards.
CGTGATGGCCGAGCGCCAGGAAGTAGGCTGCGGTCCGCTGCAGATGTCCCGGCGGATGACGCAGCATCAAGGCCCTGAGCGCGCGCGCCTCGCGGATGACAGGCGCAGGCGCCACTAGGTAGCCGAGCCGCAGGCCAGGAAACAGCGACTTCGAAAAGCTGCCGATATAGAGGACCCGGCCATCGCGATCGAATGCCTTCAGCGCCGGCGACGGCGGCGCAAGAAAACTCATCTCGAATTCGTAGTCGTCCTCGACGATGATGAAATCCTTGGAGGCGGCCGCCGAAAGCAGCGCCGCCCGCCGGTCGACGGGCATCGTCGCGCCGGTCGGCGAATGGTGGCTTGGCGTGACGAACACCGCGTCGACCTTTGCCGGCAGTGCTTCAGGCGGCAGTCCGTCCTTGTCGACGTCGACCGCCGTCACCTCCGCTCCGCTCAGCCGCAACGATGCGCTCATGTCGGGATGACAGGGGTTTTCACAGACCGCATGCGCGCCCCGGCGCAGCAGAAGCTGGGTGACGATCCACAGCGCGTTCTGGGCGCCGACCGTCACCAGGATCTCGTCAGGATTGGCGCGAATGCCGCGGCTCGGCAGCGTGCGCGAGCAAATGTAGCTGACCAGCTGCACATCGTCGGCGGCGGCGAAGTCACCCGCCATCAGCTCGAAATCGTCGCGCCCGAGGGCCCGTCGGGCACAGTCGCGCCAGGCTGCCAGGTCGAACAGCGAGGTGTCCATCTGGCCGTAGAGGAACGGATAGGGATAGCGTCGCCAGTCGAGCGGCTTGCGCATCTGCTTGGCAACGATGAAGCTCGGGCTGAGCTTGGCCTGCCAGTCGATCGAGCCGGCGCCGGGTTCGAGGACCGTGGGCTCGGGCAGGCTGATCGGCGGGTTGCCGGCGACGCGCCAGGCGCTGCGGCTCGCCGCCTCGACATACCCCTGGGAGGCAAGCTCCTGATAGGCAAGTGTGACGGTGATGCGCGATATGTTGAGATAACTGGCGAGCTTGCGCGTCGACGGCAGCTGAGCCGCCGGCTGGATGCGGCCGGCCAGCACCGCAGAAACGATCGTCTCGCGAATCTGCGCCTGCAGGCCGATGCGACTGTCCCTGTCGAGGAAGAAGACTGTTTCCGAAACCGTGGCATGCGCCATGAGCAAAGCCTGCAAATCCGATCTGGAATCATTCAACTTCCAATCTGGATATAAGGCAATCGGCCCAGCTAAATTATCCCTTTAAGTCAGAACCAAGACCGGCACCGAAGCCGGCAAGTTCCCGGGAAACCGGCGTCAAACAAAAAGAGGGAAACAATGATACATTTCAAGCCTTTCAAGACATTGGCAGGTGCCGTGACTGTCGCGGCTGGACTTTTCACTTCCTGCCTCGCCTATGCCGAGACATCAGTTGTCGTCGGCTACCAGCAGATCGTCGGGCCGTTCGTCACGGCGATTGCCGACGGACGCTTCGATGCGGCCGCGAAGGAGGCCGGCTACACGATCGACTGGCGCCAGTTCAGCTCCGGTGGCGACATCTCGACCGCCCTCGCCTCGGGCAGCGTGCCGATCGGCGTCATCGGCTCGACCGGTACCACCGCAGCCGCCACCCGCGGCGTGGACCTCGAACTGTTCTGGATCCTCGACAACATCGGCAAATCGGAAGCACTCGCCGTACGCAACGGCTCGGGCATCGAGAAGCCCGAGGACCTCAAGGGCAAGAATGTCGGCGTGCCCTTCGTGTCGACCTCGCACTTCCATCTGCTGGTCGGTCTCGAACAGGTGTGGAAGATCGACCCGCGCGAGGTCAACATCCTCAACATGAAGCCGCCGCAGATCATCGCGGCCTGGCAGCGCGGCGACATCGACGCGGCCTATGTCTGGCCGCCGGCACTGACCGAACTGCTCAAGAACGGCAAGGTGATCGCCGATTCCGAAGTCATCGGCGCTGCCAGCGTGCCGACCTTCGATGGCCTGGTGGCCGACAAGAAGTGGGCCGCGGCAAATCCGAAGTTCATGGCTGCCTTCACCAAGGTCCTGGCCGACGCCTATGCCGACTACAACAAGAACAAGGCAACCTGGACAGCGGACTCGCCCCAGGTCCAGGGCATCGTCAAGCTGATCGGCGGCGATGGCGCGGGCGCCGTCGAAGCGCTCAACCTGTTGTCGTTCCCCGATGCCGCCGAACAGGCGTCGGACACCTGGCTGGGCAGCGGCGCCGTCAAGGCGCTGAACGAAAGCGCCAAGTTCCTCGTCGCCCAGAAGCAGATCGACAAGGCCCTCGACGACTACGCGCCCTTCGTCAACAGCAGCTACGCCAAGGAAGCAGCCAAGTAAGACCGGAGAGGCCGCCCGTCGAGACCGGCCGGCGGCCTCCCCACCATTCGACTGCTCTGCTTGCGAAAGGCCGGCGAAATGGAAAGTCTCAAAGTCAGCAATGTCAGCCTGACCTACCCCGGTCTCTATTCCGACCAGGCGATCGTCGCGCTCAAGGGCGTAAACCTCGAAGTCAACAGCGGCGACTTCGTCGTGGCGCTCGGGGCCTCGGGTTGCGGCAAGACAACGCTTCTCAACCTCATGGCGGGCTTCATGGCGCCGACCGCCGGCGACATCACGCTTGGTGGCCGACAGGTCACCGGTCCCGGCGCGGACCGCGGTGTCGTGTTCCAGAAGCACGCGCTGCTGCCCTGGCTCAACGTCATCGACAACACCGAATTCGGGCTCAAGCTGCGCGGTGTCGCCAAGGCCGAACGCCGTGAACTGGCCACCGGCAATCTTGCGCTTGTTGGCCTGCAGGATTTTCACCGCCACATGATCTACCACCTGTCGGGCGGCATGCAGCAGCGCGTCGGCATCGCTAGGGCGCTCACCTGCGATCCCTCCATGCTCCTGATGGACGAACCGATGGCAGCGCTCGACGCGCTGACCCGCGAAACCATCCAGGAACTGCTGCTCAAGGTCTGGCAGCTCACCAACAAGATGTTCTTCTTTATCACCCACAGCGTCGAGGAGGCGCTGTTCCTCGGCTCGCGGCTGATCGTCATGTCGCCGCGGCCGGGCCGCATCACCCACACCTACGAGCTCGATTTCAACAGACGCTTCCTTGAAGAGGGCAACGCCCGTGCAATCAAGTCCAGCCGCGATTTCATCGACATGCGCGAACAGATCCTCGGCATCATCTACGGCGACGAGCGCCAGTCCGGAAACCCGGAACTCGCGCATGCTTGAGCGCCTCACCAAGGCCAAGCCGGTCCGCCCCGGCAAGGTCTACGGCGCCCCCGGCGAAGGCATGAGCGGCCATATCAGCCTGCTTACCGCGCTGGTGCTGTTCGCGGTCTGGCTGCTGGTCACGGAGATGGGCTGGGTCAGGCCGCTTTTCCTGCCCTCGCCCGTCGCCGTCTGGGACAAGTTCGTCATCGCGATGACCGAGGGCGTCTCCAATTCGACCCTGACCCAACACACGCTGGCGAGCCTCGGGCGTGTGCTCGGCGCGTTCTTCCTGGCGCTGGCGACCGCCGTGCCGGTCGGCATATTGATGGGCGTCAACCGCACGATCCGCGGCCTGTTCGACCCGATCATCGAATTCTACCGGCCGCTGCCTCCGCTCGCCTACCTGCCGCTGATCATCATCTGGCTCGGCATCGGCGAGTTTCCGAAGGTCTTCCTGATCTATCTCGCCATCTTCGCGCCGATGGCGATCGCCGCCCGCGCCGGCGTGCGCTCCGTCTCGACCGAGCAGATCCACGCCGCCTATGCCATGGGCGCCAGCCGTGGGCAGGTCATCCGCCACGTCATCCTGAAGGCGGCCCTGCCGGAAATTTTCACCGGCATGCGCATCGGCATCGGGGTTGGCTGGACAACGCTGGTTGCCGCCGAGATGGTGGCTGCGCATCGCGGCCTCGGCTTCATGGTGCTGAATGCCGCCGAATACCTCGCCAGCGACACGGTCATCATGGGCATCATCGTCATCGGCGTCTTCGCCTTCGCCTTCGACCTGATGATCCGCTACCTCGAAAAGACGCTCATTCCCTGGAAGGGCAAGATCTGATGGCAGTGTCCGCACATTCGGCTACCTCGCCGCCCGGCTGAGCTTTCCGCCCACCCAAGACAACGAAACTGGCCGGCGCGTCCGGCCCTGGCGGAGCCATGTCCGGCACCGCCCCGAAGATACGAGGACCACACCATGTCGCTAACCGCCGACGACCTTGCCAGCCTCTTCGATGCCTTCAACCGGCACGACATCGACGGCGTCATGAGCTTCTTTGCCGAAGACTGCATCTTCAACGCCGTCGGCGGCCCCGAGGTCTACGGCGTCCGCTTCGAGGGCACCGAAGCGATCGCCAACGCCTTCAGCGGCGTCTGGAAGGCGATGCCTGACGCCCACTGGGCTCACCATGGCCACTTCGTGCAGGGCGACCGCGCCGTCTCGGAATGGACCTTCTCCGGCACCAATGCCGACGGCAGCCGCATCGAGGCCGAGGGCTGCGACCTGTTCACGCTTGGTGGCGGCAAGATCGTGCGCAAGCAGGCCTTCCGCAAGAACCGGCCACTGCTGGCGGCGAAGGGCTGAGCAAGGCTCGGGAGGTCAAGGAGATGGAACAGCAGCTTGCCCGGACGATGGCTCGACGGAAGCCATTCGATCCGGCCTATGATCCGGTCCATGCGCCCAATCCGGGCGAAGGCAAGGACTACGCGCCGACCTACTGGATCGCCACCGCCGGGCCACAGCCCGACGACGATGGGCCCGTGACCCAAGACATCGATGTCGACGTCGCCATCGTCGGCTCCGGCTATACGGGCCTTTCCTGCGCCATCCACCTGGCCCGCGAGCATGGCATCAAGGCCACCGTGCTCGAGGCCAACGGCGTTGCCTGGGGCTGTTCGACCCGCAATGGCGGCCAGGCGCAGATCTCGGCTGGCCGGCTCAAGCGCTCGCAATGGATCGAGCGCTGGGGCGTCGATGTTGCGAGGAAGCTGCACGGCGAGATATCGGAGGCGTTCGACCTTTTCCGCAACCTGATCCGCGAGCCCGAGATCGACTGTGACCCGCAGGACGGCGGCCACCTCTACATCGCCCACCGCGACAAGATGATGCCGGCGCTCGAGAAAGAATCGCGCCTGCTCAACGAGGTGTTCGGTTACCCGACCCGCATCGTCAGCCGTGAGGAGGTGCACAGCGACTTCGTCCGTGACGCCGAGGCCAAGGGGGCGATGTACGAGCCCGACGGCATGGGCATCCACGCCGCCAAGCTCGCTTTCGGCTATCTCAGGCTGGCCCGCAAGCTGGGCGCCAAGGTGCACACGTCGAGCCCGGTGCTCGGCAGCGAACTCAAGGGCGGCGTCCACCATCTGCGCACGCCGGGTGGCATCGTCAGGGCGCGCACGGTGTGCATCGCCACCGCCGGCTATACCTCGCCTGGCCTGCACGAACTGACCCGCCATCGGCTGATGCCGATCCTGTCCAACTCGATCGTGACGCGACCGCTGTCGCCAGGCGAGCGTGAGATACTTAACTTCAAGGCCCGCATCCCGCTGACCGACACGCGCACGCTGCGCCACTATTACCGCATGCTGCCCGACGGCCGAGTGCAGATCGGCAGCCGCAGCGCCATAACAGGGCGCGACGCGGTCAACCCGAAACATCTCGACCTTCTGCTTGCCGGACTGCACCGGAAATTTCCCGTCCTGCGCGGCATTGAGGTCGATTATTCCTGGTGGGGCTGGGTCGATGTCAGCCACGATATGATGCCGCGCATCTTCCGGCCCGACCCGAAGCAGCAGCTGTTCTATGCCATGGGTTATGGCGGCAACGGCGTCATGTATTCGGCGCAGGCCGGCCGCCGCATGGCCCAGATGGTGGCCGGCAAGAGCGGCGCCCTCGACCTGCCGATCTTCACCTCCCCGCTGCCGAGCCACGGTGTGCTGACGCCGTTCCGGCGCCTCGGTCAGTGGGGAATGTACCGCTGGTATTACCTTAAGGACGAGATCCTCTAGCGCATCGGCCCGAAAATCGGACCCGATTTTCGGAAAGCACGATGCGCCAATTAGTAAGCCAGAGCGTCCCAGGCCGCTCTCGACCCGATTTCGAAAGGAACCAAGAACATGAAAATGACCACCGAAGAAGCCTTCGTCAAAGTCCTGCAGATGCACGGCATCGAGCACGCCTTCGGCATCATCGGCTCGGCCATGATGCCGGTGTCGGACCTGTTCCCCAAGGCCGGCATCAAGTTCTGGGACTGCGCACATGAGACCAATGCCGGCATGATGGCCGACGGCTTCAGCCGCGCCACCGGAACCATGTCCATGGCCATCGGCCAGAACGGCCCCGGTGTCACCGGCTTCATCACCGCGATGAAGACCGCCTACTGGAACCACACGCCACTACTCATGGTCACGCCGCAGGCGGCCAACAAGACCATCGGCCAGGGCGGCTTCCAGGAGGTCGACCAGATGGCGATGTTCGAGGAGATGGTCTGTTACCAGGAAGAGGTGCGTGACCCCTCGCGCATTCCCGAGGTGCTGAACCGCGTCATCGAGAAGGCCTGGCGCGGCAGCGCACCGGCGCAGATCAACATCCCGCGCGACTTCTGGACCCATGTCATCGACGTCGACCTGCCGGCAATCGTGCGCTTCGAGCGTCCGGCCGGCGGGCCGCAGGCGATCACGGAAGCCGCCCGCCTGCTGTCGGAAGCCAAATTCCCGGTCATCCTCAACGGCGCCGGCGTCGTCATCGGCAACGCCATCCCGGAATCGATTGCCTTGGCCGAGCGGCTCGACGCGCCAGTCTGCTGCGGCTACCAGCACAATGACGCCTTCCCCGGCAGCCACCGTCTCGCTGTCGGCCCGCTCGGCTACAACGGCTCGAAGGCGGCGATGGAGCTGATCGCCAAGGCCGACGTCGTGCTGGCGCTCGGCACCCGCCTCAATCCGTTCTCCACCCTGCCCGGCTATGGCATCGACTACTGGCCGAAGAACGCTTCGATCATCCAGGTCGACATCAATGCCGACCGCATCGGCCTGACCAAAAAGGTTTCGGTCGGCATCTGCGGCGACGCCCGGCAGGTCGCCCGCCAGATCCTCGAACAGCTGACGCCATCGGCCGGCAACGAGGGCCGCGAGCAGCGCAAGGCAGCCATCCACCAGACTCGCTCGGCCTGGCTGCAGCAACTGTCGTCGATGGACCACGAAGAAGACGACGTCGGCACCGAGTGGAACGCGAGCGCCCGCCTGCGCGAGGCTGGCCGCATGTCGCCGCGCCAGGCCTGGCGCGCGATCCAGGCGGCCCTGCCCAAGGAGGCGATCATCTCCACCGACATCGGCAACAACTGTGCCATCGGCAATGCCTATCCGAGCTTCGAACAGGGCCGGAAGTATCTCGCGCCCGGCATGTTCGGCCCCTGTGGCTACGGCTTCCCGTCGATCGTCGGCGCCAAGATCGGCTGCCCCGACGTGCCGGTGGTCGGCTTCGCCGGCGACGGCGCCTTCGGCATCTCGATGAACGAAATGGGCGCCATCGGCCGCGAAGGCTGGCCGGCGATAACAATGGTGATCTTCCGCAACTACCAGTGGGGTGCCGAAAAGCGCAACACGACGCTGTGGTACGCCAACAACTTCGTCGGCACCGAGCTCAATCCCAATCTCAGCTACGCCAAGGTCGCCGAGGGCTGCGGCCTCAAGGGCGTCGTCGTCGACACCCCGGCGAAGCTGACGGAGGCACTCGCCAAGGCGATCGGCGACCAGGTCAATGGGGTGACGACATTCGTCGAGGTCATCCTCAACCAGGAACTCGGCGAGCCCTTCCGCCGCGACGCGATGAAGAAACCGGTGCCTGTTGCCGGCATTGAGCGCTCCGACATGCGACCGCAGCAGCGCGCCTGACAACACCAACACGGCCTGCCCGGAGCTTTCCGGGCAGGCCGGCATCTGGGGGGGACTGTATGAAGCCGCTCGACCGCATCATCGAAGCCGCAAAAAAGGCGCCGAAGCGCATCGTGCTCGCCGAAGGCGAGGACCCGCGCATCGTTGCAGCGGCTGTCCGGGCACAGGCCGCGGGCCTCGCCCAGATCATCCTAATCGGCAACAGCTCCGTCATCGAAAGGCGCGTCGCCGAAGCCGGCTCAAGTCCGGCAGGGTTCCAGACAGAAGACCCCGAAGTCTCGTCGCTGACGCCTCGTCTCATCGGGGCATTCCACCAGTTGCGCAGGGCCAAGGGCATCGACGAATTGGCGGCGCGCGACGCACTGCGCTCGCCGCATGTCTTTGCCGCCATGATGGTGCGCGAGGGCCTTGCCGACGGCACGGTCGGCGGCGCTGTCGCCACCACCGCCGATACCGTGCGGGCAGCGCTGCAATGCATCGGCCGCGCACCCGGCGTCGGGCTCGTGTCCAGCTTCTTCCTGATGATGCTGTGCCAACCGCACCATGTGAAGAAGGGCGCTTTCGTCTTTGCCGATTGCGGCCTGGTGGTCGATCCCGATGCGACAGGCCTTGCGGACATCGCCCGCATGTCGGCGCGCTCCTATGAAGCGCTGGCGGGTGCCACAGCCAAGGTGGCGATGCTGTCGTTCTCGACCAATGGCAGCGCTGCGCACGAGCGCGTGTCGAAGGTCATCGAAGCGACAAGGCTGGTGCACGCCTCTGCCCCGGATCTCGTCATCGACGGCGAGCTGCAATTCGACACGGCATTCGTCGAAGCGGTAAGCGCGGCCAAGGCGCCCAACTCGGCACTGCATGGCGAGGCAAACGTCTTCGTCTTCCCCAATCTCGACGCCGCCAACATTGGCTACAAGATCGCCCAGCGCATCGGCGGTGCCGACGCGATCGGCCCGATCCTGCAGGGCCTCGCCAAACCCGCCAACGACCTCTCACGCGGCTGCACCGCCGACGACGCCTACCACATGATCGCGGTGACGGTCGTGCAGGCCGGACAGGCATAAGGCAGCTGGCCCGACGGAACTTGAGAGCAGGCCATTCACTCCATGCGTGGCGAAGGCTATGACACGCCATCGCCGACAAGCCGCAATGGATTGAGCCATGAACTACACCGTGACCGACCGTTTCCTCCGCTATGTCGTCATCGACACGCAGTCGGATGCGGCCTCGAGGACCCAGCCTTCGACCGACAAGCAAAAGGACCTAAGCCGGGTGCTGGTCGAGGAGCTGCTGACGATCGGCCTGAAGGACGCCCATATCGACGAGAACGGCTATGTCTACGCCACCATCCCGTCGAACACCGACAAGCAGGTTCCGGTCATCTGCTTCTGCTCGCATGTCGACACAGCACCCGATTTCACCGGCACTGCGGTGAAGCCGCAGGTCATCAACAGCTATGCCGGCGGCGACATCGTGCTGCCGGGCGACACATCCCGGATCATCCGCGTCAGCGAACATCCTGAACTGATGAACCAGATCGGCAACGACATCATCACCACCGACGGCACGACGCTTCTTGGCGCCGACGACAAGGCGGGCGTAGCCGAGATCGTTGCGGCGGCGCAGTACCTGGTCGACCATCCCGAGATCAAGCACGGTACCGTCAAGATCCTGTTCACCCCTGATGAAGAGATCGGCCGTGGCGTCGACAAGGTCGATTTCGAAAAGCTCGGCGCAGACTTCGCCTACACCATGGACGGCGAGACGGCCGGCACCATCGAGGACGAGACCTTCTCGGCGGACGGCGTCGACATCGAGATCAAGGGCGTGGCCATGCATCCGGGCTTCGCCAAGGGCCGCATGGAAAACGCCATCAAGATCGCCGGCGCCATCGTCGACCGGCTGCCCAGGGACCAGGCGCCCGAGACGACCGAGGGCCGCCAGGGTTTTGTCCATCCGACCAACGTCAGCGGTTCGATGGAGAAGGCCGCGATCAGCCTGATCGTGCGCGACTTCGACGACAAGGGCCTCGCCGACAAGGAGGCGATGCTGGAGGCGATCGTCAAGGACGTGATGAAGGGCTTCCCCGGCTCGTCCTACAGCTTCACGGTCAAGGAGCAGTACCGCAACATGAAGGTGGTGCTCGACCGCCATCCCGAGATCGTCGAGAACGCCGTCGAGGCAATCCGCCGCGCCGGCATGGAGCCTGTCCGCGGCAGCATCCGCGGCGGCACCGACGGCTCGCGCCTGTCGTTCATGGGCCTGCCCTGCCCCAACATCTTCGCCGGCGGCCATGCCTTCCACTCGCCTCTGGAATGGGTCAGCCGCCAGGACATGGAAAAAGCCGTCCGCACCATCGTCGAGCTAGTCCAGGTCTGGGAAGAGCGGGCGTAACGCCTGACAACCAACAATAAAGGCCGCGCACTGCGCGGCTTTTTCTTTCACAACGACGTCGATTGGCCGACCCCAAGCGAAGTGTTGGCCTGCTCGATAGGCGCGTCGCGGCATTGTCCAAGCGCCTCATCTCGTAGAGGATGATGGCAAAGGAAATCGGCCACCGGATGCGCTCATGACCATGCGGGCATTTGTACTCACCGGATATGGCGGCCCGGAAGCCGCTCAGTTGCGCGACATACCGCGTCCACGGCCGGCTCGCGGCGATGTCCTGGTGCGGGTGCATGCCGCGGGCCTCAATCCCGTCGACTACAAGACACGCGAAGGCAAGCTCAGGGTCATCAAGCGATATCCCTTGCCGATCGTCATGGGCAATGAAATGGCAGGCGTCGTGGAGGAATGCGGAGAGGGCGTCACGTCATTCGTGCCGGGAGACCGGGTCTTCGCCCGCATGCCCAAGGAAGCCATGGGTGGGTTCGCCGAATATGCCGTCGTCCCGGAAGGTTTTCTGGCGAAAATTCCCGCATCCATCGATTTCAACGCCGCCGCCGGTGTGCCCCTCGCAGGCCTCACGGCACTTCAGGCACTTCGCGACGAACTCCATGTGACGCAAGGCAACAGGATCTTCATTCCGGGGGGAGCGGGCGGCGTCGGCACCTTCGCCATTCAGGTGGCAAAATGGCTCGGAGCCGAGGTGACGACGACGGCATCGCCACGTGGCAGGGCGCTTGTCGAACAACTCGGCGCCGACGTGGTGATCGACTACACGACGCAACGCTTCGAGGAAGAGTTGCGCGACATGGACGGGGTGCTTGATCTGCTTGGCGGCGAAACGCTGATGAAGTCGTTCGGCGTGGTCAAACCAGGCGGAAAAGTGGTCTCGATTGCCGGCATGCCGGAGCCCGAGACCGCGCGCAAGGATCTGGGCCGCGGTGCCGTGCTTGCGACGCTTTTCTGGTTCATCTCCTACCGCTTGCGCGCGGAGGCCCGGAAACATCACGTCTCCTACCGCTACCTCTTCATGCATCCGAGCGGGAGCGAGCTGACCGAGCTCGCCGGGCTGATTGCCGACGACACGGTCAGACCCGTCATCGACCGTGTCTTTCCCTTCCAGGACATTGCCAAAGCCTTTGCCTACCTGGAAGCCGGCCACGCCAAAGGCAAGGTGGTCGTGCAGATGACAAGCTCATAGAGGGCCTCCATGTCTTCACGGAGTGCCCGCCTGCCAAGCGCCGAAGCGCTCAGTCTTCCTGGCGCTTGCCGAGCATGGCTGGGCGCGCCGACGATAGCCTTCGTGCGTTGGGAGAGCAAAGCCGCGCGGCGCGGCAACTTTCCCGCCACCTAGCTAGCAGCTGTTCGCGCCAGTGTTGCAAGACCGCAACCCCAAGAGCGCAACCGTAGCCGGCAAACGCAATTCCTGCTTGCACAAGCAAATCATGCATATAGCATTCCCCTAAACAAGGGGGAGCTTGGGATGAAATCTACCGCGCTTGCTATCGTGCTCGTCTCATTGGCTGCAGGCACGGCTTCGGCTGCAGACGTTGTCGCTTCAGAGCCTGTTCCAACCTCCGTCGGGGCTCCCTTTGTCTGGACAGGCGGATATATCGGGCTCCAACTCGGCTACAGCAAAGGCAGCGGCGAAGGTGCCTATCTATCGCCAGGTGGTGTCAGAGCTGAGACGGCATCTCCCGATGCACGCGGCGCACTTCTAGGCGGCCAGGTCGGTTACAATCACCAGTGGGGCTCGATGGTGGTCGGCGTCGAAGGTGAGCTGGCCTATTCCTGGGCCAACGGAACAAGCGATATTGTCAGCTTTCCAGTTGCGGGTGGACCTATTGCAACCAACGACAACGAGTTCACTTATCTCGGCAGCATAACCGGCAGGTTGGGCTATGCCATGGATCGCACCTTGTTCTATGCCAAGGGTGGCGTTGGTTTTACCAAGCTCTCGATGAGCGACATATCGTTGGCTAACACCGTGAACGCAAGCGGATCCGAGACCCTGACCGGCTGGACAGTCGGCGCAGGTATAGAACAGGCACTCAACGACAAGTGGTCGATCAGAGGCGAATATCAGTTCTATCGATTTGATGCGAATCTCGCGCTCAACGAGCCTGCCCTCTTCCGCACCTATGACGATAATTTCGACATCCATGCCTTCAAACTGGGGGTCAACTATCGGTTCTAAGTACGCCCCTCATGGAATTACTAAGAAAACAGGCCGCGCAATGCGCGGCCTGTTCTTTGTGATCTATCGATGAGCGCCGAAGCGCTCAATCCATCTCTTCACGCTTGCCGAGCATGATCTCGCGCTTGCCGACATGGTTGGGAGCGCCGACGATGCCTTCCTTTTCCATGCGCTCGACCAGCGACGCCGCACGGTTGTAGCCGATGCCAAGGCGGCGCTGGATGTAGGAGGTCGAGCACTTCTTGTCGCGCAGCACCACCTTGACCGCCTCGTCATAGATGTTGTCGCCATCCTCGGCACCCATGGCGCTCTTGTCGAAGACCGCGCTGTCGTCGACCTCAGGCGCTTCGTCCTCCTCGTCGGCGGTGACGGTCTCAAGATATTCTGGCCGTCCCTGGGCCTTGAGGTGGGCAACCACGTGCTCGACCTCGGCATCGGAGACGAACGGGCCGTGGACACGGGCGATACGGCCGCCGCCGGCCATGTGCAGCATGTCGCCCTGGCCGAGCAGCTGTTCAGCGCCCTGCTCACCGAGGATGGTGCGGCTGTCGATCTTCGACGTCACCTGGAACGAGATGCGGGTCGGGAAGTTGGCCTTGATGGTGCCGGTGATGACGTCGACCGAGGGACGCTGGGTCGCCATGATCAGATGGATGCCGGCGGCACGCGCCATCTGGGCGAGGCGCTGGATGGCGCCCTCGATCTCCTTGCCCGCGACCATCATGAGGTCGGCCATCTCGTCGACGATGACGACGATATAGGGCATCGGTGCGAGGTCGATTTCCTGCTCCTCGAACAGCGGCGCGCCGGTGCCCTTTTCGAAGCCGGTCTGCACCTGCATCACCACGGTCTCACCCTTGTCGCGGGCGATCGCCGCGCGCTGGTTGTAACCGTCGATGTTGCGCACGCCGAGCCGTGCCATCTTGCGATAGCGGTCCTCCATTTCGCGCACCGCCCATTTCAGCGCGGTGACCGCCTTTTTGGGATCGGTGACGACGGGGGTCAGAAGATGCGGGATGCCGTCATAGACCGAAAGCTCCAGCATCTTGGGATCGACCATGATCAAGCGGCATTCCTCCGGCTTCAGCCGGTAGAGCAGCGACAGGATCATGGTGTTGATGGCGACCGACTTGCCCGAGCCGGTGGTGCCGGCGACAAGCAGATGGGGCATCTTGGCAAGTTCGGCGATGACGGGTTCGCCGCCGATGGTCTTGCCCAGGCAGAGCGCCAGCTTGCACGAGGTGTTGCGGAAGCCGTCGGACTCGATCAACTCGCGGAAATAGACTGTCTCGCGGGTCTCATTGGGCAGCTCGATGCCGATGACGTTGCGACCCGGGATGACGGCGACGCGCGCTGAGATCGCCGACATGGAGCGGGCGATGTCGTCGGCAAGGCCAATGACCCGCGACGACTTCACGCCTGGCGCCGGCTCGAATTCGTAGAGGGTGACCACCGGGCCCGGGCGGACATGGATGATCTCGCCCTTGACGCCGAAGTCCTCGAGCACGCTTTCGAGAAGGTCAGCATTCTGCTCCAGCCGCTCCTGCGACATGTAGAAGCCCTGCCCTTCCGGCGGCTGCTGCAGCAACTCCTCTGACGGAAGCTCATAGTTCTCGCCGGGCTCGAACTGCATGAGCTTGCCGGCCATCGGCAAGGACGGCGTCTGGCGCGGAGCCGGCATGGTGATTTCGACGGTCCGTGACGCCACTGCCGGCGCTGCATCGTTGGCAGCGACACGCGTCGGCGTCTTGACCTCCGCTGTCGTTTCGACAGCCACGGCCTCCTCCACTGCGGCGACCGGAATCTCAGGCGCCGGAGCGACGGCAGGCGTCGCGGCGATTGGCTCGAGCGTCTCGACCGTAACCGTGGTGGCCAGAGCTTCGACGTCTGCGACTACCGGATGGTTCGGCGTCGGGCACTCGATGACCCTGTAGAGCGCAGTCACATCAGCCACCGATGCCGGCCTGGACGTGGTGCGGCGGGATGCCGTGGCTGGCGCCGGAGCGGCCACCCGCACGGGAGCGACAAAAGCTGGTCGCGGTGCCTGGACGACAACAGGCGTGGCAGCCGCTGCCGTCTGGGGCAACAACTCGCCTGCATAGGGCGCGCCAAATTCGAAGAAGGCGTGATCCGACAGATAAGACCAGCGCGCACTGAACGCGGTGGTCGGAGCAACGGTCGCAGCGTCCACAACCGCCTGATGGCGCGTGGTGGCATGGGCGGCAGCCATTGCGGGCGCGGTCGGGGCGTGCACGGGCGCAGCCGGGGTCAGCACCTGGGCGCTCTCGACGACGCGCTGCAACGAAGGTTCTGCCGGGCGCGACTGCACAGGCGTCACTGCGGCAGGCCTGGCAACGGCGGCTGAACTCGAAGCTTGGGAGGAAGCCTGCGGTGCGGTTTGGGGTGCAGCCGCGACCGGCTGGGCTGGCGCCTGCTGGACCGGCTCGTCGTGCACCTGCTCGCCGTCCTCGGGCTTGATCTTCTTGACCTCGCGGTCGGGCGTGCGGGTGAAGCGCACATTGGGAGCGAGGAAGAAATAGTCCTGCCAGCCCGGGCGGGCGAATTCGCCCTCGTTGCCGCCGAAATTCGGGAACACCGCGCCGTCATCCTTGGGCTTCATATAGGTGTGTTCGTTGCCGCGCAGGTTGACAATGCGGCCGGCAAAATCGACCACATGCGCCTGCTCGCGCGCGGCCTCGTGGCGGTGCTGCTCACCCTCCCCGGAGTCAGTGCCAGATAGATTTGCCCTGGGAAAACGCATGGATGCCATACTGAGGACTCGCCGGTTTGAACGTCCCCTGAGCAATAGGAACCGATGGTTAACAGTTCCTTCCGAAATCGGCCCTGGCAGACAGGATCAGAGCCGTTTTGGCACAGCCGGGCGGGCACTCCCGAGCGTTCCCAATGGGTTGCCGCACGAAGATTTTTTTTGACCCGTTTGGCCCGCGGCTAGAGTTCCTCGAGGGCATCGCCAATGGCCTCGATGCCCCTGAGGCGGGCACGGCCATTGGCGCCGGCGCGCTCGATGGCGCGGGTGGCAAGCAGGTGGCAGATCGCCATGACGGCGACATGGTTGAACAGCGGTCCAGGCGCCAGGGTCTGGCAGCGGAAATGCCAGGCGGCACTCTGGCGGTGGGGCAGGCCCTCGTCGGTGATGTAGAGCAGCCGAGCGCCGCTCCGTTCGATTGCCTCAAGCACCATGTCCATGCGGGCAACACGGCGGCGCATACCGAAGACCACGACCACATCGTCCTTGCCAACGCTGACCAGATGTTCGCCCAGCGTCTGCCCGCCGCCGGGAATGGCGACGATGTTTTCAATCACCTGCGTCATCTGCCATTGCAGGTAGTCGGCAAAAGGGTGGCTGCTGCGAAAGCCCATCACCCAGACCTTGCGGGCCTGAAGCATTGCGTCGACGACGTCATCGATCTGGCTGTCGGTGATGCCGGAGAAAGTGCCTTCGATATTGGCGATGCCCTGGGCAACATGGGCTGACAGCGACTGAGTGCCGGCCGCATCTGCCGAGGTGGTCAGGAACAGGCGCGAGCCGGTTTGCCTTTCCTCGCGGGCCGCGCGGCGCGCCTCTTCGTAATTCTCGTAGCCGAGTCGCTTGACGAAACGCGAGACGGTCGCATTGGACACCTGGGCGAGCGTCGCAAGCTCCGAGGCCGAGTAACTGGCCAGCTCGCCGGGGAAGTCGCAGACAAAGTCGCCCAGCCTGCGCTCGGCCGGGTGAAGATCCTCGAGCGCCTCCCTGACGCGGAAGAGGAACGACCTTTCCTTCGATGCCATAGCGCCTTCCGCCATTCGCCCAGTCCGCCACACTGTCGCGCCTATCCGGCGCCGCCGCAAGGCATCACAGCGCCCGATCACGCGCGCTCCCGCGCCAAACGCACAGGAATCACAAAGACATAACCACTTTCGGCGGTAACGCAATTCACACAGCCGGCAAGCTTCGCAAGATCGGGTTGTAAAATCTCAATTTCATGTGATACCTTTGTGAAAATCAGTTTTCACATCTGGTTGAGCCAAGGGAGGAGAGACCATGGCAGCGGAAGGGATGATGTCATCCGGCAAATCATCGCCGGTGATCAAGCAAATGGAAACGGCGCTGAGCCGCATCGGCGTGACGGGGGCACACAAGCAGATCATCGCGCTTGTGCTCATCGGCTGCCTGTTCGACAGCTTCGAGCAGAACACCATCGGCGTGGCCGGACCGATGCTGAAGGAGCATTGGGGCCTGACCGGCGCCGATATCGGCTTCCTCAATACGATCACCTTCGGAAGCGCGGCCATTGGCCGCCTTCTGTCGGGCATCCTCGGCGACCGCTACGGCCGGCGCGTGATGCTGACCATCAATCTGCTGCTGTTCACCATCGGCTCGGCGGCCTGCGCCCTGGCGCCCAGTTTCGCCACGCTGTGCTTTGCCCGTGCCATCGTCGGCTTCGGCGTCGGCGGCGAAATCTCGACTGCCGTCACCATGCTGTCGGAGTTCTGCTCGCCCAAATTCCGCGGCACCGCAGCCGGCCTGGTCAATGTCGGCGCCGGCGGCTTCGGCAACTTCCTGGCACCCGCTTTCGGCCTGATGATCTTCACTTTGTTCCCGGGCGAAAACGCCTGGCGCTGGCTGTTCGCCGCATTGGCTCTGCCGGCACTGTTGGTGGTGTTCTATCGTCGTTTCGTACCCGAAACGCCGCGCTTCCTGGCCTCGCAGGGCAAGATCGCCGAGGCCAACAAGGTGCTGTCCATCCTGGAGTCCGGCACGCTTCGGCCCAAGAACCTGGTGGTGCGCGAGCATCTGAGCGCTGATCTGGCAAAGGACGCCAAGCCGACCAGGAGCGACTGGAAAGAGTTGTTCCGCGCACCCTTCATCGGCCGCACCATCCCGGTCGCCATCGCCATCCTGATGAGCTACGGTGCCCAGCTTTCGGTGCTGACCTTGATGCCCATCATCTTCGTTTCGATGGGCTACACGCTCCAGGGCAGCCTACTCTATTCGATGATCATCCAGAGCGGCAGCGTGCTCGGCGCCATCGCCGCGTCCATGTTCGGCTACTACTTCCCGCGCAAGAAGGTGCTGACCCTGGGCGCCATCTGCGCCTGCCTGGCCGCCGTGTCGATCGTCTATCTCGGCACCAACATCTACCTGGTGCTGATGTTCGGCGCGATCTTCCAGTTCTTCGTGCTGTTGCTCAACACCTCGATCTGGATCTATGCGCCGGAGCTGTTCCCGACCCGCATCCGCGCCTTCGGCGTGGCCTTCATCCTGGCCACCGGCTCGGCGGCCGGTTCGTTCATTCCCACAGTCGCCGGTGCGCTGTTCGACAGCTACGGCATGATCGGCGTGTTCGGCCTGGCAGCCGGCATGTATGCGGTCTTTGCCTTCTGCATCCAGCTCGGGCCGGAGACCTACGGCATGTCGATGGAAGACCTGACCCAGCGCGCCGAGCCCGAGGAAACCGAAATCTCGCCCGCCCGCGTTGAAGCAAGAGCATGACGATGACTGCACATATCCTGTTGATCAACCCGAACAGCTCGCATGCGACAAGCGACATGATGCACGCGATCGCCAGCAAGGCGGCGACAGGACGGACGGCCGTGGCAATCGCCACGGCCACCCGGAACCCGAAGATGATCGTCAACAGCGAGCAGCTTGCCGCTGCCGCCGAACAGGTGATCGAGATCGGAGCCGGGCATGACCAGAATTGCCGGGGCATCGTGGTAAGCGCCTTCGGCGATCCAGGCCTGGCGGCCCTGCGTGAGCGTGTCGGCGTACCGGTCGTCGGCATCTGCGAGGCCTCGATGATCGAGGCCTCGCAGGGCGGCCGCAGGTTCGGCGTGGCCACCTCGACGCCTGAGCTTACCGAAGCGATCGCCGGTCGGGCCCGTGATCTCGGCCTCACCCATCTTTACACCGGCATACGCTGCACACCTGGCGACCCGGTGGCGGTGGCAAGCGACCCCGTATTACTGCAGCAGTCGCTGGCGGAAGCCGTGCGCCAGTGCATCGAGCTCGACGGTGCCGAGGCCGTCATCATCGGCGGTGGCCCGCTGGGTCAGGCGGCGGAGCAGCTTCAGCCGCTGTTCGGCACACCCGTCATCGCCCCGATCCCGAGTGCGATCGAACGGCTTCTCGGTCTCGTCTCGACCTAGGCAACTCCAGAAAAAGCGTGCAGCGATTTTCCGTCGGGAATTGCGCAAAAACAAAGAGATAGAGGGTTTCCGCGATTAGAAGAAAGGCGGAAACGCTCTAGGGGGTGGCCTGACGCTCATCGTTGCGAGCCGCGCTCGCTCAAGACACCAGTCCTCAGGCCTGGCCTATCTTCTTCCGGTGGCGCAGAAGCATGCCGAACAGATCGCGTGGTTCGTCCGGATCGGCGAGCAGGTCGAGCTCCTCATAGTGCCTGGTCTGGCGCAGCACGTCGCGGACATAGCGCAGTGCCGAAAAGTCCTCGATGGCGAAGCCGACAGAGTCGAACAGCGTCACCTGGCGGTCGCTGGCGCGGCCGGTGGCCTTGCCTGCAATCACCTGCCACAGTTCGGTGACAGGATAGTCGGCTTCGAGTTGCTGGATCTCGCCCTCGATGCGCGTCTGCGGCGGATACTCGACGATGATTTCCGAGCGCAGCAGGATGTCGCGGTGCAGCTCGGTCTTGCCAGGGCAGTCGCCACCGACGGCGTTGATGTGCACCCCTGAACCGACCATATTGTCGGTGAGAATGGTGGCGCACTGCTTGTCGGCGGTGACGGTTGTGATGATGTGTGCGCCCTCGACCGCCTCCTGGCCAGACTTGCAGACGACGATGTCGAAGCCCTGCCCCTCGAGGTTGCGGGCGCATTTGCGGCTCGCCTCGATGTCGATATCGTAGAGACGCAGCTTGTCGATGCCGAGCAGCTTCTTGAAGGCCAGCGCCTGGAACTCCGACTGGGCGCCATTGCCGATAATCGCCATGGTGTCCGAGCCCTTGGGCGCCAGATACTTGGCTGCGACCGCCGAAGTGGCTGCCGTGCGCAGTGCCGTCAGGATGGTCATCTCGGTAAGCAGCATCGGATAGCCCGAGCCGACATCGGCCAGCACGCCGAAGGCGGTGACCGTCTGCAGGCCCTCGCGCGTGTTCTTGGGGTGGCCGTTGACATATTTGAAGCCGTACATCTGGCCGTCGCTGGTCGGCATCAACTCGATGACGCCGTCATGGCTGTGCGAGGCGACGCGCGGCGTCTTGTCGAACAGCTCCCAGCGGCGGAAATCCTCCTCGATGTAGCCGGCGAGCTCGCCGAGGAAGCGGTCGACGCCGATTTCGAGAACCAGCGTCATCATGTTGTCGACGCTGACGAAAGGCACGATGTTGAGACTGGCGGCGGTCATCAAAAGCTCCTGGTCGGACGGTCCATGATGCGGCGGCCCATCAGGCTGGCGACGAGATCCACCATCAGGATTGCTGTGCGGCCGCGTTCATCGAGGAAGGGGTTGAGTTCGACGAGATCGAGGCTGGTGACCAGCCCGCTGTCATGCAGCATTTCCATTGCAAGATGCGCCTCGCGGAAAGTGGCGCCGCCGGGAACGGTGGTGCCGACCGCTGGTGCGATCGCTGGGTCGAGGAAATCGACGTCGAGGCTGACATGCAACAGGCCGTTCTCGGCCGAGACGCGCTCGAGGAAGGCGCGCAGAAGCGGGGCCAGTCCGTGCTCGTCGATGGTGCGCATGTCGTGAACGGTGACGCCCGCCTGGGTCAACGCCCGGCGCTCGGCCGGATCGACGCTGCGCAGGCCGAGCGTGCAGACGCGCCTCGGGTCGACTGGTGCCGCAAGCTTGGGGAAGTAACCCTCGAAGCCATCGAGGCCGCTGGCATAGGCCAGAGGCACGCCATGCAGATTGCCGCTGGCGGTGGTGTCGAGCGTGTGGAAATCGGGATGAGCATCGAGCCAGAGCACAAACAGCGGCCGGCCCGTCTCGGCGGCGCGGCGGGCGATGCCCGAAACCGAGCCAGCCGACAGCGCATGGTCGCCGCCCATGAAGATCGGCATGCCGTCGGCGCTTGCAGCATAAGCCGCCTCGGAAATAGCCGCAGTCCAGCCAGCGATCTCCGGTAGTGCCTTCAGCGCGGGATTGGGATGGATATCTACCCGCACAGGCCTGGGCGCGATGTTGCAGAGGTCGGTGACCTCGTGGCCAAGCTCGGCAAGGGCTGGCGCGATGCCCGCCGTGCGCAGCGCGCTCGGCCCCATCTCGCAGCCCATGCGGCCAGCGCCGTCCTGAAGCGGAACTCCGATGATTTTGCAGTGCATTGGTCAAACCCGTGTCAATCAGGTCACGATTGAACCGATGGCGGCTGGCAATATGAAGCCACTGAATTGGCACTTTCGATATGCTTTCTGCTCAAAACGGCAGCAATATTTCTCAAAATGCACAAATCTCCCGCCAAATTTGATAAGAGTCGTCGCCCTGTCGCCGCCCGCGTCGGACCGAGCAGCATCTCTTATGTTGCGACCAGCCCTCGCCTGCCGCGCACCACCGTCCGCGCCCGCATCGGATGGTTGGTGAGGTCAGGCGACGTGAGGCCATTGTATTAGCGATTCCGATATGCAAGCCTTGCGAAACGGCGGCTAATTTGTGCGAAGTGGAAAACCACAATGGACGAACTCGACAAGCGGCTCGTAACTCTCCTGCGCCACCACGGGCGGCGCAGCATCTCCGACATCGGGATCGACCTGGGCGTCTCACGCGCCACCGTCCGCTCGCGTATGGAACGGCTGGAGAAATCGGGCGACATCATTGGCTACACGGTGATCCTGCGTGCTGACGCCGTCGACCAGCCGGTGCGCGGCATCATGCTGATCGAGATCGAGGGGCATGTCTCGGACAGGGTTGTGCGCGCGCTCGGCGGCTTTTCAGAAGTATCGCAGATCCATACGACCAATGGCCGCTGGGACCTCGTCGTCGAACTAGGCACGCAGACATTATCCGATTTCGACGCGGTGCTGCGGCGCATCCGCCTGATTCCAGGCATCACCGGCAGCGAGACCAGCCTGCTCCTTGCCACGCCACGCAGCACGCGGGCGAAATTATAGGCGCTAGGCAGGCGTCACAATTCGGACGCGCTCAATCGGCATTATCTCCCATCAACCGGGCCATCGTTGGCGCCATTTGCGGGTAGCGTCCATACGGACTGGCAATTAGCCCTTGCCGGACAAGTGTATTGCCGTAAATGAGCCAAACCGCTACAAATATACGCGTGGGTGCGGATCTTCAGCCGATTTTCGGCTCAGCGATGGTTGGACTTTCGTTGATAGGATTCGACTGCAAATCAGTAGACGTGCGAGAGTTGTTGCCCGTTGCAGGCGAAGAATGTGCATTGCGAGGCAGCAACTTGGAAGTCATCTGTACTCACGATGGTGCCAGGCATGAAGTGCGAGCTGCGCCTCCTCCAGACGAACCATGGGTACGGTATGTGACCCTCCTGCCAAGGCGTGCAAGTGCAAGGCATCCGCTATGAAGATGACACCGCGCTTTACAGCGGCCCATCCGGCCATGAATGTCGCCTACATCATCAATACTTACCCAATGCCATCGCACAGCTTCATCCGCCGCGAAATCCAGGCACTGGAGCGGCAGGGACTGAAGGTGCAGCGCTTTGCAATGAGGGGCGCAACAAGCCAACTCGTTGATCCGGCCGACATTGCCGAAGACAGCCGCACCGAGCATGTGCTTGCGCTTGGTGGTGCGAAGCTCCTTCTTGAAACGGCGCGGCAAGCGTTCGTCTCCCCCGGCCGTGCGCTCGCAGCGTTGAAGCTGGCCATCAAGATGTCGAGGCGCTCAGAGGCAGGGCTTCTGCGCCACATCGCCTATTTCGTCGAAGCTTGCCACATCGCCCGTCGCTGCAAGTCGCTCGACATCAAGCATCTTCACGCACATTTCGGCACGAACTCCGCCACCGTGGCGATGCTGACGCACATTCTGAGCGGCCTGCCCTATAGCTTCACTGTCCACGGACCGGAAGAATTCGACAAACCGTTGGCCATCGGGCTCGCCGAGAAAATCAAGAGAGCTGCATTTACGGTCGCAGTCAGCTCATATGGTCGCAGCCAGCTGTACCGCTGGTCCAAACATGAGGAATGGGACCGCATTCATGTCGTGCACTGTGGCGTCGAGCCGCAACATTTTTCGCAACCAGAGCCGTTTCCGGATTCCGGGGTTCGCCTCGTCTCGGTCGGCCGTCTCGTAGAACAAAAGGGACAGCTCCTGCTTCTGGAAGCCATCGCGCAACTTCGGGACGAATTGCCGAATCTTCATCTGACCCTTGTCGGGGATGGGGACCTGCGCCAGGAGGTTGAGGCGACAATCAAGGCGAACGGCCTTGAGGGGCACGTTACCGTCACCGGATGGGTGGACGAGCGTCGCGTCCGTGCCGAACTCGCTGCCGCACATGCCCTTGTCCTACCCAGCTTTGCTGAGGGCCTGCCTGTGGTCGCGATGGAGGCGATGGCCGCTGGCCGCCCTGTCATCGCCACCTACATAGCCGGGCTGCCGGAGCTGGTCGAGCCGGGCAAGACCGGCTGGCTCGTTCCGGCCGGCAATGTGTCGGCCCTGGCCGCAACGATCCGCCAGTTGGCCAAGGTACCCGCTGCGCAACTTGCAACGATGGGCCTGGCCGGCCGGGCCAGGGTTCTGCTTGCCCATAACTCGGACACCGAGGCGGTGCGGCTCGCAACGCTGGTTGCCGCCGTGCTGACTTCACTGCCGATCGTGTAAGGCGGCGGATCCAGTCAGCTATTGGACATGCCGCGACCAAGTCGCCATGCCCGGAGCTTACGATCCATCATTGAGAGCGCGCGCGCAGGCGGCGCGTCCAGCATTCGTTGGCAAACAGCCGCATCAACGGCACCACCGAGTAGACATAGCGCCGCCACAGACGGCGCGGCTCGCTGGAAAGCCGGTGCAGCCATTCCAACCCGGCATTCCGCATCCACGACGGCGCGCGCTTTTTGGCACCGACAATGAACTCCAGCGACGCGCCGACGCAAAGCGCCACGCCGTGGGACTTGGGATGTCGCGACAACTCAAAGGCAATTCGCTCCGATTGCGGCGAACCGACCGCAATGAAAATGAACTGCTCATCGCCCTGCGCCGCGAATTCGACGCAGCGCCTCATTCCATCCTTGTCGCCCAGGAGGCCTATAGGTGGTACGAAGGTACGCAACGACATCCGTGGAAAGGTGCGCTTGAGATCATCCACGAGCGTGTCGTTGGCAGCGATGATCGCGACCTTGTCCGTATCGCCGATGACTTTGTCGAACAGGGCCACTGTCAGGTCGGACCCCGTCACCTGGGGAATTTCCAGCGACAGGACCTTCGCCATCATAGAGATCGGCTTGCTGTCGCAAAGCGAAAGCCACGCCGCATCATAGCACTCGGCGAGTTGCCGAGTTTTCTCCAGCCTGACTACGTGATCGACGTTGGGCGTGACGACATAGCGGAAAGTGGCGTCTGCTTTTGTCGCCTCGAGCAGGTCTATCGCCTGCTGGAAACCGACTGAATCAAACGGCGTCCCGAGAAAACGGTCTCTTCCACCAGCGCATCCATGTTCGCGGCGAACTATCACTTCCTCCCGGACAAGCACAATGTCCCCCTATGAACTCAACACGCTACACACTCAGGTCGATTTTGATGCATGTTGTGATTGTAGCGTTGCCGCTAAAGTAAACAAGTTCTTAACTTAGCTAGCGTTAACGTGGGTGCCGAGGGTGGGTCGTCCCAAGCGCCATCGACGATCGACCGGGTTCGGCCGGATGTCTATTGGGAAGTCGCAAGCCGCTCAGCGTCTGCATTCGGTGCCTGCCCTGTTAACCTACAGGCAACTATATCCTTGGATCCTTATATTGGATCGACTAGCCTCCTCTATGTCGATCCAAGACTTGTGACCGCAGAGATTGAGCTGATGAAGGGTATCATTCTTTCAGGAGGAAGCGGGACACGTCTTTATCCGCTGACTCTGGCCGTATCCAAGCAGATGCTGCCGATCTACGACAAGCCCATGATCTATTATCCGCTCAGCGTGCTCATGCTCGCAGGGATAAATGACATTCTTGTGATCTCGACACCGCGAGACCTGCCCGGCTTCCGCGCACTGCTCGGCGACGGCGGCGATTTCGGAATCCGTCTCTCTTATGCGGAACAGGCCGAACCGCGCGGCCTGGCGGAAGCCTTCATCATCGGACGCGACTTCATCGGCGACGGCAGCGTCGCAATGATCCTCGGCGACAACATCTTCTTTGGCGGCGGCTTGTCGGACATCTGCCGCCAGGCCGCTGCAAACACGAGTGGCGCGTCGGTGTTCGCCTATCAGGTCGACGACCCCCAGCGTTACGGCGTCGTCAGCTTCGACAAGGCCACCGGACGAGCGTTTACGATCGAGGAAAAGCCGGTCGAGCCCAAATCCAACTGGGCGGTCACCGGCCTGTATTTCTACGACAATAACGTGGTCGACATAGCCCGCTCGATCCGCCCGTCGGCACGCGGCGAACTGGAAATCACCGACGTCAACAACGCCTATCTCGAGCGTGGCGACCTGCAGGTCTACCAGCTGGGGCGCGGCTATGCCTGGCTCGACACAGGCACCGTAGACAGCCTCGACGAGGCCTCATCTTTCGTGCGCACGATCGAGAGGCGCCAAGGCATCAAGATCGCATGCCCGGAAGAGATCGGGGCAGAGATGGGATGGGTCGATCCGCATCGCGTACTGGAACGTGCCGAGCGGCTCGGCAAGAACGAGTATGCGCAGTACCTGCGCAAGCGGATGGCCGAACTCTTGTAGCGATTGGCCCTGCCGAGAGACGAGCATCGTCGCGCTGTGTCTCCGCGCCCCGCTTCGGCGCAGCCCATTTTCGCTGGCAATAGAATTTCACCCCGGCTGCGCAACTCTTGGCCACAAATGCGCGTTATGGGTGCATGGAATTACCGCAGATGGCTTGCAGCTTTCAGTAAACGAGAAGTTGTATGCAAAGTGTAGTGACACAGAAGGGAAAGTAGATACGGAAACCGACTCGACATCGCCATCTTCGATCCCGCCAACCGCGACTGCCGCTTCCGTTCGAATATTCATCACGCGAAAAGTGATCACCTGTGAGGGCGGGGGAGTGTAAATTTTGTCGGCTACGAAAATAAATCAGTTAAACATCGCGATGTACCGCCGGCCATGACATCGTTTCGCGATGTTGCTTCGACGCTTGCTCATGTCTTTAACGACATGTTAATCAATATATCCAGGCGACGAGGCTAGGATGTCGATACCCGAGAAGCCGACTAGCGTGGATATCCGCGCAAGGCTCCCCTTCCGGCTCAACTACGAGGCGATAGCCTTTGTCGCGGCCGCCATCGATATTTGCCTCATCGTGGGTTCCAGCCTTGTGGCAGGTTTCGTCTATCATCAGATCGCATTCGGCGCGTTTTACGCGCCATCCGAGTATCTTGGCGTAGGGCTGGTCTATGCCGTCATCTTTGCCTTGGTGGTGACCGCAGGTGGGAAATACAAGCCGTCGGAGCTGGTCTCTCTCGGCAGGCAATTGCCTTTTCTCGTGATAGTCAGCATCAGCATCTTCGCCTTCCTGGCGGCCGTGATCTTTTTCTTGAAGATCGGCGAGTTGCTGTCACGCGGTTCGATGATTGTCTTTGCCGGGTTCTCCCTGTTTTCGCTGGTGACGAGCCGCATCATCTGGCGCAATGAGCTGCGAATCGCACTGGATCACGGCCTGTTCCAGATAAGGCGAGCGCTGGTCGTCTGCAGCAAGACCTATGCGATCGAACCGCTGCAAGGTCAGATCGCCCGGTACGGGCTGTCGATATCCCACGTCGTACGCTTCTGCGACGAAGGTTCGGCCACGCGCCTGATCGGCGATGCGCTGGATGGCGCCCGATCCTTCGACATCGATGAAGTCCTGGTGATAGGTCACGGAACCAACCTCGCCACGCTGAAGCCGGTCTTGATGGAACTGCGCGCGCTCCCCCTGCCGGCGAAGCTTATCCTGGATGATTTCGCGGCGGACATTGTTTCCAAGCCTGTACGCCAGATGGGCGACAAGGCAGCCATCCAGGTGCAGCGGCGTCCACTGACGATATTCGAACGCGCCTTGAAACGCAGCTTCGACATCGCCTTTGCCGCAACCGCACTGATCATGCTGTCGCCGATGCTCATCCTGGTGTCGATTGCCATCAAGCTGGACACCCGTGGCCCGATATTCTTCACGCAACGACGCAAGGGCTATGGCGACAATGCCTTCCGCATCCTGAAATTCAGGACCATGACCGTAATGGAGGACGGGGAAGAGATCCGGCAAGCCAGCCGCGGCGACCAGCGCGTAACCAGGGTTGGCGCTCTGCTGCGGTCGACAAGCATCGACGAACTGCCCCAGTTCCTGAACGTGCTTAGGGGCGACATGTCTGTCGTCGGCCCCCGACCCCATGCGGTCGCCCATGACAACCAGTATGACAAGCTGATTGCCAAATATGCCTATCGCCGCCACGTGCGCCCCGGCCTGACCGGCTGGGCACAGATCAACGGTCATCGCGGTGAAACGCCAACAGTGCTCAGCATGGAAGAACGGGTGAACCACGACCTGTGGTACATCCACAACTGGTCCTTCTGGCTCGATATCCAGATTGTGCTGCGGACCTTCCCGGAAATGCTCAGTTCGAAGACCGGATACTGATCGCAGCGCGGGCCACGTCAGTTCAGGTGTCCTTAAGAACCATTCCGCAGACGATCATCCCATCCGAGATACGGAAGCGCCCGTGCATGCGGTGGCCAGCGGCAAACGGCGCGACGGCATGCTCGAACACGATGTCGAAGCTGCCCTCATCCAGGTCGAGTGCGATACCCAGCGTCTCGAAGCCGAAGAGCGACCGCGAGATGGGGAATTGTGCCTTGTAGGCACATTCCTTGGCACTGAAGATCGTCTTGGCCAGCACGCCTCTGGACTGTGGGTCCTGCCTCAGCAGCCATTGCAGTTCGCGTCTGCTGCAGATTTCGGACCAAAGCTCGGGCGGCAATGGCTCCGCCAGTTCGATATCGAGCCCGATGGCGCGATAGCCTTGCGCAACCAGTGCGACCGCAGCCACGCACTTCGTTCCGCTGTGGCTTATGCTGCCGACCACCCCGTCGGGCCAGATCGGCGCCCGGTCCTCGCCGTGGAGAACAGGCAGTGACGGCAGGCCCAGCCTCCGCATCGCCGCGCGGGCGCACATCCGCCCCGCAGCGAATTCGATACGGCGCGACGCGACCATACGCGTGAGATGAACAGCCTCCTCCGGCAGGAGGTCGGCTGCCATGTCTCCAAGATTGCCCTCGGATGTTGCGACATCAGGCCCGAATATGCCTTCAAGCAGGCTCATCCCGTGTCGCGAGAGCGCACCAATCCGGCCCGGCGATCGCCAAGCGCATTGCGTCGCATGGCGGCCCGATCGGCGACGCGGCTCAGCCGTTCATCTGCCTTACCCCGGTCGGCGATGTGGGCTGCCAGGCCCGACACCGTCGGGAACCTGAACAGGTCCGTGATCGTAAGCTCGGGCGCGACCTTGCTCCTGAGCTCTCGATGCACCTGCACCGCGAGAAGCGAGTGCCCCCCGAGCGCGAAGAAGCTGTCATGCAGCCCGACGCGCTCGAGCCCCAAGGCACGCCGGAATGCTTCGGCGATCTCGATCTGGGTGTTGTCGCTCGGCGCCACATATTCATGTGCAGCC
The DNA here is from genome assembly GCF_000372965.1 of Hoeflea sp. 108. Taxonomy (NCBI): domain Bacteria; kingdom Pseudomonadati; phylum Pseudomonadota; class Alphaproteobacteria; order Hyphomicrobiales; family Rhizobiaceae; genus Hoeflea; species Hoeflea sp. 108. The sequence continues at coordinate 161,013 of NZ_KB890025.1, read as the reverse complement.
GGCACGCTGCGGACTTCCTCCGGCTTGGGCAGGCGATTGCGGTCGACCTTGGCGTTGGGCGTGAGCGGAAATGCCTCGAGCGTCACAAAATGCGCCGGCACCATGTAATCGGGCAGCACCTCGGCTATGTGGGCACGCAAGCCCCTCTCATCGATCGTCACCCCAGGCGCGCGGATGTAAGCGACGATACGGACGTCGTTGGCCCGATCCTCGCGTGCCACGACAACGGCCTCGCGCACACCTGGATAAGAACCGATGCGGGCTTCGATCTCACCGAGCTCGATGCGATAGCCGCGGACCTTGACCTGGAAATCCGCCCGGCCGAGGAAGTGCAGTGTACCGTCGGCACCGAGACGAACCAGATCGCCGGTGCGATAGATACGCCCGGCCATGAAGGGGTTCGGCAGGAAACGCTCCGCCGTCAATTCGTCCCGGTGCAGGTAGCCGCGGGTCACGCCGTCGCCGCCGATATAAAGCTCGCCGGGCAGCCCCGGCGGCACCGGGCGTCGAGCCCGGTCCAGAACGTAAAGCTGCGTATTGGCGATCGGACGTCCCAGTGGCACGACGCCCTCGGTCTTCTGCGCGGTCAGCGTCGATGACCAGATGGTCGTCTCGGTCGGACCGTACATATTCTCGACTGTGGCCTCGGATACCTTGGCCAGTTCAGCCAGAAGGGCACCCTGCAGCGCTTCGCCCCCGATGTAGAGATGCTGAACGCCGCCAAGGGCGCGCCTGTCCTCATCGCCCATGAGGAACATGCTGGCCATAGAGGGGGTGCACTGCAGATGTGTCACGCCATGTCGGCGGATCTCTGTCGCGAAACCACCATCCCATTCCGTAGCCGGCTCCAGATCGGCTGAACCGCGCACCTGCGCCACGACCTGCGCCAACGGCACCAGGCGCTCCATGACCAGTTCGCTCGGCACACCAAAATCGATGAGGCAAGCAATGTCGTCGACGCCTGCGGCGGCGACCTGCTCGATGCGCTGGCGCGCGTCGTCTACCGTGCCGAACAGCCCGCTATCCTCGAAGTAGCGCAGGAAGGCGAATTCGAGGATGGCATCGAGTTCCTCCGCATCGAGCGACTGGAGGTCGATGTCCATTGGCTGGGTGACGCCTTGCGGCTTCTTGAACGCGGGAAACGCCCAGGCATACTGCTTGATCAGCGCGGCAGCGCTGCGCAGATAGTCCTTCATCGGACCGCGCGCCTGCCGCCTCACCTCTTCACGGTCCTCGCCCAGCAAAGTGTGCAGCATGAGGGTGACCGTATAGTCGGCAGGATTGCGCCCGACCTCAACCAGCGTCTCGCGGTAGATCTTGATCTTTTCGGCAACCTCGTCGATCGACTGGCCCAGCAGATGGGTCAGCACGTTGGCGCCCAGGCGTGCGGCCTCGCGATATGTCTCGGGGTTGCCGGCCGTCGTCAGCCAGATCGGCAGCTCCTTCTGGACCGGTCGCGGCTGGGTGACCACACTGACCTTGCCCTTGCCGAATTCGAAGTCGACGCTTTCGCCGCGCCACAGCCGGCGAACCGTCTCGATGTCGCGGATCATGCTCGCCTTGTTGTTTGGCGGGGCGTTCTCCGGCCGCAAGATGAAATCTTCCGGCATCCAGCCCGACGCAAAGGCGAGCGCGGCGCGGCCGTTGCTGAGATTGTCGATCACAGCCCATTCTTCGACGACGCGGGCAGGATGGTGCAGCGGCAACACGCAGCTGCCTGCCCTGATCGACAGTTGCTTGGTAACCGCTGCAACCGCAGCGCCTGTTACCGCCGGATTGGGATAAGGGCCGCCAAAGGCGTGGAAATGCCGTTCCGGCGTCCACACGGATTGGAAGCCATGTTCGTCGGCAAACTTGGCGCCCTCGAGCAGCAACCGGTACTTGGCCGGACCGGCACCGTCGTCATTGCCCCAGTAGAACAGCCCGAAATCGATGGCACCCTGCCCTGCAGTGCGCAGGATCGGAGCTTCCCTGCCCCGCTGTGCTTCACCGGAATAGACCACAACCTTGAAGCCGCGCGTCAGCGTCCAGAAAAGCTCGAGAACCGAGATGTCGAAAGACAGGCTGGTAACGGCGAGCCATACGGGCTGCCCTTGGCTGCCGACCTCGACGCGCTCATCCATTCCCGCGAAGAAGTTCACCACGTTCCGATGCTCGACCATCACGCCTTTCGGGCGGCCGGTGGACCCTGACGTGTAGATCACATAGGCAAGATTGGCCGAGGTCGCGCCACCCTTCACCCGGGACGTCGACTGCCGGCGCGCCAGGACATCCTCGACACAGAGAACCTTGGCGCCGGCCAATGACGGCGAGGACGCATGGGCCCGATCGGCCAGCACAACCTTGATGCCACTGTCTTCGACCATGAACGACAGGCGATCGGCGGGGAAATCGGGATCGAGCGGCAAGTAGGCGCCGCCCGCTTTCTGGATTGCCAACGCACCCACCACCAGGTCTATCGAGCGGCCGACGCAGAGGCCTACCGGCATATCGGGCCCGACGCCCATCTCGACGAGAGCCCGCGCGATGCTGTTCGCACGCTCGTCCATCTGCCTGTAGGTCAGCGACTGGTCGCGATAGGCAAGTGCGACAGCATCCGGCGTAAGATCGACCTGGCGCTCGATGAGTTCATGGACGCAGGCGCTACGTTCATAATCACGTTCGGACTGGTTCAGATCGTAAAGAACGCGCTGCTCCTCTTCCTTGGACAGAAGCGGCAGGTCGGCAATGTGTTCTGTGCCAGCGGCAAATGCGGCCGCCAGGATATTGAGACGCTTCACATAATCGCCGACCTGCAGGTCTGCGACGCGATTGCGGTCGTAGAGCGCGAATGCCTGGCCATCATGGCCTTCCAACACAAACGTCAGTGCACAGCCTTCGATGGATGCGGCCTGTTCGGCACCGGCAGTTTCCAAAATGCCAAACGAACTGCTCAATTCGGCTATGACTGGTGACCGATCTGCAAGATCCCGAAGATGGGTGCGGCGCTTCCGCAGCTGCTGCAGGGACTGGTGCACGGCATCCGCGAAATGCGTGAGATCTATGCCGTCGCCGGCCTCGATGCGCAGCGGCACGGCTGCTGCGAAATAGCCGGCATATTTCGCCTGAAGCGCTGCGAGGTCATCATTGGCATATGCCAGCGTAAAGGTCTGCTGTCCCGACAAGCGGTGCAGGAACGCACCGATCAGGACGATCCTGTCGTCCCCGGTGACATTGCGCGGCATATCAAGCGCGATCTTTTGCAGATCCGGCTCGTTCTCCTGACCGGACTTCACGTCAGGCAAGTCGATGTCGCCGGCCGCAGCCAGGGCCCGGCTGAAGAAGCCTTCGTGCGGAACGATCTCGGCCACGATGGCCGACAGGTCACGCGCATCCGCTTCATCGATAATGGGCAGACTTGCGCCAATCTTCAACAGCGACGCCAGTCCGGTCTTGCCCGTTCTGTGCCGCAGTTCGCCATCGATCCACACCTGGTTGTCGGCAGTGGCCACCAGTGCGCCGCGTTCGCCCAGGGCGAGCACGCTGCCAGGTCTCGCGCCACCGGGCTCGTCGGTCACTTCCAGCCTTGTCACCGAAAAAACCTTGCCTTCGGCGCGGACTTTCGACGTCACCAGCGGATTGGCATAGCCGTCGCCGAAACTGAGACCCCGGACCAGGCGCGAAAGTTCAGCGGCGGGCCGTTCGAAACGCAACGTCGCAGCCGCATCCGGCCGCAAGTACCGGCCGAAATAGCGCCTCGTGCTGAAATCCTGATGTTGCGGCGCAAGCGTGCCGCGCTCGATCTGATCGAGCAGATCGCCGAAGGTTGCGATGCCGGCTTCGAAACACTTGGAATTGAGCGTCAGGACGGTTTCGTCTTCGCTGACATCGAAACTAGCGCGCGCATAGACGTCGCCCTCATCGATGCCCGCGGTAATGGCATGCCAGGTCACCCCGTGCGTTGCGGCGCCTTCGATGATCGCCCACGAGGGCGTATTCAGTCCGGCGAATTCCGGGAGCGGGCCATCGTGGAAATTGATCGCGCCCTGCTTGGCCCGTTGCCAGACAGCATCCGGAATCATGCGAAGGTTGGCGACAGAGAACAACCAGTCGTAGTCTACCGCCGCCAGTTGTGCCGACAGGTCAGCACTCCATTCGACCACGGCGATGCCTTGGGCCTCGGCCCAGTCGCGGACGCTCGCCCGGCCGGTCACGATCGCTGTGATCGCATGGTCCCGCGCGCGCAACATCTCAGCGCACTGCACTAGCAGCGACTCGTCGCCAATCAACACACAGTTTAGCTTAGCCATGGATCGTCGGTCCCAGCCCCTACTGTTTTTGGAAGCTCACATTAGCCTCCCAATATTAAACAAAGATCAAGCCAAGTTTTGCTGGTATGGTTTCCACGGGAGGCTCCGGGCGATGACGCCTCGCCGATCGCCGACGGAGAAGCCGCCGGTGGCCACGGATGTGCCGACATAGGTTCGTAACCAAGTTTGCATATGTCATAAATGAATTCGTGACAGCTTAAGTTCGAAGAACTAGAAACAACTTGGGATAGAAGCGGCTGCTCGCGAGCTGCTGGTGCCGCTGGTGGAAGGGTGGGGCAGCCGAACTGCCCGGCAGCAGAGCGGATATGGTCGACGACACGGATCAGAATTCTCCAAACGATATTGCGATAGTTGGGATGGCCCTGCGTGTGCCGGGCGCCCGCAACGTGCACGAGTTCTGGCAGAACCTGCGCGGCGGGGTGGAGTCGATCCGCAATCTGTCCGAGGATGAATTGCTCAAGGCTGGCGAAGCGGCCGACCGCATGCATCATCCCAATTACGTGCGCCGCACCGCCGAACTGCCCGACATGGAAATGTTCGATGCCGATTTCTTCGGGCTGAGCCCCAAGGAAGCGGCCATCATGGACCCGCAGCACCGCCATTTCCTCGAATGCGCCTGGGAAGCCATGGAGGATGCAGGCCACACGCCCGACTCCAATTCCGCCCCCGTTGGCGTCTTCGCAGGCTGCGGCATGGGCAGCTATTTCTACTTCAACGTCTGCAGCAACCGCCAACTCGTCGACCAGGTCGGCATGTTCCTGTTGCGGCACACGGGCAATGACAAGGACTTCCTGGCCACGCGCGCCTCGTTCAGCTTCGATCTTCGCGGTCCGAGCGTGAACGTGCAGACGGCGTGCTCAACCTCGCTCGTTGCCGTCCACTATGCCTGCCAAAGCCTGCTCAGCGGCGAATGTGACATGGCTCTGGCCGGCGGCGTGACGATCGAGCTGCCGCATCGGCGCGGCTACATGTTCCAGGAAGGAGAAATCCTCTCGCCCGACGGGCACTGCCGCGCCTTCGATCACCGCGCAGCCGGTACCGTATTCGGCAGCGGCGCCGGCGTTGTCGTCCTGCGGCGGCTGTCGGATGCACTTGCCGACAACGACATCATTCACGGTGTCATCAAGGGCACTGCCATCAACAATGACGGCGGCTCCAAGGCGGGTTATCTGGCTCCCAGCGTCACTGGACAGGCCGAGGCTATCATCGAGGCACAGGGACTGGCCGGCGTTTCGGCCGAAACTGTCCAGTACATCGAATGCCATGGCACGGGCACCTATCTCGGCGATCCGATCGAGATCGAAGCACTGACCCAGGCATTCCGCCAGAGCACCGCCAAGACCGGTTTCTGCCGCGTAGGTTCGGTGAAGTCGAATATCGGCCATCTCGACACTGCCGCTGGCGTCGTCAGCCTCATCAAAGCGACCCTTGCGGTCAAGAACGCCGAAATTCCGCCGACGCTGGGCTTCGAGAAGCCCAATCCGGCAATCGACTTCGCCAAGAGCCCGTTCATCGTCAACGACAGGCTGACCGAGTGGCCAAGCACCGGCGGCGGATTGCGCCGTGCCGGCGTGAACTCACTCGGCGTCGGCGGCACCAACGCCCACGCCATCGTCGAACAGGCTCCCAGGGCAGCCAATGCCGGCGGGCGCCCGAAACCGGCTGACGATGAGCCGACCGTGCTCATTCTGGCCGCCAAGCAACGCAAGGCGCTCGACGATGCCGCCCAGCGGCTTGGGGACGCGCTCGCCAGCGATGCCGAACTGGCGCTCGACGACACCGCCTACACACTTCATGCCGGGCGCAAACATTTCGAACACCGGCGGATCGTGGCCGTCCGCGGCAGGGCGGACGCGGTGGCGGCCCTCACCCAGCCAGATCTCAAGCGCGCTTTCACCCACTCAGCCCTGGAATCACCCTCAGGCGCGGTTTTCCTGCTTCCCGGAGGCGGCGCCCAGCATGCCGGCATGGCGCGGCAACTGTATGAACGGGACACCTTCTTCAGGGCCACGGTCGACGAGGGCCTCGGCTATCTCGAGGCAACCGCGGCGGCGGAAATCCGGGCTGTATGGCTGGGCGACGCAGCCGAATCGCGAAGCGGCGCTGAAACATTCCTGCGCCCCTCGGTTCAACTGCCGGCAATCCTGATCGTCGAGATCGCCTTGGCGCGGCTCTGGATGAAATGGGGCGTCAAGCCCGTTGCCCTCATCGGCCATTCGATGGGTGAGAATGCGGCCGCATGCCTGTCTGGGGTGATGAGTTACCGCGACGTCGTCAGGCTGGTCAGGCTGCGCGGCGAGCTCTTCGATACGGTCGAACCCGGCGGCATGCTGAGCGTCCCGCTGAGCCCTGATGCATTGAAGGAACGACTGCCGGCCGAGCTCGACATTGCGTCGATCAATGCGCCGGAACTTTGCGTCGTTTCCGGCCGAGACGAGGACCTCGACCATTTCAAGCAGGCGCTGGAAGCAGACGGCATCGATGCGACGCGCATAACGATCAACATTGCCGCGCATTCGCGCATGCTCGACCCGATCCTCGGGCGCTTCGAGGCCTTCCTGCGCAGCATCGACCTGCGTGCCCCGACCATTCCGATCATCTCCAACGGCAACGGCGAGATACTCGCCGACCGGGATGCAACCGATCCGGCCTATTGGGTCAGGCATTTGCGTTCGACGGTGCAGTTCGCCAAAGGCTTGGCAACGCTCGCGGCTGACCGCAACCGCGTCTACGTCGAGGTCGGTCCTAGCCGCGCGCTTTCTTCTCTTACCAAGGCGCAAGGAAGCATCGACGCGAACCAGGTCATCAACAGCCTGCCCCACCCTGAGGAGGCATGGGACGAGCAGCTGCATTTCCTGGCTGCGGTCGGGCGCGCCTGGGCGACAGGGCTTAAGGTCGACCTCGACAAGCTGTGGGCACAGCGCGAGCCCCGCCGCGTCACGCTCCCGACCTATCCGTTCCAGCACAAGCACTATTTCCTCGATCCCGTCGTCTCATCCGGGGCCACGGGCGTGGATGCCGCGCCGATCATCAAGCTGCCCGACATGGCGGATTGGGGCTACGTGCCGATCTGGAAACGGTCGCTGCCGGACTATGCAGCCGGCGCGGAAAAGGACGTGAGGTCCTGGCTGTTCTTCCTCGACGACGCGGGCGTCGGCGCGGAGATCGCCGCAAGACTGCGGCACCGCGGGCACCGGGTCGTAACTGTCCTGGCTGGCGACACTTTCGCCAAGCGCAGTGCCGATGAATACGTGATCTGCCCCGAGGATGGGCGCCCCGGCTACGACGCGCTGCTGAGCGGCCTGCAGGCTGATGGCGCAGTGCCCTCGCGGATCGTGCATCTTTGGCTGCTCACTCAGAAAGAGACGTTCCGGCCGGGCTCGAGCTTCTTCCACCGCAACCAGGAATGCGGCTTCTACAGTCTGCTTTATCTTGCCCAGGCGCTCGGCGATGCCGCCATGACAGGCGATATGCAGTTCACCCTGGTCACGAACGGCATGCAGCGGGTCGGTGAGGAAGCAGTTCCATATCCCGAGAAGGCCACGATCCTGGGGCCGGGCCTGACGATCCCCAAGGAAATGGCAGGCGCCAGCGTCAAGTTGATCGATATCGACCTGCGCGACGCCGCAACTGCAAAGCCGGCGGCCTCGGGCGTGCTCTCGACCTTGTTCGGCGGCAAGCCGGTCGACATGCCGCGACCGGCGATAGACCAACTTTGGGAAGACATCCTTTCCGAGCCGGCGACGGAAGTGGTCGCCTATCGCAATGGCCAGCGCTGGCTCCGCGGTTATGACAAGTTGTCGCTTGCGCCTGCGGACGGAAACTCGGGCCTACGACAGCACGGGGTCTATCTCTTCACCGGCGGCCTCGGCGATCTTGCCCTGGCGATCGCCGGCAACCTTGCAGAGCACTATCAGGCTCGGCTGGTGCTGATCGGGCGCGCGGCGCTGCCGCCACGAAGCCGATGGGATGCCTACCGCAAGATGCTGCCATCGAGCGACCGCCGGCGGCGGGCCCTGGAGGCCATCGAGGCCTTTGAAGCCAAGGGCGCGCAAGTCCTGTATCTAAGCGCTGACGTCAGCAATCCCGACGAGATGGCCGCGGCGCTGACAGCCGCGCGAGCGGAATTCGGCGAGATCAACGGTGTTTTCCACGCCGCCGGCGTGGTGAACGACGAACTGATCCAGATGAAAACGCTGGAGAGCGCCGAGATAGTGCTTGGCCCGAAACTGCACGGCACGGCAGTTCTGGACGAGCTGTTGGCCGATACGAAGCTTGACCTCTTCGTCCTGTTTTCATCGACCAGTACCGATACGGCTCCCGCTGGCCAGGTCGACTACGTCGCTGCCAACGCCTATCTCAACGCTTACGCTGAAAGTGCCGCATCGCGGCAGGACCGGAAGACGGTCGCCCTGCATTGGGGCGTATGGAACGAGGTCGGACTGGCCGCGCGGGCCATGGGTCTTGTCGAAAACAAGGCCGAGACGACCTCCCCGCAGTCAAAAACCATTGGGTCATTCTTCCAGCGCTGGGTCGAGGACGCTTCCGGCATCACCTGGCTCGAAGCCGAGCTCGGCCCGAAAGATCACTGGATGCTCGATGAGCATCGCCTGATCTCCGGCCAGTCCATCCTGCCCGGCACCGGCTACATCGAGCTGATCGCGCAGGCGATCAACGAATACGGACTGGCATTCGAAAGCCAGATCGAAGACCTGGCATTCCTGCGTCCGCTCGATGTCGACGACGGCAAGACGAAGAAGATTCGCGTCCGGCTGGAACCCGTCGACGACGGCTATCGCGTTGTCGTCGTTGCCAGCGTCTCCGGCGACGCCGACGCCGGCTTCCAGAAGCACGCCGAAGCGATCCTCAGATATCGCGCCCGCGCGGTTCCCAAGCCGCTGGATGCCGAGGCCATTGCCCGGCGCTGCGCCGAAAAGCGTGTCGCACCTGCGGGCGAAGCCATGCGCACCGCGCAGGAACAACATTTGCGGTTTGGCCCCCGTTGGCGGGTGCTCCAGTCGCTGGCCCTTGGGGACGCCGAGGCTCTGGCCGAGCTCGAGCTTCCGGCTATGTACCACAACGACCTGGAAGCTGGTGTGCTGCTGCATCCGGCCCTGCTGGACATTGCCACCGGATTTGCGATGGAGCTGATTGAGGGCTACGACCCGGCAGACGTGCTCTGGGCGCCGGCCTCGTATGGACGCATCAAGCTGTTCCGCCACCTGCCCGACCACGTGATGAGCTGGGCTCGGCTGGTCGACAGCACCGAATTCGGCGACGGCTATGCTGCTTTCGACATCACCATCGCCACACCGGATGGCGACGTGGTCGCCGAGATCGAACGCTTTCTGATCAAGCGGCTGGATGACGATGTGAGTTTCGCATCGGTGCGCCCTGCCCACGAAACCGGGGCCAATGCCTCGGGACGGGATCAGGCACAGCCATCACCGGCGATGCTGCAGCTGGCCGCGCAGGTCAGGCAAGGCATTCTGCCGTCCGAAGGCTTCGAGGCGCTGACGCGGGTGCTGTCAGCCGGCAGGCCACAGGCCATCGTCAGTTCGATGGACCTCAAACTGCTGCGCGAGCAAGCCTCGCGCGTCGCCGCCGGTCCCACGGCCGGCGCATTGTTCGAACGCCCGGCCCTCGACAGCGACTATGTCGCTCCGCGCAACGAGGTCGAACAGACGCTCGTCGGCTTCTGGCGTGAATTGCTCGGCGTCGAGCAAATCGGCATTCACGACAACTTTTTCGATATCGGTGGCCACTCCCTGATCGCCGTCCGGCTGTTCAGGATGATCAAGAAGGAATACGGGCTGGACTTCCCGATTTCGGTGTTGTTCGAAGCGCCGACGATCGCGCAGTGCGCCGAGCTGATTGCCGCGCAGCGCCCAGATGCAGCCGAGGCCAAGAGCACCGGTGCCGTCGCGGACCAGAAGGTGAAGGCTGCGACCACCCATCTCGTGGCAATGCATCCCGGACAGAACCCTGGCGCGACGCCGTTCTTCATCTGCGCCGGTATGTTCGGCAACATTCTCAACCTGCGCCACCTCGCTCTGCATATCGGCGCAGACCGGCCGGTCTACGGACTGCAGGCCCGTGGCCTCTACGGCGACCAGGAGCCGCATGAGACCTTCGAGGAGATGGCGAGCGCCTGCCTCGCGGAAATCCGCACGATCCAGCCACAGGGCCCCTACCTTCTGGGTGGATTTTCGGGCGGTGGCCTGACCGCTTACGAAATCGCGCGCCAGCTGACCGCCGACGGCGAAGAAGTCGCGCAACTGGTGATGCTCGATACGCCCTTGCCCACGCAGCCGCCGCTTTCGGCTTTGGACAAGGCCAGCATGAAGCTGCAGGACCTGCAGCGCGAACGTGGCGCGTTCTTCACCAACTGGATCCGCAACCGCATCCGGTGGGAACAGGAAAAGGCTCAGCGCCGCGATGCTGCCCAGCAGCACGTCTCGGCGGAGAACTTCCACAATCAGAAGATCGAAACGGCATTCCGCCAGGCTTTGGAGCTCTACGACGTCCAACCTTACGCTGGTCCGGTCACATTGTTCCGGCCCAAGGGTGTCGTGCTGTATCGCCTGAGCGGCGGACGCAGGCTTCAGGAAGGACGAACGATCTTGCTCGACGACAATGGCTGGACGCCGTTGATCGCCGACCTTACAGTCATTGAAGTTCCAGGCGACCACGACAGCATGGTGCTCGAGCCCTTCGTGCGCGTGCTTTCCAATCGCCTACGTACGAGCATCCGCACTCCCAGGCAGGATGCTCCCAGCCGACTTGCCGCAGAATAGTCCCCCCCTTCTGCCGCGGTCGAATTAGGACTGTGTTTAGGAATTGGTAACGCTAGCCAGCGACATTGGCAGACGCTATTGAAGTTGCGGAAGCGTTATCGAATCAGTCTGTACAGATTTTCGCCTGTTACTTCCGTATTTGATCGCTCCCCAGGGGACACAGCGTGCTTATCGCCTTGGCGCTTTTTGTCGTAGGATTTTTCATAGGCCGCAGGACCACTGTGGTGTGGGTGATCCCTGTTGCGGTCGCCTGTACGGCTCTGGTCTTCGCGATCTGGGTCGCTCAGGACGAACTAAGCTGGTTCAAGCTGGCGATTTGGTTTGGCTACATGGCAGCGCTCAACACCGGATACCTTTTCGGTGCATCCGTTGTGCAGGCAACAAGGCGCTGACACTAAGCAAATTTCCTTGACGCTCGCGGCCGCCAGTTCACCAGAACCAGATCGGCTTGCCAGCCACATATATCAAAGCCACCCACCAAACATAAGTGAAGACAAACGATGCTATGGCTGCCGGCAGCAATTTTGCTGCGGGCGCGGACGCTCTCGTCAACATTCGGTTTACCCTGTACCCAAAAAACCCCGATAACCTATTATTAACCAATATATTTTCCGGAGTGAACCCGCGTAAGCATATTTGATCATGCTCTACATATAACGTAATATGTCTAATGCCGAATATTTGAAGAGCCAAGCATGAGCGAGGCACACATCTTGCGCTAGGCACCCCGAAAGACTCTGCCTGGATTCAGATTCCGAGATGCCGCGAAGTCACCCATACCGGCTTCTTCGATGTACACTTCAGCGCCAGGATCGACCGGTGCGTAGTACTTTCGAGCTAGCCCCGACGGATCATTCGGCACCAGCCGAAGCCGCGAAGAGATCCCGCATGCGCCTTGCCGCAAGCTTGGGATCATGGTTGGCAAGCACCACCCCTCGCCCGGTATTTCCCATCACCTGCAAGGCATCGTAATCGGCAAGCATGGCGTCGATCGCATCGGCAAGCGCGACAGGATCGCCTGAAGGTACGAGACGGCCATTTTCGCCGTCGCGGACGAGTTCAGGAATACCGCCCACCGACGTCGCGACGACCGGACGGCGCATCGACAGCGCTTCGATAAGCGCCATGGGAATGCCCTCGCCAAAACTTGCCAGCACCGCCATGTCCGCCCGCTGCACGAAGCCCGAGACTTCGCTGGGCGCGCGCGCACCTGCCATGGTCACCACATCGTTGAGCTGGGACTGCTCGATCTGCGCTGCAATCTCCGCCGCCAACGGGCCTCCGCCAACAAGCGTGCAATGAAATGCCCGCCCTCTCATGCGCAGCATCTGAAGCGCTTCGAGCAGGATACGATGGCCCTTTTCCTCCGAAAGACGTGCAACGCACACCATCCGGTTCGCATGCGGCAGCGGTGCCAGATCATCTTCATCGGGCACAAGGTAGCCGCAGCGGACGACATGCACCTTGTCGTCAAAGGCTTCAGCGCTGCTGCGCAAGAGCTGGGCCTTGCCGAAGTCGCTGATACAGACAGCAAAGGCACAGTCGCGCAGCTTGTCGGCATGACGAAAGATTTCCGGCTCGTCGAGATCGATGCCGTGGAAGGTGATGCTGAATGGAATGCCGGCAAGCCTGGCCGCTATCGCTGCCGTATTGGATCCAGAATTGCCGAAGTGGCAATGCAGGTGGTGGGCACCGTCGCGCACCATCCACCATGCCAACAGAACCGCTTCGCCCGCATAGGCCAGCCATTTGAGCTTCTGCTTGGTGCCGGGCGGCGTAACAACGGCATCGAACAGCGCCGAAAACAGCCGCAATGGCCGCGTCAGCAGAGCCCACAGAAAGGCTTTGACTATGGCAAGGATCGGAGGTGGAACGAGCCAGCGCGTCTTGGCGGCCTCGGCCGCGGCGACATCGCCAAGAATATCGCCAGGCTTGGCCTGCCGAACCGAAAAGCGCAGCACCTTCACGCCGAGGGCTTCCACGCCAAGGATTTCGTTGGTGATGAATGTGTGGCTCAAGGCCGGATAGCGGCTGGCGAGGTAGGCTACTCTCATGCTGCCCTTTTCCTTGCAAACAGCCGTTGCGACACGCCGCTCAATTCCATGCGAAGAAGGGCGTCCGATGCGCTCCCGTCGCGGGCGGCAAGCCGATCCTGGTTTATGAACCAGCGCCTTACTCGCAATTTATCGAATGTCGGCGGTTCGTTCGTCCCGGGCTGCAGCGACGTCGCGTAGCCGTAGCCCGCCACCACCACTTCGCGGTGAACGCGATCGTCGCTGTCCCCGTTCGGATAGCAGAGGCCGACAATCTCTCGGCCGCAAAGATCGGCCAGAATTCTTCGAGACCTGTCGATCTCGATCGCCAGGGTGGCGTCATCGCATTGAGGCAGCAACGGGTGGGTCATCGTGTGCGAGCCAATCTCGTGACCCGCATCGGCAAGAGCCCTGACCTGGGCCGACGTCATGATGTGGTCGTCATCGACGATGGGGAGTTCACCGGCGCGGCTGCGCAGACGTTCAACCCAGGCTGCCCTCTCCTGCGGGGAAAGCCCCTTGGCCTCGGCAAGCACCTGCTTGGCTGTCGGCTCATCCGCCGTCGCCAACATGCGCCAGGCAGCCCCCATCGTATCGTACCAGGGCAGCTCCTCGCTATCGACGAGGCCGGCAATGACATAGAAGGTCCCCCGCAGGCCAAATTCATTGAGGATCGGCGCTGCATAGCGAAAGTTGTCACGGTAGCCGTCGTCGAAGGTGATCGCCGCAAGCGGCCGCGCCGGCCTGTCGCCGCTCTGCCACTTCGAAAGTGCAACATCCAGCCGCTCGACCGTGTAGCGCTCCGCAAGCAGTCGACAGTGGGCGCGAAACACCTCCGGCGTCACCACGAGATCCGGATCGTGATATGCCTTGCGCTGCTCCTCCGGCAGAACCCGGTGATAGCACAACACAGTCAGCGTGTTACGCAAAGAGCGCTCGGCATAGCGCAACACTCCAGCCGTCGCCGCAAGCTCCGCCAGAGCGCTCCTGATCAATGCCTTCATCAAGCGATGCCACCCATCAGCGCGAATTACCTGGGCCGAATTGGCCGTCGCGGCCAAGGCCTGCCTGGCCCGCCGACGCATCGTCCACGGCCTGCGGTTTCGGCGCGGTGAAGTTCGCGACGACGACGCGCAGTTCATCGACCAGAGCTTGCTGGCGCCTCAGTTCCTCGACGCGACGGTGATAGCCGGAAATCGTTGCGGCGAGGCCATCCATCCGGCTCGACGATCCGCCTCCCGCCTCATCGTTTTCCATGGCTTCGGCAAGGAACGCAGCATCGACGGTCGCCGCTTCGTAACGGCGATGCAAGCCGCTCCTCTCCGCCTCTATTGCCGCCGACACGTGATCGAACGAGGTTTGAAGTTCAGCAAAACGCCGCGCATCGGTTTGACGATCGCGATCCGGTCCCCGCAACTTCAGGCCGACTAGAAACGCCACTGCCGTCCCCCGCTGTTCGGAAACGATAAGCTTGGCGTCCAACCAAGTCTGGAACGCCGGTTTCGAAGATTATCGGACCGCTCATGCCGCCTGATGCCATCCGACTATAGTGCAGCCATGACGATAAAAACAACTTTGGATCAGGCAAATTTGAGGGTGTTGCCAATTGCATGACCGGCCGCCGCCAATCCGAGCGCCCCGCCAGTGTCCGCTTCAGACGGTTACTTGTATTCTATGATGAGCTGGCGGCGCCTGAGATACCGGTTGAGGTGGAACTGGACGACGCCCTGCAATTCCGGAAACTTGCCAAGCATGCCGAAAGCTGCAGCCACCCATTTGGTCGTCGCATCGTCACCATCGGCCCTGCGGGCAATGCGTGCGATCTGAAGCGGATATAGCCCCAACAGGGCAAGCGCTATCGGCGAAACCAAACTGCCAACCAGGGCAATTCCAGGCAACGCGCCTCCCCAGAACATGGCCCTTGCCACGCTTCGCTGCCAGATGCCGAAGGATGAACCGCGATGAAGCTGCGAAACCTCGGCAAAGGCATGCCCGGCCCGGACGTTGCGTCGCCACCACTGACCGATGCGTGTGATGTTGGCATCGTGCCAGGTCATCTCTTCTCCGACACGCCAGATCTTCCAGCCCTTTTCCCTCAGTCGAACGCACAGTTCCGGCTCTTCGCCGGCAATCAGCGCCGGGGAAAAGCCGCCAACCTGCCGGAAAGCATCGGCTCGGATGAGAAAATCGCCGCCGCTCTCGAGTATTTCGCCGACCGGCGCGTCCCACTCCCGGTCGCAGAGCGCATTGTAGACGGATCGCTCGGGAAATCGCTCGCGCCTGCGCCCGCAGACAAGCGCCACATCCGCGCGCTCTTGCAGGAAGAGGCTGGCCTTTCCGATCCAGTCGGGCCGCAACTGGCAGTCGCCATCGATAAACTGGACGAAGCTCAGGTTGGGATCGAGGGCCGACAGCCGCTCGAAGCCGGCGTTGCGGGCGCGCGCGGCGGTAAACGGAACGGACATGTCCAGTGAGAGCACTGTCGCCCCCATGCGCTCGGCGGCAGCGACGCTGCCGTCGCTCGATCCGGAGTCGACATAGACCGTGAGAGCAAGCGCCGAGCCGATCGAATTCAGGCAGTCGACCAGCCGTTGGCCTTCATTGCGGCCAATGACCACGACGCCGATGCGCCCCGATTCTGCTGGTTGTCCGCTCGTGGTCACTCGTCCCCCATCCCTGCCCGTCCAGCACGACGCGCTCAAATTGCCGGCACCTTTTTAAGCTCTGGCTACAATGCGAAAATTAATGTATTTTAACATTAATGAATTGTTAAAGACTGCTTGCCTGCTTCCGTTGCGTGCGTTGAACGAGATGTAGCCGGTTCGATCATGAGTTACTTGTTCGCAGTTGTGTTCATATCAGCGTATATGATTCCAGCCATATATGCTGCTGTGCTGACTTTTATGGAAGGCGAGGAGAGTTCGCCTAGCTGGGATTTCGCCAGGCTGATCGGGCTTCTGCTCTGCCTTGTCTGGCCCATCGTCGCTGCGGCAGCGATCTCATATTCGATCTACGCATATTTCGCGCGGCAGGCGGATTGCGCCGCGCAAAGCTCGGCCGTTCCAAGCAGCAAGGCGCCGGTTGCGCCTATTCTCCGCTAGGCTTTCCCGCATTGGCCAGCAGACTCTGAACAGCATCCCATTTCGCGTTGGGCACGCCTTCCGTCTCAAGAAGGCCCCAACTGCCCCATTTCGTGTACTCTCCCATCGAATTGAAGAGCACATACAGGCCACCGCCGGACGCCTGCCAATGTGCGAGGTGCCGCAGATATAGCTCGCCCATTCTGGGGTCGCGATTGGCGGCCTGGAACAGGCCTGTCAGCTTGTCATTGTTCTCGGCCCCCGCATGGCCAACCAGGTGCTGCCCGCCCTCGTAGGCGATCAGCTTGACACCATGGCGCTTGGCAAGCGCGGCCTGCTTTTCGACAAATGTCCGATTTTCGCCGTCGATTTCACTGCCGAGAGCTTCAAACAGCCGGTCCAGCGACCACCCGGAGATCTCACTCGCCTGCTCCGGAGATCCAAGCGAAACGCCAAAATAGGGGGCGATCGCAAGAGCATAGGCGCCTGCCGCGGCGTCTTTCCAGGACAGGATGGTCTCGCTGGTCCAGTCGTTTGCGTATTGCGCGGCCAGCACGCCCCGCACCCGCTCGGCCTGGTCCGCAAACACCTTTTTCCAGATGGCGATCACCTCGGACGACCGTTGCGCATAGAAGCGCAACTGGGCTTCAAAGTCGTTGCCCGACAGCCCAAGGGCAAGCCCGCGCTGGCGCGCGTACTCGGCCTGCTTGAACTGCCCGTTCCAAACCTCGTTCGAATACTCGACATAAACAGGCAGCTCCGGAGCGAGCGTCTCCTTGACCAGCGTTGCGCAGCGGGTGACGTAGTCGTCGTCGGCAAGGTGGGGAATGGTGAACCACGGCGCCGCCTTGGCGGTGCTGGCCAGCTCGATCATGTATTCGAGCGCCACTCCTCCATCAGCCTGCGTGAAGCGGGCCTTTTTCGGCCGCTCGTCCCAATTGCTCACGGCCGAATTGTTGGTCTCCATCCAATCCATGAAGCGCAGCGCCTGCATCCCGCCAAGACGCTGGAGGAATTCCGGCCGGAAGGTACCCTCGGGCTGCTTGTCGCGCGGATAGAGACGAATGTTGCGCACCGGATCCTTCGGATCGGTTTCCAGAAGACGCACAGAGAACGGACCGCCGTTGCGCAGATTTCTGACCTCGTCGCGACCCGGCGACCGGGTTTCGAGCTCCGCGCCGCTGAGGTAGCCGATGCGACCCTTGCCGTCATATAGCAGCGACATCTGCACTGGCAGATGCGAACGCCGCGGCGTGAAAATCAGAAAGCTCTCGATGGTCGTCCCCTTGGGAACGATCGTCGGGTAACCATCGTCGGTCATGGGTGGCAGGGGATCGTCCCAGGTGAACGACGCGCCATCCTTCTGCAATCGCCAGTTCGCCGCGCCAAGGGCCAAGTTGGAAAAGGGATGTTCCGTCGACCAATATGCAAAGCCGGCCAGATTGAGACCGAGCGGCAATGGCTCGCCGCCTCCCGCCTGCGCCCAGGCTGGCAAGGCCGCCGGCCACAGGGCAACGGAGGACAACAGTTGCAAGAGTGTGCGCCTATTCAAGAGCGATCCTTTCCCATGAACTGCCACCAGGGCACCGTGCCGATCATCGCACACGCCTAGACAAGAGGCGTGACCCAAGCCGTACGAAATAGATCGTCGATCCACATCCACGGCTCAACAGCAACGAAATTTACAGTAACGATAGCTGCCTTATCTTCAAGCGAATATTAGGTCGCACTGAAAGCCGATATTGTGTCCTGCATGCTCTCGGCACTCACACGTCTCTTGACGCGCAGCGCCCGATATCTTCGATTGCTGCAAAAGTCCTAGAGACCCCGCAGGAACGCACTGTGTCGAACGAAATCTCGAACGATATATTGCGGATCGCTACGCTGGCGCCGCTCGAGGACTTCCCGCAAGCGCCACAGGCCTTGCCCGGCCAGCCACGCAACGTCAGCCAGCATCATGTATCCGCGCCCATGGTTCTTGATGAAATAGCGCCGGCGGGAGTCGAACCAGTAGGCCGGCCGCCGCGCTGGCGCAGCCCCTCGTCTGGTTACACCGGTCGACTGCCCAACCAGATGCACGACACGGCTCTCTGGCACATGCCAGCATTCCCAGCCGGCACGCTCCGCGCGCAGCGTAAAATCGACTTCCTCGTAATAGAGAAAGTAGTCCTCATCCATGAATCCGATGTCGTCGATGACTTGTGCCCGGACCATCATGCTGGCCCCGGACACCCAGCCCATCCGGGTCGCGACCTTGGGCCGCTCCGGCGCAACGCGCCATCGCGAGAGCAGCCGGGTTACCGGTCCGAAGCGCATCTGACCCTCGAACTCGCTGAACACGGAGGGAAAGCGGAAGGCACAGGCCTGCGGCGTGCCATCAGGATCCTCGAGCAGGCTACCGGCAATGCCCACCTTGGGATTTGCCTGCATGAAGGCGAGCAACGGCAAGATGCCGCCAGGCCGAACAACAGTGTCCGGATTGAGCAGCAGAAAAAAATCCGGCTTGCCGAAATCGGCCAGCACGCGTTCGATACCGCGATTGTTGCCATAGGCAAACCCGCCATTGACCGCCAGCGGCAGCAGGGTGACGTGACCGGACCAACCATGCTCGTCGATCGCTGCGGCGATGCGCTCCGCCGAGCCGTCGCCCGAACATCCGTCAACAACGACTATTTGCGATCCCGCAGGCATGGCGTCGGGGCCATCGAGCGAGGCAAGGCAATCGATCACCAGATCGGCTGTCCGGTAGTTTACAATGACAATAGCAAGCTGCATCGTTCAAGCAGTCTCCTGTCAGAGGCCGATCGCCAGGGACACCGATCCTAGGCGACAAGATGTAAAGCATCCGTCTATCCGGAATAAGACGATTGTCCGGTGCTCGATACTCCCGATCCCTTTTGCATCATCAAGCCGGACGCGATCAAAGCCGGCTACATCCACTTGCGGTTTTGTCTTCAGTCGAACCAAAGCCGGCAAAAAACGTACAGAATTTTTCGCGCAAAGGCCTTGCTTTGGTCAATTCGTTCAAAAGTTCAGGCCGGACATTGTTCGGATAGGATACTCAATTGACTAGCTAAAATGGGACATCTTATAAAGCCAAGGGGTTTCCTAGCAGATTGGTCAAGATGCCGTCGTTCAGGCAGCGTTTGATGCGTTCACGCAGGTGTTTGGGCAGCGTTCACAAGGACGGTCTACCTGGACCGTCGGACCGCATTCCTTGGCTCATGCAACATTCGGTTGCGGTTGGATCTCGTGGACGCTGAGTGCATGCTGGATCACACGCCCACCTGCGGCCTGATTCCCCCTCCTCGGCCCGCAGGCAGGGTTGACGACCTCAGCGAGAGCAGGGTCCACTCATGATCGCTGACATCGTCGAAAAGCAATGGGACGTGATCGTTATCGGCGCCGGTTTGGGCGGCGGCGTTGTCGGTCGGCGCCTCGCTGAACAAGGCCTGTCAGTCCTGTTCGTTGAACGAGGACCTTTTGGGCCCCGGACAGAACAACAGCAATTGCGAACCGATATCGAGGACCCCAACGCACGGCGGATCAGGGGGTTCTGGCCAACCCCGCTCAACGCCAAGATCGACGGTCGGCAGACCTTGTTCTTTGGCCCGGTCGGCTCCGGTGTGGGCGGTTCCTCGGCCTTCTACGCAGCGACCCTCGAGCGCCCCGAAAGACACGACCTCGACGACAGCGCAGCACGGCCTCATCCGACCGGCGGGTGGCCAGAAAAATACGATGCCTACCGGCCGTATTTCGAGGCGGCGGAACGGATGTTCGAAGTTTGCGGCGAAAACGACCCGCTGTCGCCCGACACCGCCACGACCTTGATTCCGCCTCCCGCCCTGACAGAGGGCGACCATGCGATGATCGATGGCTTCAAGCGCAAGGGCCTGAACCCCTACCGACTGCACATGGGCGTGCGCTTCCTTCCGGGCTGCAACATGTGCTTCGGCTACAAATGCCCGCGCACGTGCAAAATGGACGGACGCTCAGCCGGGGTGGAGCCGGCTGTGGCTACTGGCAGAGCAACGGTGCTCGACATGTGCGACGTGCTCGCCTTGCGCGGGTCCAACGGCAGGATCAGCCATATCGAAGCAGAAAAGGGCGGTGAACGGCTGAAACTCCGCGCCAAGCGCTACATTCTTGCCGGCGGCGGCCTCGGCTCCCCGCGGCTGCTGCTCGCATCCCGCAGCGAAGAATGGCCGCACGGATGCGCCAACGGCTCAGGGCTGGTCGGCCGCAACCTGATGTTCCACCTGGCGGAAATGATAGCGATCTGGCCAGAATCTGGAATCAGCTTCAATGGCCCGACAAAAGCCATCGCCCTGCGCGACCTCTATTTCATCGACGGCAATCGTTACGGAGCGGTCCAGGCCATTGGCATCGACGCGTCTTATGGAGAGATCGCCCACTACCTCAAGAACATCTTCGACCGGTCAGCACTTCACAAGCTGAAGCCGCTGCGCCAACTGACCCGCATTCCTGCTTTTATTGCAGCACGGGTTTTCGGTGACGCCAAGGTATTCAGGGCAATCATCGAGGACTTGCCATACCAGGACAACAGGGTCCTGCTCGACGAAACCGACCCCGGTCGCCTGCGTTTCGAATATGCGGTACAGCCGGAGCTGCAGCGCCGACGGCGCGAGTTCCGTCGCCTGCTGAAGCGCAGACTGGGTGGCCAGAGATCGGTGTTCCTCACATTCCAGCCTGAGCTCGACTTCGCCCACGCCTGCGGAACCCTACGTTTCGGCGAAGATCCTGCCACCAGTGTGCTTAATCGCGACTGCCGCGCGCACGAGGTCGAAAATCTCTATGTCACCGACGCCTCGTTCATGCCAACCTCGACTGGTATCAACCCGAGCCTTACCATCGCCGCGAATGCCCTCCGAGTGGCGGACCGCATCTTAGCCCGGATATAGCGACGCATTTGCAGACATGCCCAAACGATCCAGGCCACTACTCAGAAGACTGACCGATGCCAATGACGGCATCCGCACAGGCGTGGCCGTGGTAACTGGGTGCGGTTCCGGGCTGGGGCATGCACTCGCGATCGAGATGGCCAGCCGAGGCATACAGGTCGTCGGCTTTTCCCGCAGTGCGGCCAATTTCCAATCGGCAGGCGACCTCGTTGCGAGCGGTCGACTGGTACCGATGGTCGTGGATGTCGCCGACGACGATGCGGTGAAGTCTGCCTTCGCAAGGATCCGCGCAGAGATCGGCGACGTCACCATCCTGGTGAACAACGCGTCGGTTCACTCCCAGCTCGACTTCCTGCAGGAAACACCGACAAGCTTCATGAAATCCGTCGAGACCAACCTTGGAGGCGCGGTGGCCTGCACCTATTCGGCGCTCCAATGCATGGTCGAAACGGGTATCGGGCGCATCCTCAACGTCGGCACGCTTGTCGACACGACACCCCGTCCTGGTGCGAGCGCCTTTTCCGTCTCGACAGGGGCCACACGAATGCTGACCCTGGCCCTCGTGGCAGATTTGGCCGACCGTTTTCCCAACATCGTGATTTCGCACTGGGTACCGGGCTTGCTTGCCACGGCCATGGGACACTCCGTCGGCCTCGATCCGGCCGTGGCGGCATGCTGGGGAGCAAATCTGGCGCTCTGGCACGACCGCAGCCTGAACGGGGCAACATTCGACCGCGATGCCGAAATTCTTCCAATCCAGCGCTGGAAGAGCCGCGTCTGGGATCGCCTGCGGCTGCGTGGCGCGCCGACGCCACGTCGCCTCGATGCCGATCACGGAGCACGATTGGCGTACGCCTCCGAGACACCCGGCGCCGTTTGAAAGCGCGGCCGTCCATCGCCGCGGACACGTAGCGCCAATACGGCCCAGCCAACGGGCCAAGGCTCAGCCGAGATTCTGCAGCCGACAAAGTGGCACGAGCCCTGCAACGGAGAGTCCGACAACTCTCTGAGAGGGTAAGTATCATGGTAAATTCGTCAAATACTGTGTCAGAATGGGAAATGCGGCGTCTCCGGAAGGCCGCCTACGTATCAATGTGTGTCACAATCGCGTGGTGGATCATCATCTGCGCCATGTCACACAGGCTGATCTGGTACTGGTAGAAGCAAGCCGGACTGCCTGCTCAGCAGGATCGAAGATTTCGGCCTTGGAGCAATGGAAGTCTGGTGGACTTCTTTCCCAAGTCAAAGGACTATGCCCGCAGCGGCACCATAGGCAGGATTGTCGCGAACAATTGTCGACGGAGCATATGGCGCATGGTGGTGCTTTCATCGATCATGACTGCGGTCGCGCTCGTGCTTGCGCTTCCGACCTTGATCTATGGCGCCGAGGTGCTCGCCGGCCTTGCAATGCGCAAGCGCAGCGAGCAACTGCCCAGCCAACGACCTGACGTGACGGTGCTCGTACCCGCGCACAATGAAGAAGGCGGCATATCGGCCACGCTTCGCAGCATAGGGAACCAGCTTCGGCCCAGCGACCGCCTTCTGGTGATTGCCGACAACTGCAGCGACAACACCGCTTCACTTGCTCGCGCAGGCGGCGCGGAGGTGATTGTCCGCCATGACGACAATCGACGCGGAAAGGGGTATGCCCTCGACGCCGGCATTCGCCATCTCGCCGAAGCTCCGACCCCGATCGTCATCTTCGTGGACGCAGATTGCCAGCTTGAAGATGGCGCGGTGGCGCTGCTTGCTGCGACCGCGGCCATGAACCAACGACCGGTACAGGCCTGCTATCTGATCAAGGCGCCGGCGGGGGCAGCGCTGCAGCTTCGCGTCGCCGAGTTCGCGTTCATCGTCAAAAACAAGTTGCGGCCGCTCGGCTTGAGCGCCCTTGGCCTGCCCTGCCAACTGACAGGCAGCGGCATGGCTTTCCCGTGGTCGGTCATTCGACAGGTCGATCTTGCGACAGGTCATCTCGTCGAGGACATGAAGCTTGGATTGGACCTGGCTCGCGCCGGGCACCCACCGATGTTCTGCGCTGCGGCTGGCATCGCCAGCGAATTCCCCCAGTCGAGCAGTGGTACTGCGTCTCAGCGTCGGCGATGGGAGGAAGGTCATCTCAAGATGATCAAGGTTGCCCTTCAGACACTGTCCAGCCCGGCGGTCCTAAGGACGCCCGCATTGGCGGCATTGGCACTCGATCTGCTCGTCCCGCCATTGACGCTGCTGCTGCTGCTGCTGGTTGGCGCGTTCATCCTCGCCGCCGGTTTGTCCGCACTGACAGGGTCATCGACGGCGCTCTTTTTCTCCGGCCTGAATCTCGCCCTGTTTGCGCTGGCCTCGCTGGCGGCCTGGGCAGCCGTGGGCCGAACCGTGCTGCCGGCACGCGATTTCGGACAGATTCCACTCTATGTCCTGCGCAAGCTAAGCCTTTATCCGAAGGTATTGTTCGCGCGAACGTCGAGTGCCTGGATCCGGACAGATCGCAGCAGGCAGGATGACAAGCCTTGAACTGCCATGAACCATGTATGCTTGGACAACAAACTGCATCAGCGAACCGCTTCGGGCGATTTTCACGACAGTCTGCATACAATCGCTATTGCCAATAGCGTCCCGCTGCGCAACTTTTTGTGTCGTTTTGGCAATAGATCTCGACCGTCTTCCATCGGAGATGATTAAGCCGTTAGCACTTCAATAGTGAGTCCATCTTATACAGGATATGGCGCGACTATTTGTCGAGATGCGTTTTCGGCTGAAACTGCGGTACGGCTCGCAACGTGTCACGAAAGGAACGTGGACTTGCGACGCATGACCAACTGCCCTGTCCTACGGTTGTCGCGAACACAAAAAGTGGTCGCCGTCGCGGCGTGGCTGAGGCCGTCGAAGGATGGAGCGCCAGCGCAGTGAACAAGGGCGAGCGCTCCTTGAAATCGATGATACTGCGCGCCGCCGGCTGGACCGTTGGCGGGATGGCGGCGGGCTATGTCCTGCGCATCGCCAGCAATCTGATCATGACGCGTATTCTGGTGCCGGAAATGTTCGGTATCATGGCGGTTTCGACGGTGATCCTGATCATCGTCAACCTCCTGTCCGACGTCGGCCTAAGGCAATCGATCATACAAAGCCCGAAGGGCGACCTGCCGGTGTTTCTGAACACGGCATGGACGCTGCAGGTGATACGCGGCGTGGTCATCTGGCTCGCTTGCCTGTTGGTGGCTCTCGCCCTCTACGCTGCCAACAACCGGGGCATGATCCCCGCCGACCTGGTCTATGCTACCCCGGAATTGCCGCTTGTGCTGGCGGCATCGTCGTTCTCGTCGGTCATCACCGGCCTTCAGTCGACAAAGGCCATCTCCCGTGACCGCCATCTCGACCTCCGCCAGATAACCTATATCGAACTCATCTCGCAGGCAGTTGGCCTCGCGATCACCATCACATTGGGTTTGATGACGCGTTCGATCTGGTCTTTCGTAATCGGAAGCCTCGCGTCTTGCGTCGTTTCCACCGCGCTCAGCCATTTCTGGCTCTCCGGCGCCCCAAACCGCCTCCTCATCGATCGGGAGTCGGCCAGGGAATTGATCCAGTTCGGGCGCTGGATTCTAATTTCTTCGCTTTTTTCAGTCCTCGCCCAGAACGGCGACAGGGTGCTGCTCGGAGCATGGATCAGCCCGGTCCTGCTCGGGATCTATGTGCTGGCCTACAATCTGATCTCGATGATCGAAGGCGCTGGCGGCCGCCTGTTCTGGTCGGTCTCGACCCCTGCCTTCAGCCACGTGGTGCGCGACGACCCCAGCAGGCTCAAGGACGTCTACTTCAAGTTCCGGCTGCCGATGGACCTCGCATTCGTGGCCAGTGCCGGGCTGCTCTACGGGGCTGGACAATCCATCATCGACATCATGTATGACTCGCGATACGCGCAGGCTGGTGCGATCGTCCAGGTGCTGTCGTTTAGCCTTCTCATCAGCAGGTTCACGGTCGCTTACACGGTCTACATCGCCCTTGGCGTGCCAAGGAATCTGACGGTACTGAACATTTGCAAGGCGATTTCGATGTTCGTCGTCACCCCGCTGGCGCAATTGTTCTTCGGCTTCGAAGGCACCTTGTGGGCGATTGCGCTGCACGGCCTGCCGACCATCCCGATCATCTTCTTCATGAACCGGCAATTCGGCCTGAACGACTTTATCTACGAAGCCAAGGTCCTGCTGATATGGCCGGTCGGCCTGGCCTTGGGCATGGGCTTCGCCTACGCAGCAAACAGCCTTCTGTCGCTGTCGTAGAGTGCCGTAGTCCGAACCAGCGACGCTCGAAGTGCTCGACCCCTGCGCATTGAGCATCCTGCTTTGCGGAAATACGAATCCGGCTTTCCTGGCCGACGCGGCAGGCTGCCTCTCGTCAGGACGAGCGCCCGACCACCCTCATCCTGGCGACAGGCTCCGGCTGTTCGACATGGCTTTCGGCCGTAGCGCCAACCCTGAGAAGGGCGACGCAGAGGCCTGCAAAGGTCCAGTAGAGATAAGGGATGATCGATACGCTGCTGACGGTTGCGATCGTCACCAAGATGGCAGCCAGGCACCCAAGCAGTCCGCTTATCCTGATGTCTTGTCGCGGCGCCGTGAAGCTGAGCCAGGCGAGCTTGAACCCGATGGTTGCAAATACGAGCACGAAAAGTGCAAGCGCTATCAAGCCGAATTCGATCGCAACGCCGATGTATGTGTTGACCACGTCGACAATCCCTTGACCTTGAACCATCGCCTGCATCTCCGGCTCATGCAGAAAGTTGGGCGAGCCGAAAAGCGGATTGCGGCCAATCACGATCATGGCGTTGTGGAAGAGATCCACCCGATAGTCTTCGTTGCCGGTTTCGACGGTCCCGATGAATGGCAGGTATTTGGTGAAGCGCGCGCCGTAAGGGCTCATCAGGAACGGAACGATGAATATGCCCAAGGCCAGCGAGCCGCGCAGCACATTGGTAATACCCTTGGGATGGGCGGCCAGCAAAACCAACACGAGCAAGGCAAAGCCCAGCCAAGGGCCGCGCGAAACGCTGGCAAGGAGACCGCCGAGAAGAATGGCCAGCGAAGCATAGCCGATCAGACCGAAGGGCCGGTTGACCCTTATTGTGAGCAGGCATCCGGCAGCCACCATGCAAACAAACCCGAAGGCGATCGGCTCGGCCGACGTAACCGCAGCCCGCAGGATACCATCGCGGATAAGATAGGGGGCAATGAGGTTAATGCCCCAGGCGTCCGCGATGGTATTGTAGAGCCTCCAGCCCTTCGCGAGCTCGAACATGCCAGCGGCGGCCAATGGCATGGCCGCCACGACAAGGGCCATCAACGCTTTTCTGATATCGCTGACAGATCCAAGCACGCGGCTGAACACGAAATAGGGCAGCAGAATATCCAGCCCGTAGATGAAGGCCATTCGGGAGATGTCCGTCACCTTGC
Organism: Hoeflea sp. 108; assembly: GCF_000372965.1. Taxonomy (NCBI): domain Bacteria; kingdom Pseudomonadati; phylum Pseudomonadota; class Alphaproteobacteria; order Hyphomicrobiales; family Rhizobiaceae; genus Hoeflea; species Hoeflea sp. 108. The sequence continues at coordinate 134,424 of NZ_KB890025.1, read as the reverse complement.
CCAGGCGCAGCGACAGCAGCATCAACAGCACACAATAAGCGACCACGAGCTTGTCGGTGATGCTGAATTTCGTACTGCCGGAACTTCCCCGCGCCAGCTGGATGGCACGCGGCAACAGAATGACAAGGGCAAGAAGCCGGCTCGGATTGAAGTCGATGATCTTGTTGATGACACCGAACAGGCCGACGATCACGGGCAAGGCCGGCGCCGCGAACATCAGGACGATGTAGAGATATGCCGGCTCGTTGCTCTTGCGAAAGGCATAGATGCTGATGATACCCAAAAAGGCGGCAAAAATGAAAAAATTGCCCGACAAGAACAACACGCACGTCGTCACGAACCAGGCATTGCGCCACAGCGTGAATTCAGCCGCGTCGATTGTGGGTTCCGCGAGCCGGCGCGCAAGGAACCAGACCGGGGTCGAAATGATCAGGACATAGGCGAGCGCTCTTACATATTCAGGCATGTCTGCCCCCTGGCCCCGGATCGCAGCTCACCAGAGCCGGTCAGGCCGTTGCCATCGCCGCCGATGCCTCCGCCTGCTTTGTTCACCTGCCAGACATCCCCGCTCAATCCGTCGACCTCAGGCCAGAATCCCGGCCTCGTCCATCCTGAAGACGCCGTGCCGTCTCTTGTCGGCCAGCACCTTGGTCACGATCTTCGCCGTCACGACGCTAGTCGATTCAGCGAAGGCATAGACCAGGCAACGATCGGCGAGGATGTTGATCTGCCGGGGAACGCCGTCCGAAGCATCGTGGATCAGACGCTTGGCCGTCGACGTAAACAGCTCGGGATCGCCGCCGGCAACCTGAAGCCGGTGTTCGATATAGGCCTTGGCTTCGACACGGTCCAACGCCGGCAAATGGAAATCGGACGAAACGCGTTGGGCGAACTGAGTCAATTCCGGCGCCTGAAGGATCGATCGCAGCTCGGGCTGTCCGACCAGTATCAGTTGCAGAAGCATCGTGTCCGTATTGATGTTTGACAGCATCCGGAGCTCTTCGAGCCTTTCAGCCTCCAGATTCTGGGCTTCATCGATGACCAGCACAGCCCGTCCCCGCCGCTCGCCCTCGTGCTCCAGAAAGTCGCGCAGCCGCTTGTAGAGACGTGGATAGGTGCCTTCCTCAAACGGCTGGTCGAATGCCATCAGAATCCACTCAAGCAAATTGCCGCCGAACTTCGAGGTGTGGCTTATGAGGCCGACCTTGATCTCGCCGGTGACGTTGCCGAGCAACTGGCGAATGAGCGTGGTCTTTCCAGAGCCGATGGTGCCGGTGATGACAGTGAACCCGGCCTGGTTGACGATGCCATATTCAAGCATCGAAAATGCCATCCGGTGCGCGTTGCTGAAATAGAGAAATTTCGGATCCGGAAGGATCGAAAACGGCTTCTCGCGCAATCCGAAGTATGTCTCGTACATTCATCTACTCCAAAGCGGGCGTCGAACCCCACGGGGCCGGCTACCGCCTTTGCCGCATTTCGATGAGCAGCCCGCCAAAAAGCATCTGCACGACCGGTCGGCCGATAATGGCGCGCACTTCGTTAAAGGTCGTGCCACCTCGTCTTGTTTAGCACCACCTGCACACCGGCTTTCGAACCCAAGAACGTCTTGCATGCCTCGAGATCAGCGACAGTCGATTCACCAACGGCAAGCACCAGCACAAGGCGGTCAGCATCGAGCGCCGATGGGATAGTCTCGTCATTGGCCAGCATCGGCGGCAGGTCCAGAACGACCAAAGCCGGCCTGACCGCCTTGCGTGCGCTTTCGACAAGTTCCGACAAGCGATGATGATCAACCACTTCGCCTGCGGTCCCAGGAGCCGTCACGATGTATACGCACACCTCGCCGGCTTCGGCCCGGATGATGCCGTCGGGGGCATCGCTTGTCGTCAATCCGTCCCACAACCTCAACTTCGCAGCCACGCCCGCATCCGACGGATTGGCGTCGACCAGCAACACATTCGTCGTCCGCATCCGGGCAAGGCTGAAGGCAAGATTGATCGCCGTGACCGTTACACCGCATCCGGCGGTGGGCGAGGTGACCGCAATGGTGCCGACCATGCCCTCCTTGTTGCTCAGCAGTTGGTTGCGCAGCATGTCGTAATAACGCGTCAGCGGGCTGCTGCTGTCGTTTGCAACGACCCGATTCTGCTCCAGCGCCGCTTCGTCAAGCCTGACGAGTGGAAAGCGCGGATCCGCCGCCAACGGCGATCCCGCCGCGTCGCGGCGGAAATGACCGGCGACACCGCCATCCTGCCTCGATCGGCTGTCGGGTCCGGCGTCGCGCAGTGGCGTGACAGGTCTGAGCGGTGCGCTCTCGCCTGCCAGTTCGGCCCTTGCCCGCTGCAATGCTTCGGTTACGCGTTCCATCGTGTCGACCTAGATATGAACCGGTTGCGCCGAGAGTTCGCCAGCTCTCGTGAGAGACAAGCCAGACTGCAGGAATTGTTGGGATTGGTCGAGGGGCTGAAGACCGTATATCCCCGCCCCCAGCAGCATCAGTCCGAGCGACGCGCCAAAAAACCTCCTGACCCTGCCGGAGAAGCTGTCCGAGGAAGACCATTGGGGGATCACGACGAGTACCTGTCCCTGCAGCGCACCCGCCAGATCGGAAGTGCGCCTGATGGTTCTGTCGAACAAGTCGGATACGTAGACACAGGCGAGCCCGGCGAGCCCGGCCAGCGCCAGCACCCCGAACATCAGCGTGGTGCGCCCAGCCCCTGTTGAGTATCTCGGCGTCTCCGGCTGTTCGAGGACACGGATCTGGGCCGAATACTGGTCCTGTTCCAGGCGCTGCCCGAGGCGGGCGGTCTCCAGCTTGGCCTTCATGTCGTCGAGGCTGCGCTGGATGCTTTCCTTCTCACGGAGACGTGTCGCCAGTTCCGCCTCCACTTCCGGCGCCCGCGCAATCGTTTCACGCAGCCATGCAACCCGTTCGCGCAATTGGTCGCGCTGGCGTATAAGCGCCTCTCGCTTGGGCTTTGCCAATGCGATCCTTTCCGCCACGAGCGCCATTTCCGGGCTCAGTCCGCTGTAGTTCGTGTCGGCGGTCGGCGGGGGCGTCGTGCCCGCCTGCGCGATCTGGTTCTCAAGGAACTGGATCTGGGATTTCAATGCCACGATGTCAGGGTGGGTGTCCGAATAGATCGACGACTTCTGACTGAGTTCAGCCTTGAGATTGGTAAGCTGAGTGCGCTGATTGGCTGCCGACGAGTTCGCCAGCGGCGCGTTGAGCTGGAACTGGACCTCCAGGAGCCGCAGCTCTTCCTCGAGGTCCGGCAACGCCTTTTCTGCCGCAGTCAGGTCACGCTCCTTGTCCTGCAGCTCGGTCAGATAACCCGCCACACGACCCGGCAGGATTTCCTTGTTCTGTTCCATGTACTGCGCCCAGCTCGTTTCGCTCGTTTTCACCTGGGTTGCCAGGTCAGATACTTCGCGTTCGAGGAATTGGGTGGCTTCCGAGGCGCGCGAGGTGCGCGTCCGCCTGTTCTCTTCGATGATCATCGAAACAAGCTCGCTCGTGGCCGCTGCAGCAAGCTGCGGGTCGCTGTACTCGAAGCCGATATAAAAGGTCGAACTGGTGGGATTCTGATCGGGTGTCCCGGTGTTGACGGATCTGATCTTGATGTGGCTGCGCACGAGCTCGGCCAGCTTCGTGTTGGACAGGCCCGAGCGGAGGCCTGGAAACAGATCGAGCTTGTTGACCAGGGTAAGCAAGTTTTCGCGGACCAGCACGCGCTGCTCGATGAATTGGGTCCGCTCGTTGGCAACGGTGGATTCCACCAGGGACGACGGAATCTGCTGGGATTCAACGACCATAAGAGCTTCGGTGTAGTAGGTCCTCGGCTTGGAAAAGACGAACATGGCGCCCAAGGCGAACACAATGGCTGCCGGCACGAGCCAGTAGAGCGGCTTCCTCAACAGGAGGTCGAGATAATAATAGGCAATCCGGGTCAGTTCATTGTCCATGCCGTCGCTCCGCTGACGCATCGTTTCGAGCGTCCATGCCTGCGTATCTTATTCCTGCTCTCAACCCAGAATAGTCTGCCCGCTATTGCCCGGTGGCGCCAGTGGCAGCGCCACCCGTCAGCTGCGCTTCCGACTGGCCTGACGTATCGACAAAGACGACGCGCACCAGGTCGCCGGGCCGAAGCTTGGTCATTTCGTTGGCCTCGATCTCGCTTGTCTGCCCGTTCTCCGACCTGACGATGCGGTATTCGACCGTGCGGGTCGCATTGCGGCCGCGGGTGTTTGCGGCATCGTTCGAATAGATCGAGAGAACGTTTTCGCTGTCAGCCATGCTGGCAGCCAATTCGTCGGCCTCGCGCCGAGTATCCTGGAGGTCGAGCAGGTCGCGTGTCCGACGCTCTTCCAACAGCCCTTGCAGCCGGTTGGCCTCGGCTGCGACCGAGCCTTCGGCTGTGGCCATGGCGGACTGGAGCGAGTTTCGCATGCCTTCCAGCTCGGCAATGCTACCTTCGATCTCAAGGCGTACCGAAACATTCGCCAGGCCCTTGTCGACAAGTATCGAGGTGCTTGCCAGCCGCTGCTTTGCAAGCTCGATGCGCTGCGTCACGGTCTGCATCTGCTCCTGTGCTGCTTCGGCGCTGCGCTGCGTGATTTCGTCGATATGCTTCTTGGCATCGAGCTGCATCTGAACTTCATCGCGGCGGCGTTCGAGGATCTTCTGTTCCTCCGCCAGAAGATCGTCCAGCACGCCCTTGGAGATAGACGAGTTCACCTGCGCCGGCACTTCTATCTTGTCCCGGTCGTCCAGTTCGGCCTGAAGGCGCGCCATCTTCAGCTGAAGCTCGACGAGACGCTTGCGCTGCCGCTCGATCTCACCTTCAACGACCAGGGCGCGATCGCGATCGGCCGCAAGCAGAGCCGACCTGAACAGGCCGCCGGAGACGCTGACCGCATGCAGCACGGTCATGTCCTGCCTGAAGGGGAAGGCTCCGGGAGTGTTCACATCGCCGACCACAAAGACGGTTGGCATGTGCTGCGGGTTCGGCAGCAACATGACAGTCAGGTTGAGCTTGTCCTTGAAAAAGCTGCTCAGGCGCTCCACCAGTGCCGCCTCAAGCTCCTCCACCGTCAGCCCTTCCGCCTGCAGGTGACCGGCAAGCGGCAACGACAGGCGACCATCCGGCGCAATCACCGCCTGGCGATTCAGGTTCGTCTGTTGGGCGACTGAAATCTCAACCGTGTCACCCGGCTGTAGCCTGTACTCGGCAAGCGCCGGCGATACCACCAGCGAAAACAGCCAGACAAGGCAAAATGTGCACCAGGTTGAACGCATAAGCTCTCCTGAAGAACATCGTTACGGCAGCATGCACGCTCGCCGCGAGGTCCACTTCTGTCTTATTGGCAAACGGTCGCCTTGAAAATAAGCGATCGCCAATGAACTGCATGGTAGTATTCAAATAAGATGATGAGGTTAATGAGACTGCGCTCCATTAGCTCGAGGCCTGACATATGAGCCGTGTGTTTGCCGAGTTGACCAGCCTTCCCGTCGTGGCCCACGACGACGGCAGCTTCACGCTCACCAAGAAGTTCATCGAAGGCATGAACCACTACGTGGCCCATTGGGATGGCCCGGTCGTCGCGGTCATGGATCCGGCCCACGCTGCAACCGACAATCTCGACAACGTCCGGGTCGACCCAAAGGACATAGACTTCGAGATCAAGGCAATCCAGTTCGAGTCCGAAGAGCTTCGAAACCTGGCGAGCCAATCCGGCTTCGTTCACTGGGGCCCTCACTACAAAACGCACGACCTTGCCGACATCGTCGGCCCAAGGCAGATCGCCAACGTCTACAACACCGAGTACTCGCTTAAGACCCGGCTCCAGATCGTCGATGAAACGGCCCCGAACCTTCTGAAACGCTGGCGTCGCCGGTGGTGGGAAAGAGGCCAGGAACGGCAGATACGCAGGAGCATCGCGGCAGCTGCCGGCTTTGAAGCGAACGGCACCCCGACCTATGATGCGTATGCCGCCCTCAACGACAGGAACCTGCTGTATTTCGCTTCCTGGGTAAAACAATCCGCGCTCATTGCAGAGCACGAACTGGAGCAGCGCCTGACCGCATCCAGCGACAGCACGGCTGCCTTGCGCCTCGTCTTTTCCGGTCGTCTCAACGAAATGAAGGGTGCCATGGACCTTATCGTCGTTGCAAACATGCTGCGCCGCCGGGGACTGAACTTCAAACTGTCGATCTGTGGCGGAGGCGTGCTCGAAGACGCCATGAGGCAACGTATCGCCCGCGACGATCTTGGCAACCACGTGACCATGATGGGCGTGCTGCCATTCCAGGAGAAGCTCGTGCCCTTCGTCAAGCAGCAGGCGGACCTGTTCCTCTGCTGCCACAAGCAGGGCGACCCCTCGTCGACCTATCTGGAGACTTTTGCCCTTGGCGTGCCGATCGCCGGCTACGGCAACGAGGCATTGGCAGGCCTGATAAAGCGCGTCGATGCCGGCTGGTGCGTAGGCGAAAACGACGCTGCGGGATTGGCAGACACAGTCGTCAAGATAGCCGGCAATAGAGCGGAAATTGCTCGAAAATCCCGCACCGCCCTGGCCTTTGCCCGACAGCATACTTTCGAACAGACCTTCGCCAGACGAATGGACTTCTTCAAGCAGGTCGCGGCCCGAAAACGCACTGGATAGTTCCGTTAGGCTCATCGAAGCACGCGACACGTATTGCACTGGCTTATAGTGACTGCTCTTATTGCGTCGAAAATGGGTCAAGGGATAACCCATGGTTGAAATAATTAGTCTGGGCCTGGACGGGGTGTTCGAGATCAGGCCGCCGAAATTCGCGGACGAGCGCGGCTTCTTCTCCGAAACCTGGAATGCGGCAAAGCTGGCGCAGGCCGGCATCACGGTCGATTTCGTGCAGGACAACCACTCCTGTTCGCGCGGTCGTGGAGTGATGCGCGGATTGCATTTCCAAACGCCGCCCTTTGCCCAGGACAAACTGGTGCGGGTGCTGCGCGGCTCGGTCTTCGATGTCGCGGTCGACATCCGCAAGGGCTCGCCGACCTATGGCAGATGGGTGGGCATCGAGCTTTCGGCCGAAGCCTGGAACCAGATCCTCGTGCCCAAGGGATTTGCCCATGGGTTTGTCACGCTCGAGCTGGACACGGAGGTCGTCTACAAGGTCTCCGCCCCTTATTCGCAGCCGCACGACCGCTCGGTTCGCTTCGACGATCCCGCCATCGCGATCGATTGGCCGGTGCAGGCAGCCGAAATGACCTTGTCGGCAAAGGACAGTGCAGCACCATTGCTCGCCGAAATCGAAACAGGATTCGTCTACCCGTGAAGCAAGCTACGCAAACCGTATTGGTCACCGGCGGCGCCGGGTTCATCGGGTCGGCAGTGTGCCGCCACCTGGTGGGCACAGGCAGCTACCGGGTCATCAATCTCGACAAGCTGACCTATGCCGGCAACCTGACATCGCTGCGCGATCTCGAGGGCCATCCGAACTATGCCTTTCATCGGGCAGACATCTGCGACACGGACGCGGTGAGGCGGATACTAGCGGACGAAAACGTCGACCGGATCATGCATCTGGCAGCGGAGAGCCATGTCGATCGGTCGATCGATGGCCCGATGGCCTTCGTCACCACCAATGTCGTCGGCACTGCGAGCCTGCTGTCTGCAGCCCTCGACCATTGGCGCAGCCTGGACGCGAGCCGGCGGGAAACCTTCAGGTTCCACCATGTCTCGACCGACGAGGTGTTCGGCGACCTGCCCTTCGATGCCGGCGTGTTCACGGAAGACTCGCCCTACAAGCCTTCGTCTCCTTACTCGGCATCCAAGGCCGCATCGGACCACTTCGTCCGTGCCTGGCACGAGACATATGGGCTGCCTGTGGTGCTGTCCAACTGCTCGAACAATTATGGACCCTACCACTTCCCCGAAAAACTGATCCCGCTGGTGATTGCCAATGCGCTCGATGAGCGGCCCTTGCCGGTCTACGGCAAGGGCGCCAATGTGCGCGACTGGCTGTTCGTCGAGGATCATGCACGCGCGCTGGAGACTGTGCTGACCAAGGGACGCGCAGGCCAGAGCTACAACATCGGCGGCCGCGCCGAGCGCACCAATCTCCAGGTCGTCGAGGCAATCTGTGAACTCCTCGACAATCGTCGGCCGCGTCAGGGCGGACGCTCGCATCTCGAGTTGATCGAATTCGTGACCGACCGTCCCGGACATGACCGGCGTTATGCCATCGACCCGGCCAAGAGCGAGCGCGAGCTTGGCTGGGTCCCGTTGGAGACCTTCGAAAGCGGACTGGCACGAACGGTAGACTGGTATCTTGCAAACGGCTGGTGGTGGCGACCGATCCGCGAACAGCGCTTCGATGGCAACCGGCTCGGACTGGTCGAGGCGAAGTGAAGATCCTCGTCACCGGAACGGAAGGCCAGCTGGCGCGCGCCCTTGCGGCGCGAGCGCAGTTCCATAGGGGGATTGAACTCGTCTGCATCGGACGGCCGAATCTGGATCTGGAGGCGCCAGCCACCTTTGCCCCGGTTCTCAAGCTGATCGCCCCGGACCTGGTCGTCAATGCAGCGGCGCATACCGGTGTCGACCAGCAGGAAGACGAGGCTGAGCGTGCCTTCACGATGAATGCCGAGGCACCGTCGGCGTTGGCCCGCCTGACCAGGCTGTCGGGTATCCCGATCATCCAGGTATCCACCGACTATGTGTTCGACGGACGGTCGGCTCGCTCCTATGTCGAGGCCGATTTGCCCAATCCGCAGACGGTCTACGGGCGCAGCAAGCTCGCAGGCGAAGATGCCGTGCGCGACGGCAATCCGGATCACCTGATCGTACGCACAGCATGGGTCGTCAGCCGCTATGGCCGCAATTTCGTCAAGACGATGCTCACGGCCGCGCAAAGCCGGGACAGATTGACCGTTGTCGCCGACCAGTTCGGCAATCCAACGGAAGCAGACGATCTTGCCGACGGCATTCTTGCCGCCGCCAACACAAGGCGCTCCACCGGCAGCTTTCCGGGCCGGCTCTATCATCTCGCCGGGCAAGGTCGAGCCAGCTGGTATGAGCTTGCACGGCATGTCCTTGAGGTCAGCGCTCCTCTGGGCGGCCCGAGCGCCGTTGTAGAACCGATCAGCAGCTCCATGTGGCCGGCAAAAGCCGCGCGCCCGGCCAATTCAGAGCTGAATTCGGACGCATTCCAACGCGACTTCGGTTATCGGGCGGGCGATTGGAGAGCGCGGACCGCCACCCTCGTCGAAACGCTGCTTCAAGACCGCTGACCCGGATTGCCGGCGCATTCCATCGGCAGCGTCGCGCTCAATAGGCCGTCTGGTAGATCGACAGAATATCTGAACGCGCCAGGTCGCGCGGGTTGTTGTCGAGCAAGCGACGAATGGCGAAGGCGTCGTCGGCCATCGTCTCCAGGTCGTTCTCCGGCACGCCGAGCTTCGACAGCCGCATCTCGATGCCAAGCGAAGCGCAATAGTCGTGCGTCGAGCCGAACACATCCTGCACGGCATGGGCCTCCGGCAAGCCGAGGGCCGAGAGGATGTGGCCGGTCTTCTCCCCTGCCGACGGCAGGTTGAAGGCGAGCACATGTGGAAAGATCAGCGCATTGGCAGCGCCATGGGCAATGTGCCAGCGCGTGCCCAGCGGATAGGCGAGCGCGTGGCCGCCGGCAGTGTTGACCGGGCCGAGGCAGAAGCCGCCATAGAGCGAGGCGAGTGCCAGCCCGGCGCGGGCCTCGACGTCGCTACCGTCCTTGACCGCACGGGCGAGGTAGCGACCGACCAGCTTCACGCCTTCCAGCGCGTAGAGGTCGATCATCGGATGCGCCTTCTTGTTGGTGTAGGCCTCGACGCAATGAGCCATCGCATCGACGCCGGTCGCTGCGGTGACGGCAGCGGGCACGGTCATGGTCAGCGCGGGATCGACGACGGCGATGTCGGCCAGCATCTCGATGCTTTCGACGGCAAGCTTGGCTTGCGTCGTCGGATCGGTGACCAAGGCGCGGATGCCGGCCTCGCTGCCGGTGCCCGAGGTCGTTGGCACCTGCGCCAGAGCGACGCGCCGCCTTGTGGCCTTGCCGACGCCGACGATGTCCTGCAGGCGCTGGCCGGTGCCCGCCATGACCGAAACGAGCTTGGCGAGGTCCATGGCGCTGCCGCCACCGAAACCGACGATCAGGTCGGCCTCCGAACGGGCCGCGAGCTCAAGCACCTTTTCGAGATTGGGCAGGTCCGGCTCCGGGCGTACCTCGCCGAAGACGACCGTCTCGACGCCGAGATCGAGCGTGTCCACACGCGCCGCATTAAACGCGTCGGCGACGACAAGGGCCTTTGTGATGTTGCGCGACTTCACCCAGCCGGCGAGCCGGGACACCACACCGGGACCGAACTCGATGACCGGCGGCCGAACGATCGTGATGGGCGTGTTGAGACCGTTCATCGTCTTTGCTCCTGCTGGATATGGTCGCCGCTGATACGCATCAGATGTCTGCCGGTGTCAGGCGGACGTATTTGATGGCGCGGCGGAAATAGGTGAAGGCGACATGGATCGCCCCATCGGGCGCAGCCACGATCGACGGGTAGGAGAACTCGCGGTTCAGCCCGTCCTTGGAGTTGTTGGTGAGGCAGAAGCCGTCCCCCGTCTCCAGGTCGATGCGGCCGCCGAAGCTCTCGCCGCCATCGGACGAGAATGCGAGGCTGAGCGGCGCACGCGGCACGCCCCAGACGGCCTTGCGCCCCTCCGGCTCTGCAGCCGGCTCGGTCGCCAAAGGCTCGTCGCCCTCGATCTCGTCATAGAGCGACAGCCGCCGGTCATCCGACATCGACGCATTGGCATGGTTGTAGACGATGGCGATGCGGCCATCGCCCATGCGCACGGCCTGCACAGACGAGTTGTTGTTGGGCAGGTCGGTCGGTTCAGGCGCACTCCAGCCGCGGCCGCCGTCACGCGAGCGGCTGCGCAGAACCTGTTCGGAAAAACGGTTGCGGAAGACGGCCACCATCTCGTCGCCGCCGAGCGGCACAATGTTCATGTGTACGGCGCCGATGCTGTCGGCTACGTCACGCATGGCCCAGCTGGTGCCGGCGTCGGTCGACACCAGCACGGCGGCCGTGTCAACGTCGCCGCTCCAGCGGGTTCCCGGCCGGCCGATGCAGCGGAACACCGGCAAAAGCCACTCGCCGCGACCGTTGACGATGATCGGCTGGCGCACGAAGGTGCCCGGCACGTCGCAGAGCGTGGTCACGGCGCCGAAGCTCTTGCCGCCATCCTCGGAGATGCGGCGCTTGACCACCGCGCCGTCCTGATGACCCGAGGTCTGCGAGGTGTAGAGCAGCCAGACCTTGCCGTCGGGCGCGTTGAACAGCATCGGGTTCTGTTCTGATTTCGTGGGGTCGTCGGACATCTTCTCCGGCGCCGACCAGACATCCGAACCGGGCAACAGTCGCGACATGTAGATCGAGATGTCGCCCATGCCTTCCATCGTGCCGCCGAACCAGACGCAAGCCAGCGTGCCATCGGGCAACAGCGACAGGTTTGCGGCGTGGTTCTGCACTGTCGGTGACGGCAGGAAGGCGTCCCACCGTCCCGGTGCGGCAGCCCTCATCTTGCCGTCCATGCGAGCTGCCACCTCCGCGTGGGTCATGACGGATGCTTCCGCTTGTGCCGCGCCCATGGCCGTCCCCGTGCTCACGGCAGCTGCTCCAGTTGCGGCCTGAGCGCGGCGACATCGCCGTCGCTCAGCGACACAAGCGGTGGGCGCAGCCGCTGCCAGGCCGGCTTGCCGTGCTTGAGGCCGACCATCGCCTTGATGGTCGGGATCTGTGCGTAGCTGTTGGAAAGGTTGCGCCAGGCGTTGATGCGCGCCTGCGCCGCCTCGACCTTCGCCTCTTCGCCAGCGGTCGCATGGTTGTCGAAGACAGTGCGCAGCGAATCCGCGATCAGGTTGGAGGTCGCGGTGATGCAGCCGGCGCCGCCTTCGCGCAACAGCGGCAACATCAGCGGGTCAGCGCCCGGGAACACGGCAAAGCCCGGATAGGCCTGCACCAGCGCCTGCATGTTGGCGAAATCGCCCTTGGATTCCTTGATGCCGACGACGGTTTTCGGGAAGGCTTTGATCAACCGGCCGACGAGCTCGACGGACAGCGAAATGCCAGACACCTGGGGGATATGATAGAGCACGACCTTGAGCCGGTCGTCGGCGATGCCTTCGAGGATGCGGGAGTAGGCATCGAACAGGCCGTCGTCGGACACGCCCTTGTAATAGAAGGGCGGCAGCATCACGACCTTGTCGACGCCGATCGAGAGCGCGTGGCGCGTCAGTTCGATGGTCTCGGGGATGGCGGCGACACCCGTGCCGGGCATGAGCTTGTCGGCTGAGACGCCCGCCTTGACGACGCTTTCCAGCATCGCCTTGCGCTCGGTCAGCGAGAACGAATTGGCTTCGCCGGTGGTGCCGAGCAGGGCCACGCCATGGCAGCCCTCGTCGAGCAGCCGCTTGCAATGCGCGGCCAGCAGGCCATGGTCGGGCGTAAGGTCGGCGTTGATGGGCGTAGCGGCAGCCGAGAAGACGCCCGAGATTGCAAAACTGGTCATGCGGTCACCCGAGGCGTTCCGGCGAGCTTGCGCGCATAGGCGATCGCCGAGTTCATGTTGACGTGGTTGGCCTTGCCGGTTCCGGCGATGTCGAAGGCGGTGCCGTGGTCGACAGAGGTGCGGTCGATGGGCAGGCCGAGCGAGATGTTGACGCCGGTCTCGAAGGCCACCAGCTTCATCGGGATGTGGCCTTGGTCGTGATATTGCGCGACCACAAGGTCGAAGGCACCAGTATAGGCACGGTGGAAGACTGTATCTGGCGGCACCGGGCCGTAGGCATCGATGCCCTCGGCCTTGGCCGCGGCGACTGCAGGGGCAATGAACTCGTCGTCCTCGGTGCCGAACAGGCCGTTTTCGCCGCAATGCGGGTTGAGGCCGGCGACCGCAATGCGCGGGTTTTCGATGCCGATGCGGCGCAGATGGCTATGGCCCGTACGGATGGTCTCCAGAATGCGCTCGGGCCTGACCCTCGATATAGCGTCTTTGAGCGACACATGGGTCGAGACGTGGATGACCGACATGCGTTCGGCGGCAAGCAGCATCCAGGACGAGCGCGAGCCGGTGAGATGCGCCAGCATGCCGGTGTGGCCGTCATAGTGGTGGCCGGCGAGGTTCAACGCTTCCTTGTTGATGGGGGCGGTGACGATGCAGCCGATCTCACCTGCGGTCGCCGCTTCCACCGCACGCGCAATGAAGCGGAATGAGGCGTCACCGGCGCGAATGTCGATCTTGCCGAAGGCGATCGGGCCGCCCTCGATGGCGACATGCTCGACGGCAACCGTGTCGGCGCCATCCGAGACGGAAGCGAACTTCAGCGGCGCGCCGACGATGCTGGCTGCCGCTTCAAGACTGTCGCGGTTGCCGAAGACCCGCATGGTGGCGCGGTCGGCGGCACCCATCTCGGCCAGCGACTTGCAAATGATCTCGGGGCCGACGCCCGCCGGGTCCCCCATGGTGATGCCAATCGTGCGGCTAGAACTCGCCATCGCTCCCTGTCCGTCTTGTCGCAGGTAATGCCGGCTACCCGGTCCCCGCGTGCTGGAATCCTCCCGAGCGCATGCACCTCGAGGCGCGAACTGCACTTGGCTTTATGGCCGAAAACTGACCACAAGCAGATAAGTTGTCAAGTTGCTTTTTCACCACCCCACTGACGCCCTTTGTGCGAATCTGTCCATCATATTGATTTTTAACAAGAAAATTTCATTCAGTTCACCAAACGCTAATTTTATCGACTTCTGGCAGCAAAAAATGAATTGACATGTTTACAATATGGCGGCATTTGTTCGGCCACGGTCGCCGCTCCCGTGTCTGTTGCCTTTCGATGGACCAGAGCATCGCCGTTCATGGATTTCACGGGAGGAATGTCATGTCGAAACGGAACACCGAGACTCCGTCGCGCGCCGGGATGACCCGCCGCGACGCGCTCAGGCTCGGCCTGGGCAGTGCTGTGGGCTTCACGCTGCTCGGCCTCAATGCCAAGATCGCCTTTGCACAGGAAGGCCAGGTGCTGAAAGTCGCCAATCCGGCCTTCAATCAGGACTGGTCGCCGCTGCGCGGCGGCGGCGTGCCTTATCGCTGGAACTCGGCCTGGTGGGCATCGCCGATGTATTTCGACAGCGAAGGCAAGATCCACCCTTACGTCTTCACCAGCTGGGAAGGCTCGGCCGACTCCAAGACCTGGACCTTCAAGCTCGACCCCAAGGCAACCTTCTCCGACGGCAGCAAGATCACCTCGGCAGATGTCGCCGGGTCGTGGAACGTGGCGGCGATGCCCGGCACCAAGAGCCAGCGTGCCGACCAGGTTCTCGGCAAGGTCGCAGGCTTCGCTGAAGTGACCGGCGGCAGCGCCAACACCATTTCCGGCGTCGCCACCCCCGACGAAGGCACCGTCGTCGTGACGCTGATCGAGGCCGACCCGATCTATTTCATGCGCGTCGCCAACCACATCGTGCCGATCACCAAGGCCTCGCAGTCGCGCGGCGAGGACGGCAACGAGATCCAGGATTGGTTCACGCCCGACGCGGGTGCTGTCTATTCCGGCCCGTTCAAGCTGACCAGCATCGACATCGACGCCGGCAAGCTGGTGTTCGAGCCGAACGAGAACTTCTTCGGCCCTAAGCCCAAGCTCGCCCGCATCGAGATCACCTCGATCGAGGACAATGTCACGGCGACCTCGCTGCTCAAATCGGGCGAGTTCAACGCCCATACCGAGCTGGTCACCTCGACCATCGTGCAGGATCTCGGCAGCGAATTTGCCTCCGGTCCGCTGATCCCCACCAGCCAGCACTTCTGGTTCAACTCCAAGCGCGCGCCGATGGACGACCCCAAGGTTCGCCAGGCGCTGATCATGGCGGTCGACCGCGATGGCCTGATGAAGGCCTCGTTCCCCGACGGCCCGCACAAGAAGACCGACCAGGTCATCAACTCCGTACCCGGCGCCGACAATTCCGGCTTCGAGCCCTACGCATACGATCCGGAAGGCGCCAAGAAGCTGCTCGCCGAGTCGACCTATGGCGGTCCGGAGCGCTTGCCCAAGATCCTGTTCGTCGGCATTTCCTCGCCGGCCAACGAGGCAGCCGCACAGTTCATCGCCGAGCAGTGGCGCCAGAATCTCGGCATCACCGCCGTCGACATGAAGCCGCAGCAGGACGCCTATGCCGGTCCCGACCAGAACTCGGTGCAGATCTTCCGCGACGACGTCGGCACGCGCGTGCCGGATGCCGTAAGCTATCTCGCCGGCTCCATCGCCTCGACCTCGTCCAACGCCCAGAACAAGCTCGGCGGATACAAGAACGACAAGGTCGATCAGTTGCTCTCAGAAGCCGCGACCAAGGCGGCCGACGATCCGCAGCGCGTCGCACTTGCCCAGGAGGCACAGAAGGTCTTCCGCGACGACTGGACCTTCATTCCCTGGTACGCTCAGGCGATGTCGCGCTGGGCCAACGCCAATGTAAAGGGCATCGACAAGAACCTCGACTGGCAGGTTGTCGCTCCTTGGGAAATCACCGTCGGCTGATGTCCCGGTAACGCGCACGGGGGCTCGTCCCCCGTGCTACTCTTTTCGAACTGATACCGTGCGGTGGGAGGCCGCCCGCCATGCTGCGCTATATTGCAACACGGCTGCTGCTGTGGATTCCGTCCGTCCTGCTGGTCATGCTGGCCGTCTACGCCATGGCATATTACGGCGCCGGCGACCCGATCAAGCTGATCTTCTTGCGCGCCCCGGGCGACGTTGCCTACAATCCCGAGAAGATCGAGGCGATCCGCGATGCCGCCGGCCTGAACCGACCGTTCCTCGTCCAGTTCGGCAGCTACATCCTGAACCTTCTGCAGGGAAATTTCGGCAACTCGCTGACCTCGGGCCGATCGGTCTGGGCGATGGTGTCGGCCGCCGCACCCGTGTCGTTCAAGCTCGGCCTCTGCGCCGTGGTGCTGACGGCGATCGTCGCCGTTCCCCTCGGCATGATCGCGGCGATGAACCAGAACACCAAGATCGACTACACGATCCTCGGTTCGGCGCTGTTCCTCTGGGCCATCCCAGCCTATGTCGCCGGCCCGCTGCTCATGGTGGCGCTGATCTTCGTCCTGCCCGGCGGCAAGGTTCCTTATGGCTGGGGCGGCATCTTCGATTTGCGTATCCTGTTGCCACTGCTCGTGCTCTCGTTCCAGCCGATCGCCCTGATCGTGCGCCAGACGCGCGCCGCGGTGATCGAGGTGCTGTCGGAGGATTTCGTCCGCACGGCCCGCGCCAAGGGCGTGCCCGAGATGGTGGTGGCGCTGCGCCATATCCTGAGGCCGGTGCTGACACCAGTCGTCACCCAGCTCGGCCTGATCATGATCACCATCGTCAACGGCGCCATCTTCGTCGAACTGGTATTCGGCCTGCCGGGTCTCGGCCGCCTGACGGTCTCGGCGCTTACCAATTCCGACTATCCCGTCATCTTGGCCATCACGCTGATCGGCTCGTTTCTGGTGATGCTGTCGAACCTTCTGGTCGACGTGCTCTACCCGCTGCTCGATCCGCGCGCCAACGACACGATGAGGAGCCGCTGACATGACCATGACACCCGTCACACTCCCCTCCTCCGTGGCCGACGACGAGCCCCCCGTCAGCTTGTGGCGCGATGCCTGGCATCGCCTGTTGCGCAACAAGCTGGCGGTCGCCGGTCTCGCCGTGGTCATCCTGCTCGCCTTCGTCGCTGTCTTCGGCCCGTGGCTGACGCCCTACGACTTCCTGACCCAGGACCTCAACGCCCGCAACCAGGCGCCATCGCTTGCCCATCTGTTCGGCACCGACGATCTCGGCCGGGATGTCTTCTCCCGCGTCGTCTACGGCACCCGCACCGCCTTCGTCGTGGCGATCGTGGTGACCACGATCGCTGTTGTCATCGGCGTCGCGCTCGGCGCCATGGCCGGCTTCTTCGGCGGGTTGTTCGACCGCACCGTCATGTGGTTCACCGACATGACCATGTCAGTGCCCAACCTTTTGCTCGTCGTGGTCATCAACGCCTCGCTGAAGACGCCGATCACCGCCTGGATGGAGGCCCGCTACCAGGCGACGCTGAACCCGTTCTACCGCGAGACAATCTGGGTCGACTTCCTTTTGGTGTTCGGCTCGATGGCGCTGATCAGCTGGCCGCCCTACGCCCGCCTCGTCCGCGCCCAGGTGCTGTCTATCCGTGGCAGGCCCTATGTTACCGCTGCCCGCGCGCTCGGCCTGACCAACCGGCTGATCCTGATGCGCTACATCGTGCCCAACGCCATCGGCCCGCTGATCGTCTCGGTCAGCGCCGGCCTCGGCACCGCGATGGTACTGGAAAGCGCTTTCTCCTTCCTCGGCGTCGGCGTCAATCCGCCCACGCCCAGTTGGGGCAACATGATCTCCGACGGCCTGCGTGTCTGGCAGCATTATCCGCATCTGCTCGCCGCACCCGCCGCCGTGCTCGGCCTCGCCACCGTCGCCTTCTCTTTCCTGGGCGACGGCCTCAATGACGCTCTCAACCCGAGGGGCAGCAAATGACCGCTCCCGCAGACAACAAACCGCTGCTCGATATCAAGGGCCTGACCATCGAGATCGACACCCGCCGTGGCCCCGCCGTGATCGTCGACGGCATAGATCTCACCGTCGGCAAGGGCGAGACGGTCGGCGTCGTCGGCGAATCCGGCTGCGGCAAGAGCCTGACCATGCTCAGCCTTGTCAGGCTCCTGCCCAACAAGATCAGGGTCAAGGGTGGCTCGGCCGAATTCGCCGGCCGCGATCTGCTCAAGATGACGAAATCGGAGCTGCGCCAGGTGCGCGGCGGCAAGATCGGTTTCGTCTTCCAGGATCCGATGACCTCGCTCAACCCGGTCATGCGCATCGGCGACCAGCTGTGCGAGCCGCTGATCTACCATGGCGGCATGACCAAGGCCGAGGCGCGTGCCCGCGCCATCGAACTTTTGCGCCTCGTCGGCATCCCCGGTCCGGAACAGCGCATCGAGGCCTATCCGCACGAACTGTCGGGCGGCATGCGCCAGCGCGTCATGATCGCCATCGGCCTTGCCTGCGACCCGGAGCTTTTGATCGCTGACGAGCCGACGACCGCGCTCGACGTCACCATCCAGGCGCAGATCGTCGACCTGGTGAAGGATCTGCGCAAGAAGCTCAACATGTCGGTGGTGTGGATCACCCACGATCTCGCGCTGATCGCCGGCCTCGTCGACCGGGTCGCCGTGCTTTATGCTGGCACGGTTGTCGAGGACGCGCCTGTCGGTGAGCTGTTCGCCCACCCGACGCATCCCTACACGCGCGGCCTGCTGGCCTCGATCCCCAAGCTGTCGGACGAACGCGCCAGCCGACTGTCCTCCATCGGCGGTACGCCGCCCGAACCGGGTCGTCGCCCCAAGGGCTGCCCGTTTGCGCCACGCTGCGCGCTGGCCGAAGGCATCTGCCATGAGCGCGTGCCTGTTCTCGAGCCGGTCGCCGGTTCGGGCGGCCATCGCGTCGCCTGCTTCGTCGCCCAGCGCCAGATGATGGAGGCCGCGTGATGGCTGCCGAACCGCTGATCAAGGTCGAGAACCTCGTCAAGCATTTCGTCGTCCGCCTCGGTGCCTTCGGCGAGCGCGGCGCCACCGTCTATGCCGTCGACGACGTCAACTTCGATATCTTCGCCGGCGAGACGCTGTCGCTGGTCGGCGAATCCGGCTGCGGCAAGTCGACCACCGGCTTCACTCTGCTCAACCTGCAGAAGGCGACCTCGGGCAAGGTCATCTTCCAGGGCGAGAACATCGTCTCGCTTGATGAAAAGCGCATGCGGCCCTATCGCCGCGAACTGCAGATCGTCTTCCAGGACCCCTATTCGACGCTCAACCCGCGTATGACCATCGGCGAGGTGGTCGGCGAGCCGATCCTGTTCCACAAGCTTGCCACCAAGGCCGAGCTGCCCGAGCGGGTGTCGCGCCTGCTCGCCGATGTCGGCCTGCCGGCTCGCTTCGCCCAGCGTTATCCGCACGAACTCTCCGGCGGCCAGCGCCAGCGCGTCGCCATCGCCCGGGCGCTCGCCTGCCAGCCGAAATTCATCGTCTGTGACGAAGCGATCTCGGCGCTCGACGTTTCGGTACAGGCGCAGATCATCAATCTGCTGCTCGACCTGCAGGAGAAGTACGGTCTCACTTACCTGTTCATCGCGCACGACCTTGCCGTGGTCCGCCACATCAGCACCCGCGTCGGCGTGATGTATCTCGGCCGCATGGCGGAACTGGCGACGCGCGAGCAGCTGTTTTCCAACCCGCTGCATCCCTACACCAAGGCGCTGCTTTCGGCCGTGCCCGAGGCGGATCCGGAACTCGAGAAGACGCGCCAGCGCCAGATATTGACGGGCGACGTGCCGAGCCCGTTGGCGCCGCCCGCCGGCTGCCGCTTCCACACGCGCTGCCCGATCGCCATGGATAAGTGCAAGGCTGTCGTGCCCGAGTGGCGCGAGGTGGCAGCAGGCCATCATGTTGCCTGCCATGCCGTGACCGACGGACTGCCGGAATGACCTTGATGCTCGCCATCGTCGCCGACGACCTGACCGGAGCGCTCGACACCTCGGCGCCCTTCGTCACCTCGGGTCTCAAGGTGGCGGTGGCGACGACCCCTGAAGCGACCGGCAAGGCGCTTGCCATCAAGCCGGATGTCTTTGCGGTCAGCACGGCGTCGCGGGCACTGACGGCCGACGTCGCATCGGCCAGGGTCAGGGATGTCGCGATCCGGCTGATGCCCCATGACCCCGGCATCGTGATGAAGAAGATCGACTCGCGCCTGAAGGGCAATGTCGGCGCCGAAGCACAAGCTCTCGCCGAAACATCGGGGCGCGGCCTGCTTGTCGTCGCTCCAGCCGTACCCGATCAGGGTCGCTTCACGCGCGACGGCGTGGTGCTCGGCCGCGGCGTCGACACTCCCTTGCCTGTTCGCGAGGCGCTGGCCGGCCTCGGCTTGCCAACAGAAGTACTCGATGCGGACGACGATGCGGATCTCGACGCCATCATCTCCGCACACAACTGGTCGGATGCGGTCGCCATCGGCGCCCGCGGACTGGGCCTCGCCTTCGCCCGTCATCTCGGCGGCAATGCCCTAGGGAAAGAACAGCCATTCCCGGCCGATGACGAGGCGCTGTATGCCTTCGGCTCGCGTGACCCGATCACCGACGGACAGGTGGCGCGGCTTCAATACGATCATCCCGGCATCGGCATGCTCGATGCACCTGCCGGACATTTCGAGCTTTCACCAGATGCCAGCCTGCCGCTGGTCGTCCGCTGTACCGGCGACCAGGTTGACGACCCCGGCCGGGTCGCCACCGACTTCGCTGTCGGCGTGGCCGAAGCCGTCGAGCGCCTTCGTCCCTCCACGCTTGTCATGGGTGGCGGCGACACGGCACTTGCCATACTTGGCGCGCTTGGCGTCGACGTGCTATTTCCGCGGGGCGAGGTGGCGCCGGGCCTGCCCTGGTTCACCATTGCGACACGCCATGGCGAGGGGCTGCGCTGTGTCGTAAAATCCGGCGGATTCGGGACGGTCGCGGTTCTTTCCGATCTCTTGCGGCCGCCGACCGGGGAACAGGCGGAACACACATGACGACCGAATTGCAGCAGGACGGAACCGAGCCTGACACCACCGAAACGGGCGAAAAGTCGGGCAACGGCCATAAGGCCGCTTCCAAGGCGCCGAAGCTGGTCGACAAGGTGTTCGACCAGTTGCAGGAGCGTATTGTCTCGGGCGAATTCCCTTCGGGATCCAAGCTGCCGGGCGAGCACGACCTGGCAACGCTGCTCGGTGTCTCCCGGCCGGTCGTGCGCGATGCACTCGGTCGGCTGCGCGATGTCGGCCTGGTCTATTCCCGCCAAGGCTCCGGCACCTATGTCCGCGTGTTCGACACCCAGAAGACAAGCCTCGGCTTTTCGCCGGTCAAGACCATCGCCGACATCCAGCGCTGCTACGAGTTCCGCCTGACCATCGAGCCGGAAGCCGCCTATTTCGCCGCCCTTCGCCACGACGACGCCTCAATGCAGAAGATGCGCGCGGCACTGGCGGAACTACGAGATGCGACGCGCGACCAGACCCACCGCTCCGACGTCGACTTCCTGTTCCACCGCTCGGTGGCAGAGGCCGCCAACAACCACTATTACACCGCCTGCCTCGATGCGCTGCGCCAGCACATCGCCGTCGGCATGAACCTACACGGCCTGTCCCTGATGGGTCCGCTGACCAAGCTGGAACAGGTCTATGACGAGCATCGCGGCATCTGTGACGCCATCGCCGCAGGCGAATCCGAGCT
The DNA here is from genome assembly GCF_000372965.1 of Hoeflea sp. 108. Classification (NCBI taxonomy): domain Bacteria; kingdom Pseudomonadati; phylum Pseudomonadota; class Alphaproteobacteria; order Hyphomicrobiales; family Rhizobiaceae; genus Hoeflea; species Hoeflea sp. 108. Next base: position 113,026 of record NZ_KB890025.1, on the reverse strand, counting down.
GGCGCGCGACCGCATGCGCGAGCACCTCGAAGGCTCGCGCAACCGGCTGTTCGAAAACAAGGTGCTCGACCTCTCGCGCTGACCTCAAGGTCGGCTGAACCGACGCCGCTGTTGCGGCACGACAGGAAAGAACGATGACAACGACGATCGTTACGATCGGCGGCCGCATGGCTGCCGAGGGCCTTGCCATGCTCGAAATCGCCGGCATCGAGTGTATCTCGACCGAAGCCTATCCGACGAAATCCGAGGTCATGGCGCTGATCGAACGGCACCAGCCGGCGGCCCTTGTGGTGCGGCTGGTGGAGTTGGTCGACCGCGACATGCTGGCTGCCTCGAGCAAGCTGAAGATCGTCGCCAAGCATGGCGTCGGCACCAACGACATCGATGTCGCTGCCGCAAAGGCGATGAACATCCCTGTCATCATGGCCACGGGCGCCAACGCCCACTCGGTTGCCGAACACGCGCTCGGGCTGATCCTCGCCCTGACCAAGGATTTCCTGCGCCAGGACGGGCATATCCGCAACGGCCGGTGGGACAAGAAGCTTTATGCCGGGCGCGAGTTGCGCGGCCAGAAGCTCGGCCTCGTCGGCTTCGGCCTCATCGGCCAGATCCTTGCCCGGATGGTTACGCCCATCGGCATGCAGGTCTCGGCTTACGATCCGTTCGCGCCTGATGCAGCCTTTGCCGGCGGCGTTGTCCGCGCCCCGTCGCTCGATGTCCTGTTGGCTGAGAGCGACGTCGTCAGCCTGCATTGTCCGCTGACCGAGGGCACCCGCGGTTTGATCGGCGCGCGCGAGATCGCCCTGATGAAGCCGACTGCATTCCTCATCAACACGGCGCGCGGCGAAGTCGTCGATGAGCCGGCGCTAATCGCGGCGCTTCAGGCCGGGCGCATTGCCGGCGCCGGGCTCGACAGCTTTGCCGAAGAGCCGCCGGTCGCCAGCCCGCTGTGGCAACTGTCCAATGTGCTTCTGACCCCGCATGTCGCCGGCGTAACCGAGGACGCGCGCCGCGCCGTCTCGATCATGACCGCCGAAAACGTGCTCGCCTTCCTCCGCGGCGAGCCGCTCGCCCAGAAACCTCTACGCAAGGGTTTGACAATGGCTCCCGAACTCCACGACGCCGACACGCTGACCGATCTGGCTTTCGCCATCTTCAAGGCGGCTGGCCTCGAGCCTGACAAGGCTCATGCGGTGGCCGAGATCCTTGTCGAGGCAGACCTGATGGGCCACACCACCCACGGTTTGGCACTCGCCCCCTGGTATCTCGAAAGCATCCGCAACGGCGTCATGACCAAATCAGGCGCACCTAGGGTGATCTCGGATCGCGGCGCCTGCGTTGCCTGGGACGGCTTGCGCCTGCCCGGCGCCTGGCTGACAGCGACCGCCATGGACCTCGCGGTCGAGCGCGCCGCCACCTACGGCACGGTTACCGTCACCATCGGCAACAGCCACCACATCGGCTGCCTCGCAGCCTATCTCACCCGCGCCACCGATCGCGGCTACGTGGCGCTGCTGGCAAGTTCCAGCCCCTCGGGCGCCTCGGTCGCTCCCTTCGGCGGCACGCGCGGCATCTTCACGCCCAACCCGATCGCCGCCGGCATTCCGACCGACGGCGATCCGATCCTGATCGACGTCAGCGCCTCGATCACCACCAACAATATGAGTTCGCGGCTGATCGCCGAGGGAAAAACATTCGAGCACCAGTGGCTGCTCGACCGCGACGGCAATCCGACCAACGACCCGCGCGTGCTCAACAACGGCGGCACCATCCTGCCCGCCGGCGGCCTCGATCACGGTCAGAAGGGCTATGCGCTGGCGATCCTCGTCGAAGCGCTGACGCAAGGCCTCGCAGGCTTCGGTCGCGCCGACAAGCCTGAGGGAACCAACGCCTCGGTGTTCCTTCAAGTCATCGACCCTACCGCGTTCGCCGGAGAAGCAGCCTTCACCCGCCAGACCGGCTGGCTGGCAGAAGCATGCCGCACAAACCCGCCGCGCCCCGGCGTCGAACGCGTCCGGCTGCCCGGCGAAAGCGCCGCCAGACGCAAGCGCAAGGCACTGGTCGAAGGCCTCGCCTTGCACGATGGTGTATTCGACAAACTGTGCGCCGAGGCAGTGCGCCTGGGCATTGACGTCAACGCAACGTCGCGTCGGTGAAGTTCAAAAGCGACACGACAGGTTCTCGTCGACAGCATGTCGGATCGACCACGAACTCAACTAAAGGGTGCAATTTTCTATCATTGCACCTATACTCTGTATCATCTTTCGGCTTCGCAGCAATAACTGACTCTTAAGAGCATACGCTAATCCAAAAATGACGGCCTCCAGTTTTCCGTGTTGAATTTCAGGAAAACAACTTGCCCCTGCATTGACATCAACTTGCCCCAACGTCAGCAATAGAGGGGCAAGCAGGGAGGCCAGCAGAATGAACTGGAATGAAGACGACAAGCGGCTCGGTATGGACCGGCCGATCAGCCGGCGCGATTTCCTCGATGGGATCGCCTTTGCCGCTGGCGGCATGATGGCGATGCGGGCGCTGGGCCCAAGCGCCGCGAGGGCGCAAACCGCAGGGGCACCCGCCGCCTACCCGCCGAGCGTGGCCGGCCTGCGCGGCCAGACCGACGCCGCCCAGAACGTCATGCATGCCGTGCGCGACGGCTCCTACTGGCAGAAGGCCGGCGCGGTGACTGCGACCGGCGAGCATTATGACCTTGTCGTCGTCGGCTCCGGCCTGTCGGGCCTGGCCGCTGCCTACGTCTACCGCCAGCAGGCCGGGCAGGACAAACGCGTGCTGCTGATCGACCCGCTCGACGATTTCGGCGGCCATGCCAAGCGCAACGAATATGTCACGGCCAGCGGCCGCAAGATCATCGGCTATGGCGGCTCGCAGTCGATCGACACGCCGAGCTTCTTCAGCCCCGCCGTGCACAAGCTGCTCTTCGATGTCGGCATCGACCTCAAGCGTTTCGAAACCTGGTTCAACAACAAATGGCGCGACGATCGCGGCCTTTCTAGCCGGGCTCTGTTCTTCTGCAAGGAGCAGTGGGGCGAAGACAAGCTGGTGATCCGCGGCAAGGATGCGAAAGCCTGGATTGCCGAAACCCCGCTCAACGACAAGGCCAAGGCCGACCTCGTCACGCTGATCGAAGGCCCAGCCGATTACCTGCCCGGCCTCGACCGAGAAGCGAAGCTGCAAAAGCTGAGCGACATCACCTACAAGCAGTTCCTGCTCGACCATGCCAAGGTCGACCCGCAGATCGTTGCCCTCTACCAGATCACCACCATGGGCTATTTCGGTGTCGGCATCGACGCCACCAGCGCGCTCGACGCCTGGACCAACGGCAGCCCGGGCTTCGACGCGATGGATCTCGGCGAGGCGGTTCACAAGAACATGGCGCCAAGCGGTCGACTGGGTTTCGCCGGACCAGACGACTACATCTACCACTTCCCCGAGGGCAATGCCGGCATCGCCCGCGCGCTGGTGCGCGGCCTCATTCCGGCAGCCCTCCCCGGCACGACAATGGAAGAGATCACCACCGGCACGCTTGATTATGGGCAGCTCGACGTGGCTGCGAACCCGGTGCGTATCCGCTTGAACTCGACGGTTGTGAAGGTCGCACATGACGGTGCGCCTGGCAGCGCCGAGCGAGTGGTCGTCACCTATGCCGGCCAAGGCGGCAAGCCGTTCTCGGTCACCGGCAGCCATGTCGTGCTCGCCTGCTGGAACCGTGTCATCCCCTACCTCACCGAGGAACTCCCGAAGGAGCAGGTGACCGCTCTCAACGACCAGCAGAAGGTGCCGCTGATCTACACCAACGTGGTGATCCGCAATTGGGAGGCCTTCGACAAGCTCAAGATCGACCGTTTTGCCGCGCGCGGCAATTTCTGGAGCGGCGCCTCGATCGACTTCCCGGTGTCGGTGGGCGACTACAAGTTCGTCGACAAGCCGTCGGAGCCGGTGGCGCTGCACCTCACCAAGGTGTTTGCCGCCCCTGCCGACACGGCGCGCGAACAGTTCCAGGCCGGGCGTTGGGAGCTTTACAGCCTCACCTTCGAAGAGATGGAGCGCTCGATCCGCGACATGCTCAACCGCGCCCTCGGGCCGGGCGGCTTCGACGCCGCACGTGACATCGAGGCAATCACCTGCAACCGCTGGGCTCATGGCTACGCCTATGAGTATATGAGGCCATGGGACGCCTACTGGCCGGATGGCCCGCTGCCCATCGAGACGGCACGCAAGCCATGGGGACGCATCGCCATCGCCAATGCCGACAGCGGCGCTTATGCCTATGCGCATTCGGCGATCGACCAGGGCATCCGCGCCGTGCGCGAGCTGATCGGTACGCCCGAAGGCGCAGCCGATTTCAGCCGCTTCCCCGGCCCGCCGCTCGACAAGATCGGGCTCTGAGACATCGGCTCAAGGCGGCGCGGCCAAAACGACCCCGCGCCGCCATGCCGAACCACTTCATTACTTCATGCGCGCGCCGACTGCGGGCTGCATGTTCGTTGGCGCAATGGTCGCGGCATCGGGCCGGGCTTGCGTGAACAATCCTTGAGAACAGATACCGGGGCGCAAGCATTGTGCTCCAACCGCACTGCCAAATTGGCGGCGGTGGCTTGCCGCCGGCAAATGATCATGGTAACGTTCCCACAAGTCGCTCGGGAGGAGCATAGGGAATGCAGCGGAAGCGCCCGACGATCATTGACGTCGCGGAGAAGGCGGGGGTGTCGAAGAGCACCGCCGGTCGTGCGCTTTCCGGAGCCTCCAACGTCACCGACGAGGCCCGCGAGCGGGTGCTCGCTGCAGCCCAGGCCGTGGGTTACGAGCGCAACGATCTCGCTGTCGGCATGCGCTCCGGGCGCACGGGGCTGCTCGGCCTGGTCATTCCCGATATCACCAATCCGTTCTGGGCGGAGGTGGCGCGCGGCGCCCAGGATCGCGCCGCTGAAAACGGCGCGTCGCTCCTGGTATTCTCCTCGGACTGGAACCATCAGCGCGAGGCCGGCCATTTGCGCGCGCTGCGCCAGGCGCGGGTCGATGGCGCGATCATCAATCCCGTGGCCGACAATTTCGACGATCTCGACCGCTTCGGCCTGCCTTTCGTGCTGATCGGCTCCAGCGCCGAGCGCTTTCCCGAGACATCGAGTGTCGGCTCCGACATCGCCCAGGCGGTACGGCTGGGCATGGACCACCTGGTTTCAAAGGGTCATCACGCCCCTGCCCTGATCCTCGGCCCGAAGTCGCGTATCGCCCGCGCGCGCTTCCTGCGGACCTTTCACGAGCACTGCGTCGAGCGCGACGTCGATCCGGCGGCATTGCCGATGGAAGACGGGGAATACACGGTCGAAGGGGGGCGTGAGGCGATGAAACGCCTGCTGCAGCGCCATCGCGGCGGCCATTTTGCCGTCTTCGCCGCCAACGACCTGATGGCGCTGGGCGCGATGATGGCGGCGCGCGAAGCCGGCATGCGCTGCCCCGAGGACGTTTCGATCCTTGGTTTCGACGGCGTGCCGGCCGGCGCCTTCTCATGGCCCGGCCTGACAACCGTGGCCAAGCCCGGGCGCGAGATGGGCGTGCGCTCACTCGATTGCCTGCTCGACGAAATTGCCGGCCGTTCGGAACACGGCCGGGTGTTCCTGCCATGCCGGCTGATCGAGCGTGGGTCGCTTGCCGACCTGTCGCTGGTCCAGCCCAGGCGCGCGGTCGGGAACGGGAGGTAGCCTGATATGACCGACCACAACAGGGCCATGGTCGCGCCCGAAATTGGGAACGTTCCCAAATCAAGTGTCCGCCGGAAGCCGACGCAGGCCTCGCTGGCGCATGGCTGGCGCCGCTGGTGGCCGTATTACGTGATGATGGCGCCGGGCCTCGCCTTCTTTTTGGTGCTGCATTACCTGCCGATCTGGGAGGCGCGCATCGCCTTCGAGCAGGTCCGGATTGTGCCGCCCAATGTCTGGGTCGGGCTCAAGCATTTCTACGTGCTGTTTGCCTCGCCGGTGTTCTGGCAGGTGCTTGCCAACACACTGATCATCTCGGCGATGAAGATGGCGTTCTTCCTGCCGGTGCCGATCCTGGTGGCGCTCCTGATCAACGAGGTGCGCGGCGGCCGCCTGCGCAAGTTCATCCAATCTGCGATCTATCTGCCGCACTTCCTGTCCTGGGTCGTGATCGCCGGCATCTTCATCGCCGCGCTGTCGCCGACCGACGGCGCCGTCAACAACCTGATGGGCATGGCCGGCATCGCGCCGCGCTCGTTCATGACCGACACCGGCGCCATCCGCTGGGTTCTGGTCTTCACCGAAATCTGGCGCTCCGCCGGCTGGGACAGCCTGCTCTACCTCGCCGCCATCATCGCCATCGACCAGCAACTCTATGACGCCGCCGAGATCGACGGCGCCAACCGCTGGCAAAAGATCTGGCACGTCACGCTGCCGGGCATCGTGCCGACGATTGCGACGCTGTTCATCCTCAATGCCGGCATGTTCCTCAACGCCGATCTCAACCAGGTCATCAACTTCTCCAACGACGTGGTGCGCTCCAAGATCGATATCGTCGACACCTACGTCTACCGCATCGGTCTGCAGACAGGCGAGTATTCGCTGGCGACAGCGGCCGGCCTGTTCAAGGCGGTGCTGGGCACGATCATGATCGTTGTGGCCCACTTCGTGTCCAAGCGCCTGACCGGCAAGGGAGTTTGGTGATGGCCCTGTCGCGCAAGACCCCGCTCGAACGCATCGAATATGCCATCATCGTGTCGACGCTTCTGCTGCTCGTCGTGGTGACCGTGCAGCCGATCCTCAACCTTCTGGCGGTGTCGCTGTCCGAGCCCGCCAGGGTGCCCGGCATGAGCGGCCTGACCATCCTGCCCAGCGGATTCTCGCTCGAGGTGTGGAGCGTGCTGCTCCAGCATCCAAACGTGCAGCGCGGCATCTTCAATTCGATCTTCATCACCGCCGCCTCGACTGCTATCGGCGTCGTCGGCACCGCACTGATGGCCTGGGGCCTGTCTCGGCCGGGCCTGCCGGGACGCAAGGCGCTGTTCATCCTGGTGCTCGTCACCATCGTCTTCGAACCGGGCATCATTCCGGAATATTTCGTCAACAAGCGGCTCGGGCTGCTCAACAGCTACTGGTCGGTGATCCTCTACAAGGCGGTCAACGCCTGGTATCTCATCATCCTGATCCGCTTCTTCGAAGAAATCCCCAAGGAACTGCTCGAGGCCTCCGAGCTCGACGGCGCCAATCCCTTCCAGGTGTTCTGGTATGTGGTGCTGCCGCTGGCAAAGCCAGCGCTGGCAACGATCTCGCTGTTTTACCTCGTCTTCCACTGGAACGAGTTCTTCCATGCGATGATCTACCTGAACGACCAGAACAAATGGCCGCTGCAGGTGGTGCTTCGCCAGTTCGTCATCGATGGCGACAAGCTTGCCATCGTCGGCATCGACAACGCCAACAACAACACCGGCGCAAGCCAGATCGACCTCAGGTCACTCAAGGCCGGCATGATCCTGCTGACCATCGCGCCGATCCTCGCGATCTACCCGCTGATCCTGAAATTCTTCACCAAGGGCACCATGAGCGGCGCGCTCAAGGGCTGATGGCGAAGAGTACCAACCAAAAAGCCTATCCAAAGGAGGAGATGAAATGTTGAGACGAGTTTTCCTGATGGCATCGACAGCGCTCGCGCTGAGCCTTGCCGTGGCTGTCCCCACCATGGCCGAGCCGGTCAAGATCCGCATCGTGTCGAAGGATTTCGGGCCGAACAACCCCGACGACGTCAAGCACCTCAAGCGCATCGAGGATGCGCTGCGGGCACAGGGCACCGACCTTGATATCGAGCTGGTCGATCTGCCTTCGTCGGGTTACGCCGACAAGCTGTCGGTGATGCTGCTGTCGGGCGACATTCCGGACCTGATCTATTTCCAGGGCGGCGACGCCAAGATGGTCGAACAGGGCGTGCTGGAGGACCTCACGCCCATGATCGCCGAGTCCAAGAACGTCAAGGACGGGCTGTGGCCGCACAATGTCGAGCGCCTGAAGAACTATCCCTACCTGCTCTATGTCTATCCGGTGCGTGGCCCGCAGCCGGTGATCCGCAAGGACTGGCTGGAGAAGACCGGGCTCAAGGCGCCTGAAACGGTCGAAGACTATGTGAACCTGTTCAAGGCGATCAAGGACGGCGACCTCGACGGCAACGGCAAGGCCGACACTTATGGCGTCACCACTGCCGACAACACCAACGAGCTCGACTCGATCTTCAACCAGGCATTCGGTGTCACCGGTTCGTGGATGAAGAATGCCGCCGGCGAGTGGGTGCATGCCCGTATCACCAGCCAGGAGAAGGACAAGATCGCCTTCTACGCCTCGCTGCGCGAGCACGGCCTGTACGATCCCGAATACATCACCACCAAGTTCGACGTGAAGGAAGACAAGTTCTACACCGGCAAGGCCGGCGTGATCTTCGGCTCGTCGGGCGAAGTCATCGACATCTATGGCGGCAAGATGCGCCAGGTCCATCCGGGCACCGAGCTTGTGCTGCTGTCGCCGCCGAAGGGCCCGGTCGGCCAGGGCCTGTCGGCCGTTGACGTGTCCAAGGAGTCGCGCGGCTTTGCCATCTCGACCACCTCCAAGCACAAAGCCGAGGTGATGAAGCTGCTCGACTTCATGGCGAGCCCCGAGGGCCAGATGATGGACCGCCTCGGCTTCGAGGGCCAGGAATACACCAAGGACGGCGACACCTATAAGGTCACCGACAAGATGGCGACCTGGTATGCCCGCTTCATGGTGACGGCAAACTGGAAGCCGCCTGTTGTCTGGCAGTCGGAAGCCGCCCAGCAGTCGCTGGCGACGATCCAGAAATACTTCAAGCCGGACAATTCCTTCGTCTGGCCGGCCGAATATGCCGCCGATCTCGACGCCACCGAAAACGTCTACCGCTCCTGGGTCTACAAGTTCATCTCCGGCGAAGCCAAGATGGACCAGTGGGACCAGTATGTCGCCGAATGGGAAGCCGCCGGTGGCAAGCGTCTCAACGAATATGCAAGGACCGTACTTGATGCAGCCAAGTGATGCACAGGGGCTCTCCCTCCGGGGACGAGTCCGTGCGCTCATCCATGGCGTCGCCCTCGGCGACGCCATCGGAGCGCCGATCGAAAAGCTTTCCGCCGCCGAGATCGCCAAGCGCTACGGGCGGGTGAGCTCGCTCGACACCGAGTGGCACAAGATGTCGCTCGATGCGACGGCGCGCAACGGCAGAATCCGCGGCAACGGCATCGTCACCGACGACACGCTGATGACCCTGTGCCTGATGGATATCTATGCCGAGACCGGCAGGCATCTCGACGCCTGGGACATGGCCGACGGCATGGTGCGCCAGATCGCCTGGGTCCCGCGCTGGGTACCCGAATTGCAGCGCGAGGCGATGCTGATCGAGCGGCTGTTCTACCCGGAAAAGTGGATTTTCCAGCGCCACCAGCTGGCCTCCTGCGATCCACGCCAGGGCGGTATCGGCAACATGGTCAATTGCGGAGCTGCGATGTATGTGGCCCCCATCGGCGTGGTCAACGCCTGCGATCCCAGGGCCGCCTATGACGAAGCGATCGCCTTCGCCTCCGGCCACCAGGAGAGCTATGGCCTCGAAGCCGCCGGCGTCTTCGCAGCAGCAGTGGCCGCTGCCTTCATTCCTGGCACCACCATCGACGAGGTCGTCGAAACGGCGCTGGCGCTCGCCAAGGACGGTACCCGCAACGCCATTGCCGACATAGCCGACGCCGCGAAACGGCTGCGCACGACAGGCGCGGACCATGCAACGGTCGTTGCCGAGTTCCACAGGGTCATCGCGCCTTATTCGCCGATGGGCGACGACGTCAATCACACGCCCGCCAAGGCCGGTCGGCTGACCAACGCCTACCAGCCGAGCCGCCTGGGCGCGATCGAGGAGCTGCCGCTGGCGCTGGGCTTCTGCCTGCTCAATGCGGGCGACTTCCGCAAGTCGATCGAGGACGGCGCCAACTCCGGCCGCGACACAGACTCTATCGGCGTCATGGCCGGCGCGATCCTCGGCGCCATGCATGGCGAAAGCGTCATTGCCGAAGCCGACCGGGCGCTGCTCGACACCGCCAACCGGCTCGATCTCAACGCCTCCGCCGACGCCTTCACGGCGACGGTCAAGACCATCCTTGCCGCCGACCAGGCCGCCGCTGACGCGCGTGCTGCCCGCCGCGCGGCCCTTACGCTCTAGTTTCGCAACGAAAGACCGACGATGCCCAAGCTCACCAAAGAGACGATTTACGAAAAGATCTATGCCGGCTTCATCGGCAAGGCCATTGGCGTTCGCCTTGGCGCACCGGTCGAACCGACGATCTGGAGCTATGAGCGCGTCCAGAAGACTTATGGCGAGGTCACCCAGTACCTGCGCGATTTCAAGAATTTCGCCGCCGACGACGACACCAACGGGCCGGTCTATTTCATCCGCGCGCTGCGCGACTACGGTCTGGGCGCCACCGCCGAGCATGTCGGCAAGACCTGGGTCAACTATGCCGCAGAAGAGCACGGCATGTACTGGTGGGGCGGCTTCGGCGTCTCCACCGAACACACCGCTTATCGCAACCTGCGCGCCGGCATTCCTGCCCCGCAGTCGGGCTCCATCGCCCAGAACGGCAGCACCATCGCCGAGCAGATCGGCGGCCAGATCTTCATCGACAGCTGGGGCTGGGTGCATCCGGGCGAGCCACAGAAGGCCGCCGACGCCTCGGCGCGCGCGGCATCCGTCGCCCATGACGGCGATGGCCTGAATGGCGCGCGCTTCTGCGCCGCAGCCATCGCCAAGGCCTTCGAGGCAACCTCCATCGACGAGATCGTTGCGGCGGCCCTTGCAACCATCGATCCGCGCTCGACCTATGCCCGCGTGGCCAACGCGGTGATCGCTTTCCACAAGGCCAATCCTGATAACTGGCGTGCCTGCCGCGACATGCTGACTGCCGAGTGGGGCTACGACCGCTATCCCGGCGTCTGCCACATCATCCCCAATGCGGGCGTGACCGTGATGGCGATCCTCTATGGCGAGGGCGACCTGCCGCGTACCGCCGAGATCGCCACCATGGCCGGCTGGGATACCGACTGCAACGCCGGCAATGCGGGCGCCATCGTCGGCACCTTCCAGGGCGTGCAGCCCGGCTGGGACAAGTACCGCAAGCCGATCAACGATTTCGTCATCGCCTCGGGCGTCGTCGGCTCGCTCAACATCGTCGACATTCCGTCCTTTGCCCGCGAACTGACAGTGCTTGCGCTGCAACTGCGCGGCGACGAGGTGCCGGCTCTGTGGCTCGAGGACTTCACCCGCCGCGGCGTGCGCTTCGACTTCGACCTTCCCGGCGCCACCCACGCCTTCCGCACCGCCGGCTTCAATCAGGTCAGCGCCAAGGCCTCGACCGAAAGGCACGTCGAGGGCTCACGCGGCTCGCTCGAAATCCAGCTCGACCGGCTGGAGCGCGGCCAGGGCGGCCGCATCTTCTGGAAGCCGTTCTACCGTCGCGAAGATTTCGACGACGAACGCTATCGGCCGATGTTCACTCCGCTGGTCGATGCCGGTCAGAAGGTGTCGTTCAAGCTCTGGCTCGATCCGTGGAACGGCGACGGCAACCTGCGCGTCGCGCCTTATGTCCGCCGCGCCATGTCGGGCACCATCGAAGAGATCGGCGGCTGGCACGTGCCCAATCACGAAGCCTGGCAGGACTATGAGTTCACCGTGCCGGAAGGGCTCGAAGCCATCGACGAGATCGGCATCCAGGTCGAGTATTTCGGCCGGGTGAAGTTCCTGGGCCGCCTGTTCCTTGCCGACTTCAAGGTCGAAGGTGCCGGCCACTCCGTCATCGATCCGCGCACCGAGGTGCAGGAATGGGGTGCGATCTCTCGCTTCACCTGGAACCGCGGTCACTGGACGCTGCAGAACGGCCGCATCCATGCCCATACGCCAAACGACGCCGACATGTGGGCGGGCCATTATTATGCCCGCGACGTCAAGGTCGTGGCCGACATCCAGCCTTTGGCCGGTGGCTCGCAGCTGGTCACGGCACGTGTCCAGGGCACCAGCCGGTTCTATGCCGCCGGCTTCGACGGCAGCGACGTGGTGATCCTCAAGGAGGACTTCGGCACGACCGTTCTCGCCCGCGCGCCGTTCAACCGCGAGCTCGGCAAGAACTATGCCTTCGCGTTTTCGGCGACCGGCGACACGCTGTCCTTTGCTATCGACGGCAAGACGCTCATCGAGGCGAAGGACGACGAGTACACCTACGGCATGGCCGGCCTGCGCCTGGGCGCGCTCGGCCGCATGAGCGTGGGAACGGTCGAGATCATCGAGACGGCCTGACGGTGTGGTCCCCGCTCCTGGTCTGGCGACGGGAGCGGGGACCGGCAAGGGCCTATCGAAAGGGAGGAATATGTCTGAAATCGAACTCAGGAACGTCGGCAAGAGCTATGGCAGCGTGCCGGTGCTCGACGACATTTCGCTCGACATGGGCAGCGGCGAGTTCGTTGTTCTGGTCGGCCCGTCGGGTTGCGGAAAATCGACGCTGCTCAGGATGATCGCCGGGCTTGAGGATATCAGCTCCGGCGAAATCACCATCGGCGGCAGGATCGTCAACGACATGCCGGCCAAGGAACGCGACCTGGCCATGGTGTTCCAGAACTATGCGCTCTACCCGCATATGAAGGTCGCCGACAATATGAGCTTCGCGCTCAAACTCGGCGGCGTGTCCAAGGTCGAGATCCGACAGCGCGTTGCCGAGGCAGCCGAAATCCTCGGGCTCGAAAACCTGCTCGACCGGCTGCCGCGCGAGCTGTCGGGCGGCCAGCGCCAGCGCGTCGCGATGGGTCGCGCCATCGTGCGCGATCCCAGAGCCTTCCTGTTCGACGAGCCCTTGTCCAATCTCGACGCCAAGCTGCGCGTCAAAATGCGTGGCGAGATCAAGAAGCTGCATCAGCGTCTCGGCAAAACCACCATCTACGTCACCCACGACCAGACCGAGGCCATGACCATGGCCGACAAGATCGTGGTGCTGAACGGCGGCAGGATCGAGCAGATGGGCCCGCCGCTCGAGCTCTATCGCAACCCGCACAACCTCTTTGTTGCCGGCTTCATCGGCTCGCCCGAGATCAATCTGCTGTCCGGCGAAGTCGACGGCCAAGACCTGCGGCTTGCCGACGGCGCCACGCTGCCCCTGCCCGCCGGTGTCGGCCTCGCGCGGGGTCGCAAGGTCGTCTACGGCATTCGCCCCCAGCATATCGGCCTCGCCGATGACGGTGTTGCCGCCGAGGTCGTCCTGGTCGAACCGACGGGCGACGCACAGGAAGTGCTGCTGCGCATCGGCGCCAACGACATCTCCATGGTGCTGAGCGATGCAACACCCTTGCAGGCCGGCCAGCCTGTCGGGCTCGGCTTCGACCCGGCCAAGGTGCTGTTGTTCGACAAGCAGACCGGCGGACGCCTTCAATGACCGGCTTTGCCCGCATGCATTGGGACCCGGCCGCCGAGGGACCGCTTGAAGGCATCAAGGTGCTTGACCTGTCGCGACTGGTCGCCGGCAACATGCTGTCGCTGCAGCTTGCCGATTTTGGCGCCGACGTCATCAAGATCGAACCGCCGGCCGGCGATCCACTGCGCGAATGGAAAGAAGACGGCCTGTCGATCTTCTGGAAGACCTATGGCCGCAACAAGCGCTCGGTGGTGCTCAACCTGCGCGAGGACGCCGACCGCGAGGCGCTGTGGACGTTGATCGACAGTGCTGACGTGCTGATCGAAAACTACCGCCCGGGAACGCTGGAGCAGATGGGTCTTGGCCCGGACCTGCTGCTTGAGCGCAATCCCGATCTTGTGGTCGTGCGCATTTCCGGCTTCGGCCAGACTGGGCCCTATGCCGAACTCCCCGGCTTCGGCACCATCGTCGAAGGTATGAGCGGCTACGCCTATCGAACCGGATTCCCTGATCGTGAACCGGTGCTGCCACCCCTGGCGCTCGCCGACATGATTGCCGGCATCTATGGCATGTCGGCGACGGCAACCGCGCTCTTTGCCCGCCAAAAGGGCAAGTCGCGCGGCCAGGTCGTCGACCTGTCGCTGCTCGAGCCTATCTTTTCGGTGCTCGGCCCCGAGGCCGGCATCCATGCGCTGACCGGCAAGGTCAAGGAGCGTGTCGGCAGTGCCTCGAACACGGCCAGCCCGCGCAACGTCTATCGCTGCGCCGACGGCAAATATGTCGCCCTGTCCGGCTCGACGCCGGCAGTGGCGCGCCGCATCTTCGAGATCATCGGCCGGGCCGACATGAACACGGATCCGCGCTTTGTCACCAACAGCGAGCGCCTCAGGCATCGCGAACTGGTCGACGACGCCATCGGCGCCTGGTTCGCGACCCGTTCGCATGACGAAGCGCTCGCCATCATGCGTGACAGCGGCGCCACCGTCGGGCCGATCTACAGTATCGCCGACGCTGCCGGCGACCCGCATTTCGCCGAGCGCGAGGTGATCGTTTCGCTCGACGACGCCGACCATGGCGCGCTGCCGATGCATAACATCGTGCCGCGTCTGTCGGCGACACCGGGAACCTTCCGTCGCCCGGCGCCGGGGCTCGGCGAGCACACGTCTGAAGTGCTCGAGGAGGTCGGCGTCTCGCCCGAGGCAGTTGCGAAAATCGTCGCGGGAGCCGGCAGATGAGGCTGCGCTCCCTGCTCTATGTGCCGGCTCATGCCGAGCGGTTCGTCGCCAAGGCGCATGAGCGGGGCGCCGACGCCATCATCCTCGATCTCGAGGACTCGGTGCCGCAAGACGCCAAGATTTCGGCGCGCGAAAACCTTGCCGCCTCAGTCAGGCAGGTCGGACAAGCAGGCGCCGCGGTTTTCGTGCGCATCAACGCGCCCGCCGAACTGCGGTTCGACGATGCCGCTGCCGCCTGCCGGGCCGGCGTGACCGGCCTGATGATTCCAAAGCTGTCGGCACCTGAGGAACTCGACCAGTTGGCGACGCTGCTCGCCTCGATCGAACGCGAGCCGACGCTGTTCATCGGCCTTGTGGAGGACCCAGGCGCGGCGCTCGATGCCCGTTCGCTTGGCGCACATCCGCGTGTCATGGGGCTGGCGCTCGGCGGCGAGGACTATGCCACCGCAATGGGCGCCGAGCCCACGCCCGAGGTGCTGCGCCTGCCCAAGCAACTTCTGCACATGGC
This sequence comes from Hoeflea sp. 108, assembly GCF_000372965.1. NCBI lineage: Bacteria > Pseudomonadati > Pseudomonadota > Alphaproteobacteria > Hyphomicrobiales > Rhizobiaceae > Hoeflea > Hoeflea sp. 108. The sequence continues at coordinate 97,812 of NZ_KB890025.1, read as the reverse complement.
CGCAAAGGCATGCGGCAAGCAGTCGTTCGGGCTCTTGCGCAGCGTTGCCGACTACACCGACCTCGACGGAATCAGGTCAGCCACAGCTGAGGCAAAGGCCTTCGGCTTCGACGGCGCAACCTGTGTGCATCCGTCCGCGGTGCCGCTGCTGAACGCCGGCTTTTCCCCGACCGAAACCGAGCTCGACTGGGCCCAGCGGCTCGCGACTGCCGCCGAGGCCGCAAAAAGCGAAGGCCGCGGTGCTTTCGCACTCGACGGCAAGATGGTCGATGCACCCGTCATTGCCCGCGCCCGGACGATCCTGGACAGGGCTTAGAGCAGCGCGCCCAGGGGTTGTCAGACCCGTCGCGCAGTTTCATGCAGCATCCGCCAAAATCATCTCGGACGCCTTCTCCGCGATCATGATGACAGGCGAATTGGTGTTGCCCGAGACGATCGACGGCATGATCGAGGCATCGACGACGCGCAGGCCGGTCAGTCCGTGAACCCTGAGCCGCGCATCGACCACCGACATGGGATCCGAGCCCATCTTGCAGGTGCCGACCGGATGGAAGATCGTGGTGGCGATGTCGCCGACCTTGCGCAGCACATCGGCGTCGCTCGCGACTGCCGGCCCGGGCAATATCTCTTCCGGCAAAAAGCGCTTGATGGCCGCAGTCGACATCAGCTTGCGCACATGGCGGATGGAAGCGATGGCGACATCGCGGTCGCCTTCCGTTGAAAGGTAATTGGGCCTGATGGCGGCCGCCACGCGCGGATTGGCCGACACGGCATGCACCGTGCCCCGGCTTTCCGGCCTCAAATTACAAACCGAAACGGTAACCGCCGGGAAGCGGTGCAGCGGCTCGCCGAGCTTGTCGGTGCTGAGCGGCTGGACGTGGTATTCGAGGTCGGGCGTCTCGAGGCGCGGATCGCTGCGGGCGAAGATGCCGAGCTGGCTGGGCGCCATCGACAGCGGGCCGGAGCGCCTGAGCGCATATTCGATGCCCATTGCCGCGCGGCTGAACAGATTGTGGTAGCGCTGGTTGAGCGTCGCGGCATTGCTCACCTTGAAGACGGTGCGGATCTGCAGATGATCCTGCAGCCCCTCGCCTACGCCGTCGAGCCGGTGCGCCACATCGATGCCGAGCGCGGAGACCACATCGGGCCGACCGATGCCCGACAGCTCCATGATTTTCGGCGAATTGATCGCGCCTGCGGCAAGGATCGTCTCCCCGGCCTTCGCCTCAAACAGCTTGCCATCGAAGCGGAAGACCACACCGCGCACCTGCCGCCCATCGAGCACCAGCCGTTCTGTCTCGGCGCCGGTGACGACGCGCAGATTGGGCCGGTTGAGGATCGGCCTGAGGAACGCCTTGGAGGTGTTCCAGCGCACGCCCTTCTTCTGGTTCACTTCGAAATAGCCGGAACCTTCATTGGTGCCCTGGTTGAAGTCATCGGTACGCGGAACGCCGATCTCCTCGGCGGCATCGCGGAAGGCATCGAGGATCGGCCAGGACAGGCGCTGGCGTTCGACCCGCCACTCGCCGCCTTTGCCGTGTCCGGATGGCGCCGCACCATGATAGTCCTCCGACTTGAGGAAATAGGGCAGAACGTCGTCCCAGCCCCAGCCGACATTGCCGGCCTGGCGCCAGCCATCATAGTCGGCGGCCTGGCCGCGCATGTAGATCATGCCGTTGATTGACGAGCAGCCGCCCAGAACCTTACCCCTGGGATAGTTGAGCGCCCGACCGTTGAGGCCCGCCTCGGCCTCGGTCTTCATCAGCCAGTCGGTGCGCGGATTGCCCATGCAGTAGAGATAGCCGATGGGAATATCGATCCAGTGATAGCGGTCGCTGCCGCCGGCTTCGAGCAAAAGCACGCGATTTCCAGGATCAGCGGACAGGCGGTTGGCCAGCACGCAGCCGGCCGAGCCGGCGCCGACCACGACGAAGTCATAGGTGCCGAAATCGCTTGTATCGGTCATGCCCCGACCTGTTCGCTCGCCATGCTCTGCCACAATGGGCCCATCGCCTTATTGATTTCGCCATAAAGCCGGTAGCGCCGTCCATAGGCCTGCGCCAGCTCGCAATTGGGCTCATAGTGGCGCGCCGCCGCCGTCATTGCAGATGCACCGTCGGCGAAGTCCTTGAAGACACCGACGCCGGTGGCGGCGGCAATGGCAGCACCCAGTGCGCCTGTCTCGCGGCTGCGCGCCACCGTTACCGGCAGGCCCAGCACGTCGGCGAAGATCTGCGGCCAAATGGCGCTGCGCGAGCCGCCCCCCGACAGCACCGCCTCGTCGAGCGTAGCACCCGCTGCCCGCAACGTCTCGACATGACGTCGGTGTTCGAACGCCACGCCCTCGAACAGCGCTCTAAGCAGATGGGCACGGCTGTGCCAGCCGGCGATGCCGTAGAAGCCGGCACGCGCCTGGCCGTTGGTCTGGGCGCCATAGAGATAAGGATGGTAGATCGGCACATCACTCGTCGGATCGATCGAAGCGACCAGCTCGCCGCAGACCTCGAAGGGCGAACGGCCGGTTTCGTGTTCGTGCTCGAAGAACTCCCGCACGATCCATTCGAGATTGGCGGCGGAGGTGGCGCTGGATTCGATCGCCAGATAGCGCTCGGGATCGTAGGTCGAAAGCATGAAGATGCTGGGGTCGCGGATCGGCTCGTTGGTGATGACCTGGTTGATGCTCCAGGTACCGGCGATGATCGAGGCAGCGCCGGTGCGGGTGACGCCGGAGCCTACGGCGCTGGCAACCACGTCGAAGAGCCCGGCAATGACAGATGTTCCCTCGGCAAGCCCGGTCAGGCGCGCAACTTCAGGTGAAATGCGCCCGGCGATCTCGGCCGATTCCAGCACCGGCGGCAACAGCGGCGCGCAGTCCTCGAGCCCGTAGGCGGCAAGCAACTCACCTTCATAGCGGCGGCCCGGCATCGATAGCAGTCCGCATCCCGACATGTCGGTGGTGTCGGACGAGCGCGCGCCGGTCAGCCGGTTGACGACGAAATCCTTGCACAGGAACACAGTACCGATGCGCCCATAAAGCGCCGGATCGTGGCGTTTCAGCCAGGCGAGCAGCGTCGGCGTCTGCGCCGCCCACGGCTTTTGAAGGCAATGCGGATAGGTGCGTTCGCCGACGCCCTGCTTCTGCCATTCCGACACAAGTGCTGCGCCGCGTGTGTCGAGCGACTGGATGCCGACAAGCGGCTCGCCGTCACGGTCGAGCGCATAGAGCCCGTTTCCATGGCCGGCGCAACCGACGGCGAGGATGTCTGCGGCATCGACACCCGACCGTTCGATGCACTGTCCGATGACCTCGACGGCATTGCGCCACAGCTCGCCCAGGTCGCGCTCGACATGACCTGCTTTCGGCATGCACGACCGGCCGTCCTTGGCGGCAAGTGCCAGCTCACGCCCTTCAAGGTCGAACAGCACGGCCTTGATGACGGTGTTGCCGGCATCGAGGCCGAGAATATATCCTCCCATAAGCCCCTCCCAAGGCCTTGGAGCCTATCCCATTCGCATCGAATGGGAATTAGGCTCTGTCTTGTTTGATCGCATGTGCCCGCACGACCGGTTCGCAGCTTGCGGGACGCTGCGTCGAGCAAATGCCCTAGTTCGACCGGCTGTACCGGTCCCAGGCTGTTGCACCGTCGGCTCCCTCGTGGATGATCGCCATCAGGCCCGCCACGACCGCGCGCGGATTGGCATGCTGGTAAACGTTGCGGCCATAGACCATGCCATGCGCGCCCTGCGCCATCAGTGCCGCCGACTTGTCGAATACGGTCCGCAGGTCCTCCTTGCCGCCGCCCCGCACCAGCACCGGGCAGCGCGCCGCTTCGACCACCCGGTAGAAATCGCCAGCCTCCGTGGTCGGGTCGGCCTTGACGATGTCGGCGCCCATCTCGCGAGCCAGCCGCGTCAGCGTCACGATCTTCTCGGCATCGCCGTCGACCATGTAGCCGCCGCGCTCCGAATTTGGCAGCATCGCCAGCGGTTCGATCATCAACGGCATGCCGTATTTGTCACAGTCGGCGCGGACACGCGCGATGTTCTGCACACACTGTCGAAACAGGTCGGGCTCGTCGGGAAGCATGAACAGGTTGACCACAACGCAGGCAGCATCCATCGCCAGCGCGCCAATCAGAGGTTCGTGCTCGTTCTGCAGCACCGACCACATGTCGCGGTGGCGGGTCTTGTTGTAGGGGTTGCCCATGTCGATGCGCATGACCAGCGCCGGCTTGTCCTTGCCCGCGCGCTCCTGCAGCAGATCGGCCTGGCCGAAATTCATCTGGATGGCATCGGGACGCGCCGCGACCAGTTGGTCGACCACACCAGCCACGTCTTCCAGCCCGTCAAGGAAGGATGGCTCGTTGCAGACGCCATGGTCGATGGCAACGTCGAGACAGCGACCGTTGGCGAACAGACGGTTCATGCGGACTTTAGGGCTGATGCGCATTGAGCGCTCCTTTCGGATCTTGCTGAGAGTTTGGTGGCGTCGAGCCCGTGCCGGCTTTCCAGCAGGGCGAGAAATTCCTGGCGCTCGCGGGCGCTACGCTGTTCATCCCACCCCTTGGCCCCAGCCAAGATGTCGAGCGCCTGCTCGATGAGCCCGGACGAGAGCTTGCCGGTCACGCCGATTGTCGTGCGCCGCAGCAGCAGATCGTCGAGCTTCTCGACATGTTCATGCGCGATCAGATGGGCGAGCTCGGCAATGGAGTAGCGGCAGCCTAGCAACATCGTGTCATCGCCGAGCGCTTCGGCAATCGTTGCCGCGTCCGTGCCATAACGCTCGAACAACTCGCGGATGCGGGCACGGGGCAGTCCTGAAATGGCTGCCTGTTCGATCAGCCAGCGTTCGACATCAGCAGGGAAATCCCTGCCGCCGCCGATGGCAAGTTCCTCGGTATCCCTGGCCCGTTTCATGCCGAGCCTCTCCAGCGCCATGTCGGCGGCCAGCGCGCCGAAGGAGCGGAACGTGGTCCACTTGCCGCCGATCATGCACAGCATCTCCGGCACGGCGCCGCTCGCTGGAACCGCTTCACAGAAATGATCGCGCGGGATTCGGCCGGTGAAGCTATCGTCGCTGACCGGCAGCGGGCGTACACCGGCGAACTGGAAGACGATCTCTTCAGGTGCGATGCGCAGATGGGGGAAAACGAAGGCGAGCGACTGAAGAATGTAATCGCGCTCGTCGGCCTCGCAGCGCACCTCGTCCGGATCGTCGACACGGATATCCGTCGAGCCAACAAGCACATTGCCGAGATAGGGGAACAGGATGCAGATGCGACCGTCCTCGTTCTCGTAATAGATCATGTGGCCCGAGAGCGCGTCGTGCAGCTCGCGATTGGCGACGATCAGGTGCGAGCCCTTGGTGCCGCCCATCATTCTGGGTACGGAGGTGCCAAGGCCAGCGTTTGTCAGGTCGATCCAGCCGCCGGTGGCGTTGACGATCAGCTGCGGCTTCAGCCGCATCGTCTCGCCGGTCAGCGTGTCGGTGAGCATCACCCCGTCGGCGTCACCGCTGACCTGCGCATGGTTCAACGCAGCTGCAGAAGGATTGGCGACGAGCGCGTCGTTCAGCATTTCAACGCCCAGCCGCTCGGGCCGGCTGACCCAGGCGTCATAGTAGGTCGCGGAGTTGCGGATATCGGGATTGATCGCCGGCCAGGTCTTCAGTGTTTCGGCCCGGCTGCGGAAGATGTGCTTCGGCATCAGCTGGCGGCTGGCAGTCAGGACGTCATAGACGGCGAGCCCCGCCTTAATGACGACAGCACCGCGACGGCTTGGCCTTCGGGTCAGGCCGAGAAAGCGGAAGGCACCGTTGGTGATGCCCGAGAAGAGATCGAAGATCGGCACCGTCGTCGGCAGCGGGGCGACGAAATGCGGGGCGTTCTTGAGCAGCCTGTCGCGCTCCAGCAGCGACTCCCGCACCAGCTTGAACTCGCCGTTCTCTAGATAACGCAAGCCGCCATGCACCATGCGCGACAGAGCGGCACTCGCCCCCGAGCAATAGTCGCCCTTGTCGGCCAGGAGCACGTCGACACCCTGCAGCGCCAGCTCGCGGAACAAGCTGATGCCGTTGATGCCGCCCCCGATCACGAGCACGGCAGGGCCGTTCCGGCCCTTGAGGCCGGCTATGGTTTCGCTGCGGTTCATGGTGCGGAGCGCTTCCTTCGGTCAGGCGTCCATCGCGACGAGATGCCTGGAAATGGCGGTGTCGAGGGCTGTCAGATCGTCGGCATCGAGCCTGATCTGGCCGGCCCGCGCGTTATCAAGGGCTTGCGCCGGATTGCGAGCGCCACAGAGCGCAAATGTGATTCCGGGCTGGGCCAGCGTCCAGGCGATCACCACCTGCGCCATGCTCGCCCGGTGCCGGTCGATGACGGGCGCAATGGCCGCCTTGAGCGCGGCAACCTTCTGCCGGTTGACCTCGGAGAAGCGCGGATTGTCCTTGCGCTGGTCGTCGCCTTCGAACTTTCTCGACGGGTCGATGGCGCCCGAGAGCAGGCCGAGCGCCAGCGACGAGTAGCTGAGCGTGGCGACATCATTGGCCCGCGTGATCGGTAGCAGCGTGTCCTCGATCTCGCGGTCGAGCATCGAGTAGCGCTCCTGGATGGCGTCGAGCTGGCCCGCTTCGACATAGGCATTCAGCTCGTCGGCATTGACATTGCTTGCGCCGATGGCGCCGATTTTGCCTTGCCGCTTGAGCCGCAACAGAGTGTCCATCGTCTCGGCAACAGGCGTCGTCGGGTCCTGCCAGTGGGTGATGTAGAGATCGATATGGTCGGTGCCGAGGCGTCGCAGGCTCTGCTCGATCTCATGGGCGATGCCGTCGGCGCCGAGATAACGATGAACGGGCAGTCCGTCCTGGTCGAAGAAGTGCTTGCCTTTGCCGGAATGCCAGTTGAGCCCGCATTTGGTGGCGATGACGACCTTGTCGCGGCGCCCACGAATCGCCTTGCCGACAATCTCCTCGCTGCGGCCGAGGCCGTAGGCAGGTGCCGTGTCGATCAGCGACACGCCGGCATCGATGGACGCCTGGATCGCGGCAATCGAGGCATCCTCGTCGGTGCCGCCCCACATCCAGCCGCCGATGGCCCAGGTGCCGAGGCCGACGCCGGATGCGGCGATGCCCGATCGACCGATGTTGCGAACAAGCTGGCTCATGGTCTCTTTCCTTCGGCGAGTTCCAGGACCTGAAGGGCCGTGGCTTCGTCGGTGACGATGGTTTCAAGGTGGTTGCCACGCATGGCGCTCAGGATCGGCGCGACCTTGCTTGTGCCGCTGGCAACACCGATGGTGCGCGGGATGGTGGCGAATTCTTCCAGGGTCAGCGACACCAGGCAGCGGTTGAGGCTGTAGTCGCAGACCTTGCCCTGAGCATCGACGAGATGGGCGAGAAGCTCGCCCGCCGCACCCGAATGCTCGATGGCCTGGCGGTCGGTGCTCGACGAGGGATGCAGGTCGTAATAGCTGGAGTCGTCGGTCAGGATCGAGCCGATGCCAACCACCGCGACATTGGCCTCGCGCGCCTTGCGGAACACGTCGGAAACGGAGCTGACCCCCATCAGCATGTTGCGCTGCTCGGGGCTGTCGGCAAACAGCGGCGCATGCACCTGGAAGGCGCGGCCGCCGAGCTTGTCGGCCATCAGCGACGCCACATGGTTGACGTCGGTGTAGTGCTTGCCCTGCACGAGCCCGGTCGCCGGAATGACCTCGACCTTGACCTGCCGCCCGCCATTGAGGCCCGCGACCACGGCCGAGACGCCCTTGCCACCGGTGATGGAGATGGTGTCGCCATCCTTGATCGTGTCTTGCAGCAGCGTTGCTGCGGCTTCGCCGACGCGCTGAAGTGCTGTCTGCGGATTGTCGCCGAGCGACGGCACGACCACCGCGCGCTTGAGGCCGCCAAGCGCCACCAGCCGCGCCTCGATGGCGACGAGGTGTTCGATCGGCGACTTGATCCTGATTTCGACCAGCCCCATCTGGTGGCCGCGTTTGATCAGGCGGTTGACCGTCGCATGCGAGATGCCCAGCTCGTGGGCGATCTCAGCCTGGGTCTTGCCTTCCATGTAGTGGAGCACGAGCGCCTGGTGCATCTGGCGAGCACTGGCGATTTCGTCGCGTGAGTTTCCATTTGCCATCATGCGCCTCCCGCTCATGCCTTCCTGCGGTGAAGCAGGTGATCGATGGAGACGGCAGCGAGCAGGATGCAGCCCTTGATCATGTCCTGCCAGTAGACCGAGATGTCGAGCAGGATCAGCGAGCTGGTGACCACAGACAGCAGCGCCATGCCGAGGATCGCGCCGAAGATGGTGCCCGAGCCGCCATTGAGCGAGGCTCCGCCGATGACGGCTGCGGCAATGATGTTGAGCTCCATGCCGGCACCGAAGGTGGGCGTGGCCGCCCCGAAGCGGGACATGTAGATGACACCTGCGAAACCTGCGAGCGTCGAGCTCAGCACCGTGACCCAGAACTTCACCTGCTTGGTGCGGATGCCGGAATACTGCGCCGCCTTCTCGTTGGAGCCGGTGTAGAAAACCTTGCGGAAAGCGGTCGCCCGGCGCAGCAAAAAGTCGAAGATCGCAACCACCACCACGAAGATGATGATGACATAGGGAACGCCCTGAAAGCTGCCTTGGCCAATCGCCTTGAAAGCCGGCGGCAAGGTGAACAGCGACAGCGGCGTGCCCTTGGTGACGATCAGGCACAGGCCGCGCACGATCACCATTGCCGCGAGCGAAGTGATGAAGTGGTTGAGCCCAACCACGGTGACGAAGAAGCCCATGACCGCGCCGATCAGTGCGCTGACCGCGATGCCGATCAGGCTGGCGGTCCACGGATCGAGCCCTGCGAGAAATAGCGCACCCGACACCACCATCGAAAAGGCGACGACCGAGCCGACTGACAGGTCGATGCCGCCGACGATGAGCAGGATGGTCATGCCGACGACGACAATGCCCTCGATGGAGAAGCTCATCAGCATGGCGCGGAAGTTGCCCCATGTCAGGAAGTGCGGCGAGGCGAACGACATGGCAATGCACAGCGCCAGGATGATGACGATCAGCCCTGCCTCGCGCATCGAGCCGAGCCGCGCAAGGTTCCAGCGCGCGCCCTGGCTTTCGGTCTTGATCTGAGCCGTCATGATCGGTGCTTCCGCTTCCCTAGGCGACATTTTGAGCCCTGGCATTCTGTGAGTTTGGCTGCACGCCGGAGGCGAGCATGATGATGGCTTCCTCGCCGAGTTCGTCGGCAGCGAGTTCGCCTGCTATCCGTCCTTCGCACACCACCAGAACGCGGTCGCACAGGCCAATGAGTTCTGGCATCTCGGAGGAGATGACGATGACGCCGACGCCGCGCCTGGCAAGCTCGCGCAGCAGGCGATGGATCTCGGCCTTGGCGCCGACATCGATGCCGCGCGTCGGCTCGTCCATGATCATGACCCTGGGGCCGACCGACAGCTGCTTGGCAATCGCCACCTTCTGCTGGTTGCCGCCGCTGAGCGTCGAGACGGCAGCGCCGACGCCCGCCATGCGCACGCCGAGCCGCTTCGCCAGCTCTGTTGCCTGCGCGGTTTCGGCCCGACGGTCGAGCAGGCCGAGTTTGCCTGTGAGCTTGCCGAGGTCGAGCGCCGAGACATTGGCGGCAATCGACATGTCGAGAAATACGCCAGAGCCCTTGCGGTCCTCGGAGAGATAGACAAGGCCAGCCTTCACCGCATCGGCATAGGAAGAAATCTTGCTTGGCTGGCCGTCGATTTCGATCGCGCCCGAAACCGATCTCCGCAGGCCGCACATGGTCTGTGCCATTTCGCTGCGGCCCGATCCGATCAGGCCGCCTATGCCGAGAATTTCGCCGGCGCGAAGCTCCAGCCCGACGCCGAAGCAGCGCGCACCGTCCGACAGGTCGGACACCTTGAGCAAGGTGCCGCCAGGCATTTCATCTGGGTCGAGCTTGTCGGGGTAGAGCTGGGCGATCTCGCGGCCGACCATCCTGCGCACCACCTCGTCGGGCGAGGTCGCGGCGATCTCGTCGGTGGCGACATAGCGGCCGTCGCGGAACACCGTCACCCGGTCGCACAGCGAGAAGATCTCGGCCATGCGGTGGCTGATATAGATGATGGAGATGCCGCGCGACCTGAGTTCGCGGACAATCGCGAACAGCCGCTGCGCTTCCGGCTCGGTCAGGGCTGCCGTCGGTTCGTCGAGGATCAGCACGCGGCAGTCGAGCGTCAGCGCCTTGGCGATCTCGACCAGCTGCTGATTGGAAATGGAGAGATCGCCGACTTTGGTGCGCACCGGGATGGGCGCAAGCAGGTCCATCACCTTCTGCGCCTCGCCATTGAGGCGCTGGAAATTCATCAGCGGCGCGCGGCGGGCATTGATCGCCGACATGAAGATGTTCTCGGCAACCGTCGCATCGGGGCAGAGCGCGATCTCCTGATGCACGAGCGCAATGCCGAGCTTCTGGGCAGCGGCTGGGTTGGCGATCTCGGTGCGCTCGCCGGCGAGGCGGATCACGCCTTCGTCAGGCTGCAGCACGCCGGCGATGATGTTCATCAGTGTCGACTTGCCCGCACCGTTCTCGCCGCACAGCGCATGCACTTCGCCTGGCGTCAGCGAGAAGTCGATGCCGGTCAGCGCTTTGATGGCGCCGAACGACTTCGAAACTCCTGATATCTCGAGAATGGGCGTCGACATCTGTCAACTTTCGCTGTGGTTTGGGTTCTGAGAGCACCGGGGCGCAGGCGCCCCGGCTGTCTTCAGCAAGGCATGAAAGGGCGGGGAAATCTATTCCTCGATGCCCTTGGTGCCGCGACGCTTGAGGTACTTGTCCCAGTAGAAGTCGTCGGCGTTGTCGGCGGTCACGATCGAGAAGCCGTTGTCGACGAAAGGCACGCTCATCGGATTGAAGCCCGAGCGCTTGGCGTCGTTCATCGGGTCGATCAGCTCAGGATGCTTGGCCATCCACAAGAGCATGAAGCCCATGTAGCCCTGCATGCCCTGGTTCGGGTTGACCGAACCGAAGATCTCGCCGGCCTTGATCATGTCGAGGATCTTGGCGTTGACGTCGGCCAGCATCACCTTGATCTTGCCGCCGCCTTCCTTGGCCGCCTGAGCAGCACCGATCGCCGAATTGGCTTCCGGCATGAACACGGCGCCGAGGTCGGGGTGGGCCTGAGCGAGGCTGAGCACAGCCTGGTAGGCCTTGGTCGGATCCTGGTTCGAGGCAGCGCGGCCGACCAGCTTCATGTCCGGCCACTTGGCCTCCATGCGGGCGACGAAGGCGTTGACGCGCTTGTCATGGTTGTCCTGGCCGGGATTCTCAAGCACGGCGTATTCGCCCTTGCCGTTCATCGACTTGGCTACAGCATCGGCAGCATAGGTGCCTTCGGCGACGTTGTCGGAGGTGATGTAGGAGACGCGCTTGGAATTGGGCGAGTCGGCGGCGAAGGTGACGACTGCGGTGCCCTGCTCGATGGCGCGATTGATCGGCTCGATGAAAGGATCGGAGTTCATCGGATGCACCAGGATGCCGGCCGGCTTCTGGGCCAGCGCTTGGTCGAAGGTCGCGATCTGCTTGTTGACGTCATATTCCGGCGTGCCGGTGTAGGCGGTCTCGCAGCCAAACTGCTGTCCGGCCTGCTTGAACATCTCGTAGACCGGGAACCAGTATTCGACGCCCGACACCATGACGTTCATGACGTATTTTTCGCCGGGCGCGCATTTGAACGGGTTCTCGGCCGACTGGGCATGGCCCATCCCGAGAATGGTCGAGACCGCAGCCGCGGCCGCGAAAGTGCTCAGAAATTTACGCAAGTTCCCTCCCTTGGCCGAAGCCAGATCAATAACCTTCGCCAGCACCGGAGATGCTGCGCCGTATGGATTGATTGCCCGAACTTCCTCCCGAAGTCCGGTGAAATGAGAATTGCAGCCTTGCGTCCAGCTGTCAATAAAATTCACAATATGAAATATATTTCAGACTGACAAGCGGTCGGATCGTTCATTCGGTGAAATTTATTGCAGCGGATCGCTGAGCAATAGGCAAGTGCCGTATACGCCTGCCACGGGCCAACGGCACTGAACCATTGCCAAATGAACCCCGGCGAGTACCTATGTGCGATAAGTTGAGTTTTAGAGGAAAGATTCTATGCACAAGACAACCGGTCGGTTCGAGAGCGAGCACGGGCAGAAGTACATGACCCAGCTCTGCAAGCATTTTGCCCACAAGATCGAGGTCACCTTTTCCGAGCGCCATGCCGAATGCCTGTTTCCGTTCGCCAAGGCGGTGATGGATGCCGATGACAGCGGCCTGACGATCCATCTGGTCGCGCCCGACGGCGAACAACTGGCCCGCGCCAAATCCGTGATCGACGACCATCTCGTCCGTTTTGCCTTTCGCGAAGCCGACAAGTCCACCGAATGGAGCGCCTGACCCAGCAGAGGCGAGGCGTGGCCGTGTCTTTTCCGGCGCAATCACAAAAACTCTAACAAGTGCCATGAGGGCTTGTTGCCGCCGCAAAAATCCTGATAAGCGAAAACTGGAGATAAACAGGAAGGTTTATTCAGCCTTCGATAAGATACGGAGCCAAGTCATGAAGTTCGCTCGGAAGCTGGCCACTATGGCCGCAGCGCTGGCCATGGTCGCGACCCCCGCCCTGGCGGTGGAGGTATCGACGGCCGCCGGACCGAAAACCATCGACAAGGTGCCGCAAAAGGTTGCCGTCTATGACATGGCCGCCATCGACACGCTGGCCAGCATCGGCATCAAGCCTTCAGGCGTTCCCGAAAAGCTGTTTGTTCCAGAGTTGACCGAGGCCAACAAGGATGCCGCAAAGATCGGTACGCTGTTTGAGCCTGATCTTGAGGCACTGAACGAACTGGCCCCAGACCTCGTGGTGGTCGGCGGCCGCTCGTCGGCAAAGGCTGAGGCCACGGCCAAGGTGGCGCCCACCATCGACATGACCATGGATGGCGACGACCTGCTCGGCCAGGCCAAGGAACGACTCGCCGCCTATGGCGAGATCTTCGGCAAGGCCGATGAGGCGGCTGCCGCCGCCGGGAAGCTGGACGCGGCGGTCGAGGCCGCGCGCCAGGCCGTGAAGGGCAAGGGCAAGGCCCTGATCATCATGACCAACGGCCCCAAGATCACCGCCTATGGCGCCGGCTCGCGCTTCGGCTGGGTGCACAAGGCGCTCGACCTTGAGCCCGCTGTCGCCAACATCGAGGCTTCCGGCCATGGCGAGGCGGTCTCGTTCGAGTTCATCAGCAAGGCCAATCCGGACTGGCTGCTGGTTCTCGACCGCGCTGCTGCCATCGGCTCCAGCGACCAGGGTGCCAAGGCGACCCTGGACAACGAGCTGGTCGCCGGCACCGCCGCCTGGGAAAAGGGGCAGGTCATCTACCTGCCGGCCGCCGACTTCTACATCGCCGCCGGCGGCGTGAACTCGACGCAGCGCGTGCTCTCGGTCATCGAGCAGGCCTTCGCCAAGGCCCAGTGATCAGTGACCGAGGCGCGGTGATGCCGAAGACCCTGCCGGCCGCACGTGTTGCGGTCGGCGCCAGCCTCGTCCTGCTGTTCCTGCTCAGTCTTGGCATCGGCGTCGACGACCTGTCGATCCGAAGCGCTGCAGTCGATTCTGCAGCACTTCAGCTGTTGCTGGTGAGCCGCCTGCCGCGAACGCTCGCGGCGATCCTCGTCGGCGCCGGGCTCGCCATCGCCGGACTGGTCATGCAGATCCTGGTGCGCAACCGTTTCGTCGAGCCGACGACGACAGGAACCGACCAGAGCGCGGCGCTCGGCGTGCTTGCCGTCACCATCCTTTTTCCGGCCGCCTCCATCGCGACGAAGACTGTCGTGGCCGCCAGCGCGGCACTTGCCGGCACATCGGCCTTTCTCGCCATGGCGCATCGCCTTCCGCCGACCCAGCCCTTCCTCATCCCACTGTTCGGGTTGATCTTCGGCGGTGTCGTCGGCGCCGCCGTCACCTTCATCGCCTGGCAGTTCGATCTGCTGCAATTCGTCGATGTGTGGACCAAAGGCGAATTTTCGGGAGTGCTGCGCGGCCGCTATGAAATGTTGTGGCTCGTCGCCGCTGCCGTCGTCTTCGCCTGGTGGATCGCCGACAGGCTGACCATTGCTTCAATGGGACGGGACATCAGCACCGGCCTCGGATTGAACTACCAGCGCATCGTCCAGCTCGGACTGGTGATGATCGCCATCATCTCGGCGCTCGGCGTGGTCGTGGTCGGCATGATCCCCTTCGTCGGCCTGGTCGTACCCAATCTCGTATCGCGGCTGATGGGCGACAATCTGCGCGCCGCCCTGCCGTGGGTCGCCGCCACCGGCTCGACCCTGGTGCTCGGCTGCGACATCCTCGGCCGCATCATCCGCTACCCTTACGAAATCCCCGTCGGCACCGTGCTCGGCGTCGTCGGGGCCGGGCTGTTCCTCTGGATTCTTTTTCGGCGGACCGACCATGGCTGAGCGGCGGCTGTGGTTTCTTGCCGGCGCGGCACTGCTGGCAGCTTGCGCCTATATGGGCGTCGGCCTGCGCGGCAGCATCTGGTTCGCGCTCGAACTGCGTGCCGTCAGGCTACTGGCGCTTGCGCAAGTCGGCGTGGCGATCGCGGTTTCGACCGTCGTCTTCCAAACCGTCACCGCCAACCGCATCCTCACGCCCTCGATCATGGGGCTCGATGCGCTCTACATGTTCGGCCAGATCGCCATGGTCGCAGCGCTCGGCGTCACCGGGTTCGTGGCGCTTGAACCGCGGCTAAAATTCGCCGTTGAAACCGCTGTCATGATGGCCTTGGCGCTCGCAATCTTCGTACCGATGCTACGCCGCCGCTACGACATGGGACTGCTGCTGCTGGCAGGCGTCGTCATGGGCGTGTTGTTCCGCAGCCTCGCCAGCCTGTTGGCACGCGTCATCGACCCCAACGCCTTCGCGGTTGCGCAAGGCGCAAGCTATGTCGACTTCAACACCGTACGCACCGACCTCGTGCTGATCGGTCTGGTGGTGACGCTCGCAGCAAGTGCCATCGTCTGGCACAAGCGCCACCTGCTCGACATCGTAGCCTTGGGCGCCGACAGCGCCATCGGACTCGGCGTCGACTGGACGAGGACGCTGGCCGGCCTGCTGCTTCTGGTGGCAGCGCTCGTCGCGGTGTCGACAGCGCTTGTCGGCCCCGTCGCCTTCCTTGGCCTGTTGGTGGTGGCGCTGGCCGAGCGCATCGTCGGCAGCCGCAGGCACCGCCTGCTTCTACCAGCAGCAACGCTGACTTCTGTTGTCGTGCTGCTCGGCGGCCAGACAATCCTGCAGCACGGGCTCGGCGGTGCTTCGACGCTCGGCGTCGTCATCGAGTTCGTCGGCGGCATCGTTTTCCTGTGCATGCTTTGGTCAGTGAGCCGGCGATGATCGAGATCAACAACGTTTCCTTGAACCACGGCACCTCAAGGGTGCTGCACGATATCTCGCTGACGCTGCCCAAGGGCGGGCTGACGGCACTGGTCGGCCCCAATGGCGCCGGCAAATCGAGCCTGCTGTCGCTGGTCGCACGGCTGCAGCCGCTGGAGACCGGCTCGATCTCGGTCGACGGGCTGCCCGTCGACACCACTCCGGGAAGGCTGATGGCGCAGAAGCTCGCCATCCTTCGCCAGGACCCAACGGTGGCAAGCCGCCTCAAGGTGCGCGAGCTGGTCGGCTTCGGCCGCTTCCCGCACAATCGCGGCCGCGCCGACGAGCGCGACCGCGCGCTGATCGAGGCGGCACTGGAACAGTTCGACCTGGTGCCCCTGGCCGACCGCTTTCTCGATCATCTCTCCGGTGGCCAGCGCCAGCGCGCGCTCGTCGCCATGGCCTTCTGCCAGGGCACCGACTACATGCTTCTGGACGAGCCGCTCAACAATCTCGACATGCAGTTCGCCCGCCAGCTGATGCGCGACCTGCGTTCCGCCACCGACCGCGAAAGACGCACCGTGATCGTCGTCCTGCACGACATCAATCACGCCGCCATCCATGCCGACCGCATCGTTGCCATGAAAGGCGGGCGCGTGATTGCTGACGGCGCGCCAAGCGAAGTGCTGCAGCCTGACATCCTCGAAGAGGTGTTCGGCTACCGCATGGAGGTCATCAAGATAGGCCCGACGCCGCTGTTGCTGCATCACCGATAAAGACGGCCCAGATCTTCGTCAGGGAGACCGGCAACTGCGACAAGGCCGTGCGCGCCACCTCTCCCGACGGCGCAGCACTGGTTTTTCCAGCGCCGGCATCGCCCTCCTCTCTGGCGGTCGGCTGCCTCACAGCACCCCCATCCTCGATATTGGACTGGACACGGTCCCCTGACCAAGGCAAAGGTCCCGCCTCGGGTAGGGATGGCAAGGACACATCTTGGCAGTGGAGAGCGTATGAACGCCGAATTGCACCTGAATGCAGCCGCGGAGCCGCTCAATGGGGCACTTCCCCAGTGGAGCCGCGAAGACGCCCAGGCGATCTACGACCTGCCGTTCAACGATCTCATCTTCCGGGCGCAGACGATTCATCGCCAAAACTTCGACCCCAACCGGGTCCAGCTGTCGCGCTTGCTATCGATCAAGACCGGCGGCTGCCCCGAGGATTGCGGCTATTGCAGCCAGTCGTCGCGCCATGAATCCGGGCTCAAGGCCTCCAAGCTGATGGAAGTGCAGCGCGTTCTGGCCGAAGCGAAAAAGGCAAAGGATGCCGGCGCCACGCGCTATTGCATGGGGGCTGCCTGGCGCAGCCCCAAGGAGCGCGACATGGATGCCGTTGTCGCCATGGTCGAAGGCGTCAAGGAACTCGGCATGGAGACCTGCATGACCCTTGGCATGCTCGATCTCGGCCAGGCACAGCGCCTGAAGCAGGCCGGCCTCGACTATTACAACCACAACATCGACACCTCGGAACGCTACTACAGCGAAGTCATCTCCACCCGCACCTTCGCAGACCGGCTCGACACGCTGGCCAATGTGCGCGACAGCGGCATCAAGGTGTGCTGCGGCGGCATCGTCGGCATGGGTGAGGAAAAGACCGACCGCGTCGACATGCTGGTGACGCTGGCGAACCTGCCCGAACATCCCGATTCGGTGCCGATCAACATGCTGATCCCGATCGAAGGTACGCCGCTCGGCGAGGCCGAACCGATCGAGCCGATCGAATTCGTGCGCACCATCGCACTGGCCCGCATCATGATGCCGAAGTCGCATGTGCGCCTGTCGGCCGGCCGCACGGCGATGAGCGACGAGATGCAGGCGCTGTGCTTTTTTGCCGGCGCCAATTCGATCTTCGTCGGCGACACGCTTTTGACCGCCGAGAACCCGGGCGAGGACAAGGACACCATGCTGTTCCGCCGCCTCGGCATCCAGCCGATGGAGCGCGAGGCGGAGTGACCGGGCGAGCGTTGCTCGACCGCTACGAGGCCAGCCTGCGCGGGCTGGCCCGCAAGAGCCGGCTGCGCTCATTGAACGGTCGCGCCGGGCTCGATTTTGCTTCCAACGATTATCTCGGACTGGCGGGCAACAAGCGCATGGCCGATGCGGTCGCGACAGCGCTGGCCAATGGCACGCCGGTGGGCGCCACCGGCTCACGGTTGTTGCGCGGCAACGATCCGGAGCATGAGGCGCTGGAGGCCAAGGCAGCAAGCTTCTTCGGCGCTGAACGGGCACTGTTTTTCGGCGGTGGATATGTCGCCAACTTCGCCGTGCTCACCACCCTGCCGCAGAAGGGCGACCTGATCGTCCTCGACGAATTGGTCCATGCCAGCGCCCATGAGGGCGCGCGCGCCGGCCGAGCCGAGGTGGTGGAAGTCAGGCACAACGACGCCAATGCTGTGGAAGACGCCATAAGGGTCTGGCGCACGGGCGGCGGCACCGGACGGGCCTGGATCGTGGTCGAAAGCCTCTACAGCATGGATGGCGACGCCGCGCCGCTGAACGAATTGATGGCCGTCGCCGACCGGCACGAGGCTTTCCTGTTCATCGACGAGGCGCACGCAACAGGCATCTACGGCCCCGAAGGGCGTGGACTGGCGCACCATCTCGAAGGCCGTGACAATGTGGTTTCGCTGCACACATCCGGGAAGGCGCTGGGCGCTTCGGGCGCGCTGGTCACTGCACCTGCAGTACTGTGCGACTATCTCGTCAACCGCTGCCGGCCCTTCATCTACGCTACGGCCCCCTCGCCGCTGATGGCGGTGGCGTCGGCTACCGCGCTCGACATCATTGCCGACGAACCCGAACGCCGCCAGAGGCTGGCGAAGCTGGTGACGCTATCGGGCGAAAAGGCTCTAGCGCTGGGCTTCCCCCCGAGCGGATCGCAGATCCTGCCGATCATCGTCGGCGACAATGCTCGAGCCATGGCGCTGGCCGAGGTGCTGCAGGCACGAGGCTTCGATGTGCGTGGCATCCGCCCGCCGACCGTGCCGGAGGGCACAGCGCGATTGCGAATTTCGCTGACGCTCAATGTCGGCGAGGACGATGTTACGGCGCTGTTCGACGCGCTGGCCGAGGAATGGAAGCAATGAGCAACACAATTGTCGTCACCGGGACTGACACCGGCATTGGCAAGACCGTGTTTGCAGCGGGCCTCACCGTCCTGCTCGACGGCGTCTATTGGAAGCCGGTGCAGTCGGGCATCGAGGAGGAGACCGACAGCGAGATCGTCGCCCGTCTTGCTGGCCTGCCCGGCGAGCGGGTCCTGCCGGAGACGTGGCGGCTGAAAGAACCGCTGTCGCCGCACCGCGCTGCAGAACTGGACGGTGTCGAGATCGATGCCGACGCGCTGGCCCTGCCAGTCACTCAGCGGCCGCTGGTTGTCGAAGGCGCCGGCGGCCTGATGGTGCCGGTCAACAGGCGTACACTGTACATCGACGTCTTCGCGCGCTGGGCAGCACCGGTGGTGCTCTGTGCCCGCACCGGGCTCGGCACGATCAACCACACGCTTCTGTCGATCGAAGCGCTGCGCAGCCGTGCGGTCCCGCTTTTGGGCGTGGCCTTCATCGGCGACGAGATGGTCGACACCCAGCGCACCATCGCCGAGATGGGCAAGGTGCGCGTGCTTGGCCGCCTGCCGCGCCTCGAAGCGCTGACACCTGGGACACTCGCCCAGGCCATGCAGGCGAACTTCCGCGCCGCCGATTTCCTGGAGGCCAGGCCATGAGCCGGTCTGCTGTCTGGCACCCCTTCACCCAGCATGCCACCGAGCCTGTGCCGCCCATGATTGCGCGCACCGAGGGCGCCTATGTCGAAACTGTAGACGGCAAGCGCATCCTCGATGCGATCTCGTCCTGGTGGGTCATCACCCACGGCCACAGGCATCCAAAAATCGTCAGCGCCATCCGCAACGCCACCGAAACGCTCGACCAAGTCATCTTCGCCGGCCTGACCCACGAGCCGGCGGAAAAACTGGCCACCGCGCTGGTCGAGATGGCTCCATCAGGGCTCGACTGGGTGTTCTACTCCGACAGCGGCTCGACCAGCGTCGAGGTGGCGCTGAAGATGGCGCTTGGCTTCCACCGCAACAATGGCGACGCCCGCTCGCGTATCGTCGTCATGGAGCACAGCTACCATGGCGACACGATCGGCACGATGAGCGTCGGCGAACGCGGCGTGTTCAACGCCGCCTACGACCCGCTGCTGTTCGAGGTCGACACCATTCCTTTCCCGGCCGCCGGCCATGAGCAGGAAACGCTGGACCGTTTCGAGGCGCTGACGCGCGACGGCAAGGCGGCAGCACTGATCGTCGAGCCCTTGGTGCTCGGAGCGGGCGGCATGCTGATGTATCCAGCCCGGGTGCTGACCGAGCTCAAGCGTATCGCTGAGAAGTCGGGCACGTTGCTCATCGCCGACGAGGTGATGACCGGCTGGGGCCGCACCGGAACCATGTTCGCCTGCGAACAATCAGGCATTTCACCCGACATTTTGTGCACGTCGAAGGGCCTGACGGGCGGCTCTGTGCCGCTGGCGGCGACGCTGGCCACCGACGCGATCTTTCGCGCGCATTTCTCCACCGACCGCTCCAAGACCTTTTTCCATTCGAGTTCCTACACCGCAAACCCGATCGCCTGCGCCGCAGCGCTCGCCAATGTTGCGATCTGGCGCGACGAGCCGGTGGTCGAGCGGGTCATCGCGTTGTCGAAGATGCAGGCGGACAAGATCGCGCGCTTCAACGGTGACGCGCGCTTCGAGAACCTGCGCAGCACCGGCACCATCGCCGCCGTCGACCTGCATGTCGGCAAGGCAGGTTACCTCGCCGAGGTCGGGCCGAAGCTGCGCGCGTTCTTCCTCGATCGCGGGCTTCTGGTCCGGCCGCTTGGCAACGTCATCTACGTGCTGCCGCCCTATTGTGTGACCTCTGCCGAACTCGACCGGCTCTACGATACAGTCGACGAGGCGGCCGAGCTGGCCGCTACAGGATGAGCCGCACCGCGCGCATCGCTGGCTTCGGCCACCACGTTCCGGCCCGCAAGGTCGACAACGCCGAGATCGAGGCGAGCCTTGGCCTCGACGCCGGCTGGATCGAAACCCGCACCGGCATCCGCTCACGCTTTTGGGCAGAACCCGGGGACACGCTGTCGGGACTGGCCGCCAAGGCCGGCGAAATGGCGCTGAAACAGACCGGAATCGCGCGCGGCGACATTGGCCTGCTGCTGCTTGCCACCTCGACGCCAGATCATCTGTTGCCGCCGAGCGCCCCGCTGGTAGCCCACGGGCTCGGGCTCGCCAATGCCGGCGGCGTCGACCTCGCCGGCGCCTGCGCCGGCTTCATCTATGCACTTACCTTTGCCGACGGCTTCGTGCGGCTGCACAACAAACCGGCCATAGTCATCGCCGCCAACATGTTGAGCCGCCGCATCAACCCGGCCGAGCGCGCAAGTGCCGTGCTGTTCGCCGATGCCGCCGGTGCTGTCGTCCTGGCGCCTTCTGCGGAAGCCGGGCATGGCATCCTCGGCGCCTCGGTCGCCGCCGACGGCAGCGGCTACGGCCTGATCCAGATCCCGGCCGGCGGCAGCAGCCGGCCTTTCGCCGACGAGCTCGACATTGCCGACACGCGCATGACCATTGCCAACGGCCGCGAGGTCTTCGTCAAGGCGGTGGAGATGATGGGCCGCTGCTCGGCGGACGCGCTCGCTGCTGCAGGCCTCGCCGCCAGCGATGTCAGCCGCTTCGTACCGCACCAGGCCAACGCGCGCATCTTCAACGCCGTCGGCAAATCGCTCGGCATCGCCGACGACAGGATCGTCAAGACCATCGCCGACTACGGCAATTCGTCTGCCGCGACGATCCCGCTGTCGCTTTCATTGACACATTGCATCCGACCATTCCTGTCAGGCGAAAAGCTGCTGCTCGCGGCCGCCGGCGCGGGGTTGACCGGCGGAGCGCTGGTCCTCGGCCTCTAAGGGGAAAGAGCCTTTCGAACGATTGGCGATCCGCGTGGATCGAAATGGCCCACGGCTGCCAGCCGTGACAACAATCGTCAACCCACCATTGGTCATCGCTACCGTACATCCCGGTTCGATCATCCGTGCGAACCGGCCGTCCTTACAGGTGGCCGCCTGAGGGCAAGTCGGTATCCTGAGCCGAACGGTCGGACGCGGGTCCGACAGCTCGTTAAGGCGCGAAACTTGCAAAAAATGTGATCCGTTCAATGGCAATTTCGGGCCAGAACCAGTGCCGGAGATGGGTCGAAAGCATGGCATCGCGCAGTGCGACATTGCAATCAACATGTTGTTATCGCTACATTTTATCATAAAAATCCCTCTCCAGCCGGGATCTTCGAGCGCATTTCCGAGGTTGCTTTACAAGCGTAGTTTTTTGTGCGCTTATGATCAAATGATGGAGAAAGAGGAACGCTCCGCGGCGGCTTGACCAACGGGCAACAAAGGCCCGAGACGAAGCACGCGGATGCCATCATGCAAACAAGGGGAAGACTCGAGATGAACAAGACAAAGGGCCTCCTGCTGGCCAGCCTGCTCGCGGCAACCGCATTCTCCACCTCGGCCAAGGCCGAAGATGCAGCCTGCCCGGTCAAGATCGGCGGCGTGCTGTCGCTGACCGGCTCGATGGGCGCGGTGGGCAAGAACATCGCCAAAAGCGCGCAGCTCGCCATCGCCAACATCAACGAGGGCGGCGGCATCAAGGGTTGCCAGGTAGAGTTCGTGCTGCGCGACGACCAGGGCCAGCCCAATGTCGGCGTCGACGCGGCCAAGTTTCTGGTTGATGTCGAGGGCGTCAAGGCCTTGACCGCCAGCATCGGCAGCGGCGTCACCATCCCGATCCTGACTTCGGTTGCAGCTCCTTCGCAAATCCCCCAGATCGCCTGCTGCGCTTCGGCGCCGACGCTGACCACGCTCGCCCAGGAAGGCAAGACCGGCGGGTTCTTCTTCCGCACCCAGCCGACGGTCAAGAACCTTGCTTATCCGCCGGCCAAGATCGCCGCCGAGCGCGGCTTCAAGCGCATCGCGGTCATCTACGTCAACAACGACTACGGCGCGAGCCTGGTGAAGGATTTCTCCAAGGCGACAGAAAAACTCGGGGGCGAAGTGGTGAAGGCGGTCGCCTTCAACGAGAACCAGGCTTCCTATCGCGCCGAGGTTTCGGCAGCTCTCGCCGAAAAGCCGGATGCGATGTTCCTCGTCGCCTTCCCGCAGGACGGCGCCACGATCGCCCGCGAATGGATCTCGCTTGGCGGCACCCAGGACCTGATTCTCAACAACGCGCTGCGCAGCCCCGACTTCGTGAAGGCGGTTGGCGCCAAATATCTGACCAAGGCCTTCGGCACCGACAATGCATCAGTGGCCGGCCCCGAGATCGAGGCCTTCAAGCAGGCGTTCAACGCCGCATACGGGATCAGCTCCGACGGCCCCGGCATTTATAGCGAATACGACGCCGTCATGATCCTCGGCCTTGCCATGAACATCGCACCGGACCTGTCCGGTTCGTCTATCCGCGATGCGGTCCGCAAAACGCAGGCCGCGGATGGCGAAGTGATCGGCACGGGTCCGGCCGAGTTCAAGAAAGCGCTGGAGTTGATCAAGGCAGGCAAGCCGATCAAGTTCGTCGGCTCGCTCGGCACGATCGAGTTCGATGCCTATGGCGACATCAGCGGCCCAGCCCTGTCCTGGCACATCCAGGGCGAGGAACTGATCATCGACAAGACCTACTCGAACGAGGATATGAAGAAGCTCTTCGCCGAAATCGAGAGCTAAGACCTCGGGCGGGCAACGGACCACAGGGCATGACCAACTACACGCTTTCCCACTGGGGCACCTATGAGGTCGAACCCCGAGGAAACGAAATGCCCTCCCTCAAGGCGTTCGGGCGCGATCGGGATCCCAGCCCGATTGGCCTCTACCAGCTGGCCCCGGAGCTCAACAGGCTTCGGGTCCGGCGTCCTTCGATCCGCAAAAGCTGGCTCGACAACGGCCCGGGCTCTGCACCGCAGCGTCGCGGGCTCGATCCATTCGTCGAGGTCGACTGGGAACTGGCCCTTGAGCTGGTCGCAGCCGAGATCGACCGGGTGCGTACCACCTTCGGCAATTCGGCGATCTTCGGCGGCTCCTATGGCTGGTCGAGCGCCGGCCGCTTCCACCATGCCCAGAGCCAGGTCCATCGCTTCCTCAATGCCGCCGGCGGCTATGTCCGGCATGTCGACTCCTACAGCCTGGGTGCGGCCAACGTCATTCTGCCGCACATCGTCGCCAGCATGGATGAGCTGATGGCGAGTCACTCGTCATGGGATTTGCTGGCCGAGCATTGCGAACTGTTCGTCACCTTTGGCGGCGTGCCGGTCAAGAATTCACAGATCAACGCCGGCGGAGTGAACCTGCATGGCGTGCCTTCCGGCCTGGCGGCCATGCGCAAGGCGGGCGTCCGCTTCGTCAATATCGGCCCTGTGCGTGACAACATCGGCGCCAATGCCGACGTCACCAGCTGGATACCCTGCCGGCCCAACACCGACACGGCGGTGATGCTTGCGCTCGCCTGGGTTGTCTACACAGAAGGCATGCACGACCAGGCCTTCCTCGAGCGCTGCTGCACCGGCTTCGACAAGTTTGCGCCCTATCTCACCGGCGAGGCCGACGGCATCGCCAAGACGCCCCGCTGGGCGGAAGCGATCAGCGGCGTGCCCGCCACGACGATCGTCGACCTTGCACGCAGCATGGCGTCATCGCGCACCATGCTCAACGTGTCATGGTCGATGCAACGCGCCAGCCATGGCGAACAGCCATTCTGGATGGTGGTGACACTGGCGGCGATGCTTGGCCAGATAGGCACGCCCGGCGGTGGTTTCGGCGTGGGTTACGGTGCAGCCAATCTGGTCGGATCTGCGCATGCCAAGGTCAAGGGCCCGACCTTCTCGCAGCTCAAGCCAGGCGTGCCGGACTTCATTCCGGTCGCCCGCATCTCCGACATGCTGCTCAACCCCGGCGCTCCGTTTACCTACAATGGCAAGACCCGGAACTATCCCGACATCCGGCTCATCTATTGGGCCGGCGGCAATCCGTTCCATCACCATCAGGACCTTAATCGCTTCCTGACAGCCTGGCAGAAGCCGGCCACCGTCATCGTCAATGAACAATATTGGACGCCGACGGCCAAGCGCGCCGACATCGTGCTGCCTGCAACGATCTCGCTCGAGCGCAACGACATCGGCTCATCGACACTGGAGGCATACTTCGTTGCCATGAAACAGGCCGTCCCGCCTGCAGGCGAGGCACGCGACGATTATGCGATCTTTGCCGAACTCGCCGAGCGGCTGGGTTGCGGCTACATCTTCAGCGAAGGCCTGGACGCGGATGGCTGGCTGCCGCGTCTCTACGAGGAATGTCGGGACATCAACCGCCAGCGCGGTCTCGACCTGCCTGACTTCGATACATTCTGGCAAGACGGGCTTATCGACCTGACGCCGCTGGACAAACCCGTCAACATGCTGGGCGACTTCGTCGCCGATCCCGAAAAAAAGCCGCTCGGTACCCCGTCCGGCAAGATCGAGATCTTTTCAGAACGCATTGCCAGCTTCGGCCTCGACGACTGTCCGGGCCATGCCGTCTGGCTCGAGCCGCAGGAATGGCTCGGTGCCGACCTTGCCGGCACATTTCCATTGCATCTTCTGACGGATCAGCCGGCACGCCGGCTGCACAGCCAGCTCGACGCCAGCCCCTACAGCCAGGGCGGCAAATCGGACGGCCGCGAACGCGTCTATATGAACGCCTCCGATGCGGCACGGCGGGGCCTGAACGAAAACCAGGTCGTCGAACTGTTCAACGACCGCGGCCGTTGCCTGGCGGCAGTGGCGATCAGCGACGACATCATGCCCGGCGTTGCACGGCTCAACACCGGCGCGTGGTTCGATCCCGATCCAAAAACCGGGCTCGACAAGCACGGCAACCCCAATGTGCTGACGCTTGACGTGCCGGCATCGGGTTTGTCGCAGGGTTGCAGCGCACAGACCTGCCTGATCGAAATCACAGCCTTCACCGGCATCCCCCCTGTCGTTACCGCATTTTGCCTGCCTGAGTTCGTCAAGCCATGAAGTCCACCACACCGGCATATGCCTCTTCCCAGCATGAACGAACAGTCTGGTGGAAGACCGCCAATACGAACCCGATCGGCCGCCCTCTTACCGCGACGACGACAGCCGACATCGCCATCATCGGCGCCGGCTTCACCGGACTGACGGCTGCTCTGCACCTGGCCAGGCGCGGCGCGCGCGTCGCCGTGCTTGAGGCCGATGTGATCGGCAGTGGGGCCAGCGGGCTCAATGCCGGCTTCGTGGTCCCAAATTTCGCCAAGGCCGATCCTGCTGCCGTTGTGGCCAAGCTCGGCAGAGAACGTGGCGCAAGACTGCTGGACATGATCGCCGTCGGCGCAGATCGCGTCTTTGCCACGGCGCGCGAAAACGCCATCGATTGCGACGCCGAGCAGGTCGGCTGGATGCACGTCGCGCACTCGGAGAAGATGTTGCCGATGCTCGAGCGCCGCGCCAGAGCGTGGCAGGACCTGGGCAGGCCGGTAAGCATGCTCGACGCCACCGAAGCGCGCCGGCGCGCCGGCATGCGCCATTCCTACGGAGCATTGATCGACCGGAGCGGCGGCACGGTGCACCCGCTCAACTATGCCTATGGACTAGCGGACGCGGCCATCGCGGCAGGTGCCGTGCTGCATGAACATGCTGAAGTCGACGCTGTTACGCGGTCCGGCAATGGCTGGCAACTTGCGAGCGGCGAGCACCGGATAAGTGCACGCGCCGTGCTCTTGTGCAGCAATGCGGCGGAGACGGGTGTCGCACGCCGCCTCGGCCGCATCGTCGTGCCACTGAAAGTCTACCAGATCGCCACCGAACCGCTGGATGAGGTGACGGTTCGGCGCATCTCGCCCGGACGCAACCCTGTCGCCGATACCCGCGCCAATCTGTTTACCTTCCGGCTAGACCGCGACAATCGCCTGATCAGCGGCGGCATGTCCATGCTGCCGATGGGTGCTGCACCACGCATGGCCCGGATGATCGCGCAACGCTTGCAGGCAGAGCTTGGCCTCAAGCACGTACCTGCCGTCGACAGCATCTGGCGCGGTACAGCGGCCATGACCACGGACTTCCTGCCCCACATCTACGAATTCGCTCCCGGTTTCATCGGCGGCATCGGCTGCAACGGCCGCGGCATCGCTTTGACGGCAATGCTGGGCGAAGTGCTGGCGGATGCCGTGTCGGGCACGCGGCTTGCCGACCTGCCCATCCCTCAAGCCTCACCGCGCGGTCTGCCATTCCGCAGCCTTGCCGCGGCAGCGCCCGCGGTTGCCATTGCGCAAGCCAAGTGGCAGGACCGGCGGGAAGGACTTTAGGACGCCGCGCCTGCGACCGGACGCACCAGGCGCTCGAATCGGCGCATCGCGGCGGCAAGCCGACTGTTCTCGCTCAGGGAGTTCGTAGATCCATGCTGATCCTCAACCAGCAAGCCGTGGCCGAGGCCCTGCCGATGGCAGACTGCATCGTCGCCATGCGTGCAGCCCTAAGCGACTTCGCCAAAGGCGAATATCGCCTGTTCCCGCGCCACCAGCTGAACGCCGGCCCGGGTGAGGTTCTGATGGGCCTCATGCCTGTCTTCGCAAACTCTGGCGGGCAGAAGATGTGGTGCCTCAAGGACGTGCTCGTCGCCCGTGACAATGCGGCGCGAGGTCTCGACAATCATCAGGGTGCGGTACTGCTCAACGATGGCGAAACCGGTCAATTGCGCGCCGTGCTGGACGCCACCGAGATTACCGCACGACGCACCGCCGCCACATCGGCGGTCGCGACAGCCGCACTGGCAAGGGCCGACGCCAAAACAGTCGCAATCCTCGGCACCGGCACGCAGGCACAAACCCACATCGACGCGCTGCGCCTGGTCGTGCCGGATGCACGCTTCGTTGTGTGGGGCCGCACCCGCGCCAAGGCCGACGAGCTTGCCCGCACAAATGACATCGAGATCGCCGACAGTGCCAGAGAGGCTGTCGCCAACGCCGACGTGGTGTGCACCTTGACCGGCTCGAAGGAGCCGATCCTCGAGCTTGGCTGGCTGAAGGTCGGTTGCCATATCAACGCCGTCGGATCGAGCAGTCGCGGCGCGCGGGAACTGGGCGACGACATCGTGGCAGTGTCACGCTTCTTCGTGGATTCGCGCAGCCAAGCTGCAGTCGAATGCGGCGAGTTGCTCCAACCTTTCGAGCGGGGCGTAATCGGCGACGATCATATCAGCGCCGAACTCGGCGAAGTGCTGGCAGGCATGCAGCCCGGTCGAGCCTCGGCGTCTGACCTGACCGTGTTCAAATCGCTCGGCATCGCCGTGGAGGATGCCGCGGCCGCATTATGCGCCGTGAACAACGCTACAGCGCTCGGCATCGGCCAGCACGTCGAATGGTAGCGCCGAAAAGCGATGCATAAGCGCCGCCGCCGAATTGATACGGCACGGCACTTTTTCTATGTTATGTGACCATTCATCGTTTGATCAAAGAGGAAGACGAATGAACGTCGAATTCCTGGAACCGGTATCGTCGCGCTCGACAATTCAGGACGGCGTCTATCGCCAGCTGCGCAAGGCCTTGATGTCCGGCCACTTCGATCCGGGCCAGACCCTCACGATCGCGATGCTGTCCGACACGTTCAAGACCAGCCACATGCCGGTGCGTGAAGCCCTGCGCCGCCTCATCGCCGAGAACGCACTTGTGGTTCTGACCACCGGTTCGGCCCAGGTGCCGACGGTCAGCCTGGCCGCGCTGGACGATCTCTGCCTGACGCGCGTCGCGCTGGAGACGCTTGCTACCAAGCTTGCAACCGAGCGCTCCACGCCGGCCGACCGGCGCACCTTCCGCAACCTGGTGGAGGAACACGAGGCGGCAGCCAACGGCAGAAATCTCGAGGACATGCTTGCTCGAAACCAGGAACTGCATTTTGCCATTTACGAATGCTGCGGCTCGCCTGTCATCACGCAGTTCATCCAGAGCCTGTGGCTGCGCTTCGGCCCGTACATGCGCATGCTGTCGGGCCATATCGAACCGGTGTTGGTGTCGGGCAAATACAAGCCGAGTTCGCATCATCGCGACCTGATCGACGCCATGGACGCAGGAGACGGCCGCGCCGCGGCAAAAGCCGTCAAAGGCGATATCGAAACGACGCAGGCATTGCTGCGCCGTCTCTGCAAGGAAATGGTCGACAAGGCCTGAGCGGTCGGACTTCGACGTCCGACCCCGCTTCGGCGCATCGGCCCGAAAACCGGAAGCGGTTTTCGGGAATCACGAAACGCGGCTTCAACAGCCGGATGTCGGCTCGCCGCTTTCAGGCGGCGTGCCTCGAGGTGACCGGCTCCTCGCCGATCAGGCCGCGCGGCCGCAGAAGCAGGACCAGAACAAGCGCCAGGCCGATGACCATCGCCTGTGCCGCACCGCCGTAAATCTGGTATTGCTCGGGCACCATTTTGGAAGATGCCGCGCCGATGGCACTCCAGATACCCCAGACCACGATCGCCCCGAGGATCGCGCCGCGGTTGTTGCCGCTGCCGCCGATGATCAGCATCGTCCAGATCTGGAAGGTGATGATGGGCAGGAAATCGAACGGGCTGACGAAGCCGATGAAGCTGGCATAGAGAGCGCCGGCGAGCCCCATCAACGTCGATCCGATGATGAAGGCCTGCAGGCGGAAGGCACGGGTGTCCTTGCCCAGGGTCTCGGCAGCCACCTCGTCCTCGCGGATCGCCTTGAGCACGCGTCCCCAGGGCGAACGCGCGATACGTTCGAGGGCAATGTAGGCGACAGCCAGGATGGCGATGACGACGGCGAGATAGCCCAGATTGTTGGCGAGCGGCGTTTCAAACACGCCGCGGAACGGATTGGGGATCGAGGCGATACCCAGAGTGCCGCCAGTCAGCGCTTCGAAGTTGGTGGCAACCAGCTGAATGGTGACGGCGATGCCGAAAGTGGCGACCGCGAGATAGTCGCCCCTGAGCCGAACCGTCGCGAGCCCGGTGATCAGGGCGGCAAGTGCCGCCGCCGCCATTGCGCCCAGGATGCCGACGATCCAGGGCAGTTCGAAGTTGCCGAGCAGTTCCGGACGAGCCGGCGCGGTAAGAATGGCAAAGGTGTAGGCGCCGATCGCATAGAAGCCGACGATACCGGCGTTGAACAGCCCGGTGCCACCCCACTGAAGGTTAAGGCCGAGGGTTGCAATCCCCAGGATCAGGGCAACGGTCAGGAAAAATACGATGTAGGAAGCAAACCCGATCATCTGAACCTCACGCACGAGCCGATCTGGAAAACAGGCCCTGCGGCCGGAGGAAGAGAATGATAAGCAGGAGGCCGAATGGCACCGCCGCCTTGTAGCCGGTCGGGATGATCAGCGTCGAAAGGCTTTCGGTGAGGCCGACGATGAGACCGCCGGCAACCGCTCCAAACAGGCTGCCGGTACCGCCGAGGATCGCCGCCGTAAACAGGGCAAGCAGCATGCTGAAGCCCATCTCCGGGCGAATCTGCACGGTAAGACCCGCGAAAACGCCGGCGATCGCGGCAAGCGCGCCGCTCAGCATCCACGTCCAACGCACCACCTTGGCGATGTCGATGCCGCAGACCTGCGAAAGTGCGGGGTTCTCGGCCATCGAACGCATGGCGATGCCGATGCGGCTGTATTTCAGGAACAGGTGCAACCCCACCACCAGCGCCACCGTCAGCACCAGGACCAGGACCTGATCGGGCATCAGCCGGACATTGGGCAGGACTTCCAGCGATATCTGCAGTTCCTCGCTGTAGTAGTGCGCATCAGCACCCCAGATGAACAGCACCAGATTGCGCAGGATGAGCGCTATGCCGAAGCTGGCAAAAACCAGGGTCAGGCTGCCGGCCCGCCGCTTCCTGAGTCTGGAAAACACCAGGCTGTCGGCAGCGATGGCGATCAATCCGGTGCCGATGCATGAAACCACGATGGCGACAAGCAGCGTCCAACCGAAGGAAAAAGGACCGATCGCAGGTGCTGCCGGCAGCAGCGTCACGACCGCAAACGCCAGATAGGCACCCCAGGTCAGCATCTCGGCATGCGCGAAGTTGGCGAATTTGAGCATGTGGGAGCAAAGCGAATAGCCGATTGCCCCGAGCGCGAGGATGCCGCCGGTCAGTAGACCGTCGGCAATTGCTTGTCCGATCATGATTTCCTCCGGAAGCCCAGGAACGCTTCGGCAATGGCGTCGTTGTCGAGCAGGTCGGATGCCGTCCCCGTCATATGGTTTCGGCCCTCGACCAGCACATAGGCACGGTCGGAGACGCGAAGCGCTGCCTTGGCGTTCTGCTCGACCATCAGGACCGCGACGCCGCTTTGAGCGAGACGGCGCAGGTCATCGAGGACCTCGTGAACGATTTTCGGCGCGAGACCGGCGGTCGGTTCATCGAGCATGATGACACGCGGATCGGTCATCAGCGCGCGCGCCACGGCCAGCATCTGGCGCTGGCCGCCCGAAAGCACGTTGGCCGGAGCGCGGCGGCGCTCGGCCAAGGCGGGGAAGTGTTCGAAAGCGCGCTGGACGCGCTCGCGCATCAGCGGCCGCGACAGCGTATGGCCGCCGCTGATGAGGTTGTCCTCGATCGACAGGGACGAAAAGACATTGCTGGTCTGAGGCACGAAACCGACACCGGCAGCGATGATCTCATGCGTCGGCAGGCCGGAGATGCGCTCGCCACCAAGCCTGACCTCGCCGCCCTCGACCAGCACAAGCCCGGCCAACGCCTTGAGAAAGGTCGACTTTCCGGCGCCGTTGGGGCCGATCAGGGTGACAAGCTCGCCGGCATCGATGGCGACCGAGATGTCGAACACGATCGGCATGCCGGGAATGTAGCTGGCGCGCACGTTGCGCGCCTCGCAGACGGGCACGCTCATGCGAGTTCTCCCACTGTCACATCGCCAAGATAGGCATCGACGATGCGCTGATCCTTCATGACGCCTGCAGGCTCGCCATCGAAGATCACCTTGCCCTGCGCCATCACCACGATGTGGCGGCAGATGCGCATGACCATGTCCATGTTGTGCTCGACGATAAGGAAGGCCACACCGCGCTGGTTGAGCGCCACGATCTTGTCGATCAGCGTTTCAATGAGGGTCGGATTGACACCTGCCGTCGGCTCGTCGAGCAGGATCAGCGGCGGATCGACCATCATCACGCGGGCAAGCTCGAGAAGCTTCTGCTGTCCGCCCGAGAGCACGCCGGCGAGGTCGCGTGCCTTGTCGGCCAGGCCGGTGAAGGCAAGCACGTCCATCGCCCTTTCGCGCGCGCGGCGCTCTTCAGCGCCGACCAGCCCACTGCGAAACCAGTTGTTCCAGAATTTTTCGCCCGACTGGCCCGTCGCCGAGAGCATGACATTTTCCAGCACCGACATCTGCGGGAAAGGGCGAGGTATCTGGAAGGTGCGTGCCAGGCCGGCACGAAAGATCCGGTCGGGCCGAAGACCTGAAATGCCCTGCCCGGCGAAGATCACCTCGCCTGCACTTGGCTGGACTTCACCGGCAATGAGACCGAACAGCGTGCTCTTGCCGGCACCGTTGGGCCCGATCAGGCCGGTGATCTGCCCCGCCTTCACCGAGATGTTGACGCCGTCGACCGCCTTGAGGGCACCGAAGCTGCGCGACAGTCCGCGGGTCTCGAGGATGACTTCTCCCGTCCGGATCATGCACTGCCTCGCTTGGCTTCGACCGCCTGGCTTGCCGCGCCGTCCCGCCCGTCCCACAGATTGTTGAAGAAGCGCGACAAGCGATCCATGCCTTCGTCCAGACGCTCCAGGCTTTCGGAACCGAAACAGACGCGCAAGTGGCCCTCGCCCGATTGACCGTAGAAACTGCCCGCCTCGACCACCACATCCGCCTCGTTGAGGATCTTTTCCGCGAGCGTCTGCGAGGGAATACCGAACGCGGAGATGTCAGGGAAGGCGTAGATGGCGCCCTGGGGCGAAGGACATTTCACCCCAGGCATCTGGTTCAGCCGGCGCACGACCAGGTCGCGCTTCTGCCGGTCGTCGTCAACCAGGTCGGCAAGCACTTCAGAAGGGCCGGTGATCGCAGCGCGACCACCGGCCTGGATAAATGTATTGACGTGGGTGGCGTCGTTGGCGGTGATCTTGAGCAGACCCGGCATGGCCCACGCCGGCGCTGTCAGATAGCCTAGACGCCACCCATCCATGGCAAAGGATTTGGTGAATGCAAAGGCTGTGATGGTGCGCTCGGCCATGCCGGGAAGCGCTGCAATGCTGGTATGGGCATGGCCGTCATAGACCATGTCTTCATAGACCTCGTCGGAAAGCACGAGCAGGTCACGCGCGATCGCCAGATCGGCCAGGCCCTGCAGTTCGGCGCGGGAGTAGACGCGGCCGGTCGGATTGACCGGATTGACCAGCACGATCATCCGGGTGCGCGGCGTGATCTTGGCTTCGATCAGATCGATGTCGATGGTGAAGTCGTTGCCGGCATCGAGCTGGACGAATACCGGCTTTGCACCGGCGAGCTCGATCTTGCCGACATGCTGCGGATAGAACGGATCGAGCAGGATCGCCTCGTCACCCGGATCAAGCAGCGCGAGGAAAGCAGCGAAGGACGCATGAGTGAGGCCGTTGGTGACAAGGACATCGGCGGCGGTGACATCCATGCCATTCTGCCGGCGCAGCTTTTCGGCGAGCGCCTCGCGGAAGCTGGCAGTCCCCTTGAGGTCGCTGTAGTGGACGTCGCCAGCCAGCAACGCCGCGATCGTTGCCTGCTTGATGTGATCCGGCGTATCGGCAGAAGGGCGCCCCAGCTCCAGATGAATGAGATCGCGCCCGCTGCCGGCAAGGGCCGCAGCCTTCTGATACATGCCGAACGACTTTTGCGGCGTCTCCGAGATACGCCTGGCTACCCGCTTCATCAAATCACCTGACTGTCATTTTCCGCAGCGCCGGCCTTGCGGCGCGCGATCACTTCGATCTCGACCTTGATCTCTTCGACGGGGAAGCCGCAGATGATGGTCGTGTTGGTTGGCCGAGGATCGGCGAAGGTCTCGCCGAGCACCCTGGAAACAGCCATCACGTCGTCGCGGCTGGCGAGATACACGCGCACCGACACGATATCCGAAATGTGCGCATCCGCCTCAGCCAGGGCCCCGGCGATGATGGCGAGCGAGCGTCGCGCCTGCGCTTCTGCCTCGGGCGCGAACCCGCCAATCGCCGGATCATGTCCGGCGGTACCGGAAACGAAAACCCAGTTGCCGTCCACCAGCGCCCGGGAATAACCGGCCAGTTCCTCAAAGGGAGAGCCGGAATAGATAGCTTTTCTCGTCACCTAAAGCCTCTTGGCAAACGCTCATTTGATCAAATCATCATCTTGGATATAGCAAGTCGCGAGCGATTTCAACCGACGATCGCGTCCAGATAAAAGTGGTGGCAAGATAGGTGACGACAGGCGGCCAGCGTTCGACAAACGCCGCCGTTCATCCGGCTCTCCAGGGATCGGAGCGCGGCTCGCGATCTGCCGCAGTCAGCGTACCAGCGTCGCCGTACCGTTCTCGATGAGGCGTACGAGGCTGAGCGCGGTCATCTCGGAGGATTTGGGATTGATCTTCAGTGGCTCGTTTTCGAGCCTTAGGTCGAGCTTACCGAAGGCACCGGAAGCACTGATCTCGTGGACGTTGCGGCTGACATGGGGGTCGGCAACCAGCGCAACGCGCGTGCGCTCGAGGCCGATGCCCGACAGTGCTGTTATAACGGCGACATTGGCATTCTGTGGGAAGCTTGCTGCCGCCTCGCGCGCCGAGCCGACGAAGAATTCGGTTCGCTCGGTGAGACTGTCGAGGTGGACAAGTTCGGCAGCCTTGGTGCCGTGCCAGGCACGGGGCGGCTTGACGATCGAATGGCGGACATCGTCGAGCGGCAGCACGGAGGCTGCGGCCAGCGCGCCAAGGTCGCCGAGTGCGCCGGAGGGTACAAGGATGCGGCTTCCGGCCTCATCGGCGACCGACAGCAGCAGGCCGAGCAACGCCTCGTCGGTGAAGGCGCTGGTCGAGGAAACCACGAAGCTTCCGGCGTGGCGCAGCGCCGCCTCGCCCCAGGCGGACACGGCCGGCCGACCTGCCGCCTCGATCACCATGTCCAGATCGAGCCCGGCCAGCTCGTCAGGGCGGGAGATCAGGCGCGCGCCTTGCGGCAGGCCAGCACGCTCGCGCCCGGCATCACGCACAGCGACCGCGACGACCTCGATCGCATCGGGCTGGCGCTCGGCCAGCAGTGCGCCTACGCGGCTGGCAATTGCCCCCCAGCCGACGAAGCAGAGCCGCAGAGGGCGACGGGGTTTAGAGCCCGACATAGCGCTGCACCAGTTCGGCATTGCTGGTCAGGTCTACGCCGGTGCCCGACCAGACGGTACGGCCCTTCTCAAGAATGTAGTGGCGGTCGGCGAGGCGCTTCAGCACGTTGAGGTTCTTGTCGATCAGGAGGATAGACTGGCCTTCAGCCTTGAGCGCCTCGATGCATCCCCAGATCTCGGCGCGGATGACCGGCGCAAGACCTTCGGTCGCCTCGTCGAGGATGAGCAGCTTCGGGTTGGTCATCAGCGCCCGGCCGACGACCAGCATCTGCTGCTCGCCGCCGGAGAGAGTTCCCGCAGCTTGCCCGGCCCGCTCCTTCAGCCTAGGGAACAGCGCGTAGACGCGTTCCAGCGTCCACGGGTCCTTGCGGCCGAGACGATTGGCGGCGGTGGCGACGAGATTTTCGCGCACGGTCAGCGTGGCAAAGGTCTGGCGGCCCTCCGGCACCAGGCCGACGCCAAGGCGGGCGACCGTCTCTGGCGTCGCGCCGCGCACATCGCGGCCGGTAAAACGCACTTCGCCCGACATCGGCCGGACGAGGCCCATGATCGATTTGACGGTGGTTGTCTTGCCCATGCCGTTGCGGCCGAGCAGGGTGACGACCTCGCCCTCGCCGATCTCCAGTTCGACGTCGAAGAGAACCTGGCTCCGGCCGTAACCCGATTGCAGTTTGGCGACGCTCAGCACAGCTCGTCTCCTTCACCAAGATAGGCGGTGCGCACGTCCGGATTGTCCCGGATCTCGTCGACAGTGCCGGTGGCGATGACGCGCCCGTAGACCAGCACCGAGATGCGGTCGGCAAGAGCGAACACCGCCTCCATGTCGTGCTCGACAAGCAGCATCGAGACATGGCTCCTCAGACCGCGCAAAGTCTCGATCATCTGCTGGCTCTCGACATGGCCGAGGCCGGCCATCGGCTCGTCGAGCAACAGAAGTCGCGGCTTGGTCGCAAGGGCCACCGCCAGTTCCAGCTGCTTCTGCTCACCATGGGAGAGATTGGCGACCAGCTCGTCGGCGCGACACTCGAGCCCCACGGTCGCGAGGTGGTGCGCCGCCTCCTCGGCCAGCATCTTCTCGCGGCGCACATCACCCCAGAAGCGGAAACTGTGTCCCTGCCGAATCTGCACGGCGATGGCGACGTTGTCGCGTACCGTATAGTCGGGCAGCAAGCAGGTGATCTGGAAGGTACGAGCCAGACCGAGCAACACGCGCCTGGACGTCGGCACACCGTCGACCGACCTGCCGTCAATCTCGATCGTACCTTCATTGGGCCTGATCTCGCCCATCAACTGCGAGATCAGCGTCGTTTTGCCAGCACCGTTCGGGCCGATCAGGGCGTGGATCTCGCCCGGATTGACGGTGATGTCGACATGGTCGGTGGCAAGCAGCCCGCCGAAGCGCTTGACCAGGCCGCGGACATTGAGGATCGGCTGGCTCATGCGCGCCTCCCGAAAAGACGGGCGCCCAGCGCCTGCACGCCGCCTTGTGTGTAGAGCACCACGAACAGCAGGATCAGGCCGAGGCCGAGCTGCCAGTTCTCGGTCCACGAGGCGAGCAGCGTTTCCAGCACGATAAACACGGCGGCACCGATCAGCGGCCCGAACAGCGTGCCGACGCCGCCGAGGATGACCATCACCATCAGTTCGCCCGACTTGGTCCAATGCAGCATATCGGGGCTGGCAAAGCGCAGGAAGTTGGCCATCAGCGCCCCCGCAAGACCGCAGCCCATGCCCGAGATCACGAAAGCCATCAGCTTGTAGCGATACGCCGGCAGGCCGATCGCCGCCATGCGCCGCTCGCTCTGTCGCAGGCCGACGATGACGTTGCCGAAGCGCGAATTGACGATGCGCCAGAGCACGAAGAAAAACAGCACCGCGAAGGCGAGGCAGACATAGTAGACCGTCTGCTTATCGCGCATGTTGAGGCCCGGCAGCTCGTTGGCGCGGCGGATGATCAGGCCATCGTCGCCGCCATAGGTCTTGAGCGAGACAAACAGGAAGAACAGCATCTGGGCGAAGGCGAGCGTGATCATGATGAACTGGACGCCGCCGGTGCGCAGCGACAGCGCGCCGATGAGCGCCGCCATGATGCCTGAGACCACCAGCGCCACAGGGATGGTGATCAACAGCTGGTTGGTGCCTGGGATGAAGCCGAGCAGCGGCTCGCCCAGCGCATAGTGCTGGTAGAGGATGCCGACGACATATCCGCCGATGCCGAAGAAGGCCGCGTGGCCGAAGCTGACCATGCCGCCATAGCCGAGCACGAAATTGAGGCTGGCCGCTGCGATGCCGTAGATCAGCACGCGCGTCGCCAGCGACGTCAGCGCGGTGTAACCGGTGAGGTCCGCCACCGTCGGCAGCGCAATCAGCGCGATCAGCACACCGGCTAGCAAGGCAGGTCGCTTGAGTGAAGTTTCCATTGGCGCAGCAGTACCCAACTCAGGAATTCCGGATGAAGAGGCCTTTCGGCCGGATCAGAAGCACGATCGCCATCAGAAGGTAGATGCCCATCGACGAGATGCCGGCGCCCAGCGCATCGGCCTCGGGACCAACCATCACCTGACGCAGCAGGCCCGGCAGATAGGCGCGCAGGCTGGTGTCGACGATGCCGAGCACGAGGCTGGCGAAGAAAGCGCCGCGGATAGAGCCGACACCGCCGATGACGACAACGACGAAGGTGGTGATCAGGATCTGCTCGCCCATGCCGACCTGCACTGCGAGGATCGGCCCGGCCATGAAGCCGGCGAGACCGGCAAGCAACGCGCCGAGACCGAAGACCAGCGTGTAGAGCAGGCGGATGTCGACGCCGAGCGCGCGCACCATCTCGCGATTGGTCGAGCCGGCGCGAACCAACATGCCGATACGGGTCTTGTTGATCAGCAGATACAGGCCGACGGCAACCAGCAGGCCAACCAGAATGATGGTGAGGCGATAGATCGGGTAGAACAGCCCGGGCAGCAGCTCAACCGAGCCGTCCAGCAGCGCCGGCATCGACACGAACAGCGGCTGGCGGCCGAACAGGATGGTGATGGTCTGGTTGAAGATCAGGATCAGGCCGAAAGTCGCCAGCACCTGGTCGAGATGGTCACGCTGATAAAGCCTGCGCACGACCAGGAATTCGATGGCGACGCCAGCAATGGCTGCCGCCGCAAGGGCTGCTGGAATGCCGAGCCAGAACGATCCGGTCTCGGCCGCGACCCAGGTGCCGGCATAGGCGCCAATCATGTAGATCGACCCATGCGCCAGGTTGATGACGCCCATGATGCCGAAGATCAGCGTCAGGCCGGCAGCCAGCAAGAACAGCATCACGCCGAACTGCACGCCGTTGAGCAATTGTTCGAGGAAGAGCGTCATCTCGGATCACTTCACACAGGAGAACTCTTGGGGAGAGACGACGCGGACCGTCTCCCCCCAACCGGCAGGGCCGGGATTACATCTTGCATTCGGCCGAATAGGCGTCGCCGTGGTCCTTGAACACGTCGCCGACCGTCTTCAGCATCGGCTTGCCATCGGCGCCCTTCTCGACCTTCAGCGCGTACCAGTTCTGCACCGGGTGCTGGTTGGGGCCAAAGGCGAACTTGCCGCGCACGGATTCGAAGTCGGCCTTGCGCAGGGCGTCGCGGAAGGCATCGGCGTCGTCGAGGCTGCCGCCGGTCGCCTTCAACGCCGAGGCATAGGCAAGAGCCGCGTCATAACCCTGGCTGGCATAGTAGGTGACCGGGCGGTTGTAGGCCTTGGTCCAGGCTTCCATGAACTTCTTGTTGGCCGCGTTGTCGAAGTCGGAGTTCCAGTGGCTCGTAACGTTGAGGCCGAGGGCCGCGTCGCCGACGGCGGCGAGCGTCACGCCGT
The DNA here is from genome assembly GCF_000372965.1 of Hoeflea sp. 108. NCBI lineage: Bacteria > Pseudomonadati > Pseudomonadota > Alphaproteobacteria > Hyphomicrobiales > Rhizobiaceae > Hoeflea > Hoeflea sp. 108. The sequence goes on along the minus strand of NZ_KB890025.1, from coordinate 59,117 downwards.
CCATCGACGGCTCGGCCACCACCATCGGGATTTCCTTCATCAGGCCTGCCTGCTCGTACTGGCGCAGGAAGGTGATGCCGAGGCCGCCCGGATGGAACTGGAAGACCACGTCGGGTTTGGCCGCGCGGACCTGAGCGAGTTCTGCAGCGAAATCGGTCTGGTCGAGACGGGTGTAGATTTCGCCTGCGATCTCGCCCTTGAAGTAGCGCTTGAAGCCGGCGATGGCGTCCTTGCCGGCCTGATAGTTCGGGGCCAGCACGAAAGCCTTCTTGTAGCCGAGATTGGTGGCGTTCTGGCCGGCACTCTCATGCAGGCTGTCGTTCTGCCAGGAGACGACGAAATAGTTCGGGTTGCACTCCTTGCCGGCCATGTTCGACGGCGCGGCATTGGGGCTGATGTAGAAGGCGTCGTTGTCGACGATATCGGGAACGGTGGCACCGGCGACGTTTGAGAACACGATGCCGGTGAACAGCTTGATGCCTTCCTCACCGAGGAAGCGTTCGGCGATCTGCTTGCCCTGGCCAGGCTTCAGGCCATCGTCCTCGACGACCAGCTCGACCGGCACGCCGCCCAGCTTGCCGTCTTCCATGGCAAGCTTGAAGCCGTCGCGAATGTCTTGGCCGAGATAGCCGGCCGGGCCCGATAGCGTGGTGATCATGCCGATCTTGACCGGGTCGGCAGCGAAAGCCGGAAACGCCGCAAGCGCTGCGATCGATGCGGCAAGAATGGTTTTCCTCACAGTCGGTTCTCCTCTGGTCGGCGCGTTCTAGCGCGCATTGTTGATTGCAGGCTGGCCGGGTGCGTCGATGTCTAGAGGCACGAACCGGAACGAAGCCGCCTCCGCCGTCAACCGGCCGAAGACAGGGGCGGGAAAATGGTAAGGCGCAAGTACGGTGCCCGCAGCAGCCGCCGCACCGAGCAGGCCGATCCGCGTCGCGCGCGCCTGGGCCGGGTCCTCGCAGAAATTGCAGACGATGCTGTCATCGCCGAGCTGCAGCGGATGGTGGACAGCATCGGCCAGAAACAGCACCTCGCCCTCGCCCGTGTCGAGCGAGACCACCACCATGCCGGGCGAATGTCCGGGCGCCGGCTTCAGTTGCAGCCCATTGGCCACCTCGGCGTCCGAAGCCACTGCCTCGAAGCCTACGGACCGGATGATGGGCAACACGCTATCGGCGAAGGCGCCATGCAGCGTGTTGCCGTCGACCGACGCCTCGTGGATACCAATCCAATGGGCAAGCTCGGTTTCGGCGACGACGTAGCGCGCATTGGGAAAGGTCGGCCGCCAGGTTTCGCCTTCCCGCCTTGTGTTCCAGCCGACATGGTCGGCGTGCAGATGCGTGTTGATGACGATGTCGACACGCTCGGGCGAAATGCCGAGCGCCAGCAGCGTCTGGAGGAATTGGGTTTCGCGGCGATGCCAGGCCGGCCGGTGCGGCCGCTCCTTGGCGTCGCCGATGCCACCGTCGATCAGCGCCACATAATCAGGTGTCTCGATGACGTAGCAATTGAAGCTGAGCGCCACCGTCCCGCCCTCGGGATCGACAGTGCCTTCAGGCGAACGCCTGCGAGCAGCTTCCAGATCCTCGCGTGACAGCCCCGCGAAGATCGCACGCGCCGGCCAGGCAACATTTGCCATGTCGGGGATGCAGGTCACCACAACTGAGCCGGCATGTAGCTGCTCCAGTTCGATGCCGAATTCTGGAAGTTGGAGCCGACGGACCCTCATTCCGCCCTCAGAGGTCGCATTCGCCGGCGAACGGATCGCCATGCGCTTCGAGCAGCTTTTTGCGCGTCTTCAGCGTTAGCTGGCCGGCATCGTCCTTCACCACCTGCATCGCATACCAGTCCTGCACGGGATGCTGGTTCTTGCCGAAGCTGAAGCTGCCGCGCGTGGTCTTGAACTCGGTTTTGAGCAGCGCTGCACGGAATGTATCGAGATCTTCTACGTCGCCCTCGGACTGCTTGAGCGCCGAAGCGATGGCAAGTGCGGTATCGTAGCCTTGCGCTGCATACATCGTCGGCGTGCGCTTGTAGGTCTCGGAGAACCTCGCGACAAACTCGCGGTTGGTGTCATTGTCGAGGTCGGTGTTCCAGGAGCCCGAGACATTCAATCCCTCCGCCGCCTCGCCCACTGCCTTGAGGATGGCGTGGTCCATCGAAGGCTCGGCAACCACCATCGGCACTGTGCCAAGCAGGCCAGATTGCTGGTATTGGCGCAGGAAGGCGATCCCAAGCCCACCTGGCTGGAACTGGAATACCACGTCCGGATTGGCCGCCTTGATCTGGGCCATCTCCGCTGCAAAGTCCGTTTGGTCAAGGCGCGTATAGATCTCGCCCGATATCTCGCCCTTGAAGTAGCGTTTGAAACCCGCGACCGCGTCCTTGCCGGCCTGGTAGTTCGGCGCAAGCACGAACGCCTTCTTGTAGCCGAGGTCGGTGGCGTTCTGGCCCGCGCTACCCTGCATCGTGTCGGTCAGCCACGAAAGGACAAAGTAGTTCGGGTGGCAGCCCTTGCCGGCAAATTCGGAAGGCCCCGCATTGGGGCTGACGAAGATCGCGTCCGCGTCGACGATTTCGGGAACAGCCGCACCCGCCACGTTGGAGAAGACGATGCCGGTAAACAGCCTGACGCCTTCATCGTTCAGAAACCTCTCTACGATCTGGCGACCGTTGCCAGGCTTGAGACCGTCGTCTTCCACCAGCACCTTGACGGGGACGCCGCCAAGCTTTCCGCCTTCGAGGTCGATCGCGAGCTGGAAGCCGTCGCGCACATCCTCGCCGAGATAGCCCGCCGGACCGGAAAGCGTCGTGATCATGCCGATCTTGACCGGTTCCAGGGCGAATGCAGTCGAGTTGCACAGCGAGGCGACCGCGAGGGCAATGAGCGAGGACTTCAGTTTCATGTCTTGGTTCCAGATCTGAGGGGCGGCGCGCCACCGAGTGGCGCGCATGCATCACGAAGGCAGGCCGATCAGAGCTTCACCCAGCCCTCCGGCGGGGTCTTGCCCGGATGAAGCGCGCCGCATTTCGGGCAGGTGCGCGCCTTTTCGTCGGCATAGAACGCCTGGTAGATCGGCGGCAGATCGCGGACGATGCTCTTCAGCGTGACTTCGACGCGCTTGACCAGCCCGTTGCACTCGAAGCAGTACCATTCGAAGGCGTCGAGCAGGCCGTCATTGCGCTTCGGTTCGACGACCAAGCCGATGGAGCCCTCCTGCGGGCGCTGCGGCGAGTGGCGCACATGCGGCGGCAGAAGAAAGATTTCGCCTTCGCGGATCGGCACATCGTAGAAATTGCCGTTGTCCACCACCTTGAGCATCATGTCGCCCTTGAGCTGGTAGAAGAACTCCTCGACCGGATCGTCGTGATAGTCGGTGCGCTTGTTGGGGCCGCCGACGACAGTCACCATCAGGTCGGCGTCTTCCCAGATCTGCTGATTGCCGACAGGCGGCTTGAGCAGGTGGGCGTGCTCGTCGATCCACTTCGAAAAGCTGAAGGCCGAAAGGCGTCTGGTCATTGTCGTTCCTCCTTTTGGTCGGCGCGCAAGCGTCGGATTTGGCAGGTCGGGCCCCAGTCTTCAGGCTTCACCCTTCAGGCTGAGGTCTTCAGACCGCAGGCTTCGAAGGCAGCACGGGTGGCGCGCTTCTCGGCCTCGGTAAGTTCCAGCAGCGGCGGCCGCACACGTCCACCCGACTGACCCAGCAGCTCCTGCCAGTATTTCTGGTGCGAATGCGGCTTCTCGGCCGGGCGTGTGTTCTTGAGCGCTGCGCGCACCGGATCGAGGCTGTCGCGGATGCGGCGTGCCTCTTCCGCTTTGCCGGCAAAAGCAAGGTCGGTGTATTCGCGCATGCGCTTGTCGTGCCTGGTCTGAATGAGATAGGGCGGCGACGAACACAGATAGAGCTGCCAGTTGAGCTCCAGAATGTTGTCCAGCCACTCCTCCTCGGAAGCCGTGCTGACGAGGATGCGATCGCCCGCGAGTCTGGTCAGTTCGGAGTACATCGGCCGCGGTACCGAGTATTTGATGGCGACGACGTTCTCGATGTCGGCCAGCTTGTTGCACAGTTCGGGGCTCATAAGGTAGCCGCTGTCGGGATGGCTCCAGAGCGCTATGCCGATGTCCACCTTGTCGGCAATGGTGCGGTAGTAGTTGAGCAGCGTCTCGTCCTGCTCCTTGAAGAAATGCAGGATCGGTGCGTGCACGACAATGTAGTCGGCGCCGCATCTCTCAGCATGTCTTGCCAGATCGATCACCACGTCCATGTTCTGGTCCGAGCAGGACATGATGGTCTGGGCGCGGCCGGCGCAGGCTTCGACCGCCAGATCAAAGCTGCGCTTGCGCTCGTCGATCGACATCGAGAAGAACTCGCCCTGCTTGCCGGCGATGAAAAAGCCGTCGATGCCGAGATCGCCGATCCAGTGGTCGACATTGCGGCGGAAACCGTCCTCGTCGATCGACAGGTCATCCTTGAACGGCATCAGCGCTGCGGCCCAGACGCCCTTCATAGTCGCCCTCGAATGGGCCTTGGCGGTCTTCTTGTCGTACTTCATCGAATGCGAACCTTTCCGGGGACTTCGGGCTTCGGCTAGATCGCCATGCGGTGCGAGATGTTCTTGACCACGGTGTAGTGCAAGATGCCTTCCGCTCCGCCTTCGCGGCCGAAACCACTCTCCTTGACGCCGCCGAACGGCGTCTCGGCGACCGAGGCCTCCAGCGTGTTGATCGACACGTTACCGGCTTCTAGGTCGTCGGTGAGCTGGTCGACATTGGCGGCCGAATTGGTGAAGGCGTATGCGGCAAGTCCGAAGGGCACGCCATTGGCCTTCTCGATCGCCTCATCGAGCGAGGAAACGGGATTGATCACCGCCAGCGGGCCGAATGGCTCCTCGCGCATGACACGGGCATCGTCGGGCAATTCCGACAGGATCGTCGGCGGGTAGAAGTAGCCGCTGTTGCGCGGACGCTCGCCACCGAGCAACAGCTTGGCGCCCTTCGACAGCCCGTCCGCCACCAGCATTTCCATCGCCTCGACACGGCGGTGGTTGGCCACCGGGCCCATCTCGGTGCCCTCGTCGAGGCCGTTGCCGACTTTCACGGCGCGAGCACGCTCGATGAAGGCTTCGGTGAACGGCTTGTAGATGCTCTCATGGACGAAGAAGCGCGTCGGCGAGGTGCAGACCTGACCGGAATTACGCACCTTGCGGATGGCCGAGGCGATGCCGGCCTTCACCGGGTCGGCATCGTCGCAAACGATCACGGGTGCATGACCGCCGAGTTCCATCAGCACCGGCTTCACATATTGGGCCGCAAGGCCGGTGAGGCGCTTGCCGACAGCGGTCGAGCCGGTGAAGGCGATCAGGCGCACCGGCTCCTGCGGGATCAGGTATTCGGAAATCTGGGCAGGCACGCCGAAGACGAGGTTAAGCACGCCAGCCGGCAAGCCGGCGTCATGGAAGGCCCGGGCGATGTGCAGGCAGCCGGCCGGGGTTTCTTCCGCAGCCTTGATGATGATCGAACAGCCTGCGGCCAAGGCGCCAGCGATCTTGCGCGCCGGCTGGCTCATCGGAAAGTTCCACGGCGAGAATGCCGCCACCGTGCCGATCGGCTGGTGATGGACGATGTAGCGGATGCCCGGCTCGCTGGGGATGACGCGGCCATAAATGCGCTGTGCTTCGCCCGCATCCCATTCGAAGAACTCGGCACCGCGGATCACCTCAAGGCGCGCCTGCTGGAATGGCTTGCCGTGCTCCCGGGTGATGTCGGCAGCGATCTCGTCAATACGCTCGCGCAGAAGCGACGCCGCCTTGCGCAGCACTTCGGCGCGGCGCGCCGGCGAGGTCTTGCGCCAGGTGACAAAACCACGCTCGGCAGCCTCAAGGGCCGCGTCGAGGTCGTGAGTGGATGCAACCGGAACCGCGCCGATCACGCTCTCGTCGGCCGGATTGATGACAGGCAGCGTTTCCGCCGTCTTGCGCCAGGCGCCGCCGATATAGAGCTGGAGATCGGGATAGTTGGGCATTGGGGCGTCTCAGCTCCGTAGTGGCATGTTTCTGCGAGGCGCCTGGAAGCCCTCGGCTCCGACGTCGTGGACCCCAAGATCAATGGAAACGATTATATCGACAAGACGGATTTATCTGATAAATTAATATTCTTTTCTGTATAAATGCCGGGCATGCGGCAGACGTCTACATTCCAGCCCTGCGTCAAGGAGGCCGCCTGCGTGAAGATCACCATCAAGCAGATCCAGCAGTTCCTGGCGGTCGCAGAGCTTGGCAGCTTTTCGCGCGCCTCGAAGCGGCTTGGCACGGCGCAGCCGGCCCTGTCGCAGGCAATCCGCGATCTCGAGGCGGAGCTGTCGGTGCGCCTGTTCGATCGCACCACCCGCCGCGTCGAGCTGACCGATGCCGGCCGCGAATTCCAGAACTCCGCAACCAAGGTGGTCGAGGAGCTGGAGCACGCAGTGGAAGGCGTGCACATGCTGGCGGAACGGCGGCGCGGACGCCTGCGCATCGCAGCGCCTCCGCTGCTCGCCTCGGTCGTGCTGCCCCAGGCCATCGCCGAGTTCCAGAAGAGTTATCCCGGCATCTCGGTACAGCTGGCAGACGTCGGCACCGAGCAGATCGTCGAAAGCGTGCGCAGCGGCCAGGCCGATTGTGGCCTCGGCACCTTCTCGCCGGCAGAGGATGGCATCGAACGACTGTCCCTGGTGCGCGACAGCCTGATGCTGTTCTGCGACCACCGCAGCCCGTTCCATAGCGAGTTGCAGGTCAAATGGGCCGAGCTGGCGGAGCAGCCGCTGATCACGCTGACACGCGACAGCGGCATCCGGCTGCTGGTCGAAGTAGGCTTCGAAATGGCGCAGATACCGTTCAAGCCGGCCTTCGAGGTGACGCAGGTGACGACGGCCATCGCCTTGGTCGAGGCAGGCCTCGGCATCGCCGTGCTGCCCACCTACGCACTGGCGGCAGCGCGTTTCCGCAAGGTCTCGGGCAAGCCCTTGGCAGAGCCTACCATCTCGCGCGAGGTGTCGTTGATCCATGCGACCGGCCGCTCGGTCTCGCCTGCCGTCTCGGCCTTTGCTGCCGTCGTGCGCCGCTACGCCCAGCAATTGACGCCGCGCGAAACCAGCTGACGGTCAGCCGTTGATGAGCCTGACCAGAGCCTTGGACAAGGCGGCATCTGCGGAGGCGAGGTCGAGGAGCACGTCGAAATGGTTGCGGTCGGGGATTACCAACAGCTCCGAGACAAAGCCTGCCTCGCGCCAGAGACGATCATATTCGGCCGATTGCCGCCGGAACCCGTCCGGCTCACCATCGGCATAGGCGACGATAATTGGACAGCCGACCCTGGGCAGGTTTGCCGTAGGGCTCAGTCGCTCGACGGCCGCCTCGTCCAGCTTAATCCAGTCCTGCACGAAGGATCTCGAGATCGGCGCGAGATGGAACAGGCCGCTGATCGGCAAAGCGCCCTTGATGACATTCTCTGGCACGCCTGAAGCATCGTGCCAGCCGCCCGAAAGCACCGCACCCGTCAGGTGTCCGCCGGCCGAGCTGCCGCCGACATAGATACGATCGGGATCGACGCCGAACGCGCGGCCGTTCTTCCACAAGAAGCCGATGGCCGCCCTCACCTCGCGCACGATCTCGTCAAGCGACGCCTCGGGCGCCAGCTTGTAGTCGACCACGGCGGTGGCGATACCATTCTTCGCCAGCATCGCCGCCATGAAGGCGGAGTCGTTTTTGGACAGCATGCGCCAATAGCCGCCATGGATGAACACGAACACCGGCCGCAGCCCGCCTGATGTGCCGTAGATGTCGATCGTCTGGCCGCTCTGCTCGTCATAGACGACATCGAGATGCGTGGCGTGGCTCCGCATCTCTTCGGAGCGGCCGCGATAACAGCGCATGGCGGCCTCGAAGACCTCAGGCGTCACGGAAGCCCGCGCGCCGTAGTCGCGGTCGAGGACTTCACGCTTCCAGTTGGCTTCTTCGGCAAGCACGCTCATGCGTTACTCCTGTCAGGCGACGAAAGCGCGGATGGTGTCGGCCACCACCTTCGGCTGCTCGAGCGTCGGGAAGTGCGTCTTGCCGGGCAGCTTGTTGGGCTTGTACCAGCTGTTGCCCGCAGCGAAATCGAGCTGCGCCTGAGCATATTCCGGCTCGAAAGGCTGCGAATAGATGTGGGTGATCGGACGCTTCTCGCCGAGCGCGGCCATGCGCTGCATCGGGTTGCCCCATTTGCGGTAGGCCTTGCCGATCTCGCGGCCCGAACGCGCCCACATCTCGAAGCTGTACTTGGCCATCTCGTTGTTGACGTGATTGATGATGTCCTGGTTCTCGGTGTCGCCGATCCAGTAGTTGAAGAAGTCGCCGCGGCCATTCTCCCAGTTCGTCCGATCCTGGATATGGTCGATCATGCGGAAGAAGTCTTCGTGGGGCGTGGTCTGAATCCAGTCGATCACGACTGAACGCGGGATGCGCGCCGTGCCGAGACGGTCGGTCACCTCGATGTTGGCCCAGCCGCCATGCGAGGTCGACACCGGCACCACCTTGTCGATGTTCATCTTGTCGAGGAAGGCAACGACGTCAGACGCCTGGTCGTCGACGGTGAAGTCGCCGTCATGCTCGCGATGCTCGCCATGGCCGCGCCAGTCCAGGCGGACGACGCGATGGGTCTTGGCCAATTCCGGCGCGAGCGTCTTGAACAGACGGTGGTCCTGGCACCAGCCCGACAGAAGCAGCAGCACCTCGCCCTCGCCCGCTTCGTCATAAGAAAGCGTGTTGGCACCGATCTGGATGGATTTCATCATTGGTCTCCGGAAACTCAAGGCGCGATGCGCCAGTCATCTGTGGTCAGGCGAGCGGCTCGGTGGCCGTCGGCGCATAACGCGCCGTCTTCATGCGCTCGGCGCCAAGTTCGCGGCTCTTGCCGGTAATCTTCATCACCTGCGAGCGCAGATCGTCGGGCCAGAAATTCATGTCGCCGAGACGCTCGGCGGTATCCTGCGTGTGCTCGGTGATCGGCCGCTCGCGTTCTTCCCAGGCGGCCAGCGCCTGCTCGATGTCGACAGCATCGGCTACGGCAGCGGCTAGCCCCAGGCCGTTCATCAGCGCGCAACCACCGCCCTGGCCGAGATAAGGCGGCATGGCATGCGCCGCATCGCCGAGGATCGCCGTGCGGCCTTTGCTCCACTTCTTGAGCTTGACCACCTCGAAGGCATCCCAGCGGCCGGCATCGCCGAAGCGCGAGACGAGATGGGCGAGATGCGGGAAGGACTCGGTCCACAAAGCGCGGTCGGCCGGAACCTTGAGCGCCGCCGCATCGTCGGCCGCGCAACACAGCGCGACATAGAGGTCTGTGGCGCTGGCCGGCGTGTAGAGAATGCGGCGCGTGCCCGTGAAATGTTCGATATAGCGGTCGCGATCCTCTGATGGCACGTCGGCGTCGTCGCGGGAAATCAGCATGCGGATCGCGCCATAGCCAAGATGCTTGCGGTACATCATCAGGTCGAGTGAGTCGCGCACCTTCGAATTGATGCCATCGGCGCCGACAACGAGATCGGCCTTGCGCCTGGTTCCGTCGGCGAGCAGCAGTTCGCCCTCAGCGGTCGCGCCCACCGCTTCCGAATTGGTCAGGATCTCGACGCCGCTGCGGCGGCAGGTGTCGACGAGCGAGTTGATCAGCTGCTCGCGCAGGATGGTGATCAGCCTGGCGTCACCCGCGCCGTTAATGGGGATTTCCTCCATCGTCGTGTTGTCGTGGTCGCGGGTGTGGAACTGCGGCCCGATATGGGCGCCGACGACTGCCTGGTCGTAGGCGCCGATCGCCTGGAGCACGCGCAGGCCGTTGCTCCAGATGTAGATGCCGGCGCCGAAGGTGCGCAGGTTCGGCGCGCGCTCATGCACCGTCACCGACCAGCCGCGCTGGGCCAGCGCCGCAGCAGCCGTGAGCCCGCCAATCCCCGCGCCAGCGATTTCTGCGCGGCGTCCGGTTCCACTTGTCTCGGTCATGTCTGGATTGTCCTCCCCGTACGGCATGCCCGCCGACGCTTGCAGCCGGCCCGCAACGGCGGCGGATACCGGCCAAAATACCTCCACGCGCCGGCCATCCTCGTGGGCGGCCAACGCCTCTGGGACAAAAGTTCCAGCGAATGGAAATGCAGACAAGTGAATTCTCTGGAAATCTCTATGAGGATTTGGAATACCAATTCTCGGACAATCATTTGGGAGGATGATGCGCAATGAAGCTTTTGACGAGCCGGCTCACCATCCGGCACCTGCGCATGGTCGTGGCCATCGTGGAGGAGGGAAACCTGGTTCGCGCCGCCAAGCGGCTGAACATGACCCAGTCGGCCGTCACCAAGGCGCTGCAGGAAATCGAGGCGATCACCAAGGCGCGCCTGTTCGACCGCACCAACCGCGGCGTCGTGCCCACCATGTTCGGCGACACGCTGGCACAGCACGCCCGTCTCGTCATCACCCAGCTGGCGCACGCCGAGGAACACCTAGCCGATCTGCGCGACGGCACCGGCGGCCGCGTCGCCATCGGCACGCTTTTGTCGGCCGCCGCCGAGCTGTTGCCGACAGCCATCGCCCGACTGCGCAAGGAACGGCCCAAGCTGGTGGTCAAGATCGTCGAGGGCACCAACGACGTGCTCATCCCGGCGCTCCGGGCCGGCGAACTCGACATGGTCGTCGGCCGCCTGTCCGAACTGCGCGACAGGCTCAACGTCGTCCAGGAGGTGCTGATGGACGATATCGCCTGCGTCGTCGCCCGACGCGGCCACCCGCTGGCCGAGCGCACAGATCTCAGCCTCTCCGACCTTATCGGCTGGGAGTGGATCCTGCCGCCCCAGGAGACCAGCCTGCGGCGCCAGATCGACATCGCCTTCCGCGAGGAAGGGCTTGAGCCGCCGCCGCATGCGGTGGATTCCGTCTCGCTTTTGACCAATCGGGCGCTGCTCATCGACGCCGACTATCTCGGCGTTTTCCCGGCCCAGGTGGCGCGGCGCGAAGCAGCACTCGGCGCCATCGTCATCTTGCCGGTGACGCTACAGGCGACGGCCATCCCGATCGGCATCACAACTCGCACCAATGCGCGCCTGTCCCCTGCGGCCGAGGTGTTGGTCGAAACGTTGAGGCGTACCGCCGGCGACCTCGCGCAATGACGTATCAGTAATCGGCTTTTCCCAACTATTCCTCTTAGTCATGTCTGGATGACGAGTTTTCCATTTACCGGATTGCCCGTTGCGCCAAGTTTGACGGGTCGGACAACACTGCGGAGGAGCAGCGTGTTGCCTGCGACCCCTCATTCGCTGCCGCCCGCCCGAGAGGAGGCCGGGCGCCACCCAAGCGCGGATGCATGATCGCCTGACGCTGCAACTCCCGTCCTATCAGGCTTGTCTGCAACGGTGCCGCACACAACCGCGAAGCTCAGATCGCGGCAGCAGCGCCCGAGCGGTGGGGAACTTTTGACGAGAGGAACGCAAATGAAATTCAAGGGAATTCTGTCGGCCGCCGCCCTGGTGCTGTCGGTAAGTGCCGCCTACGCCGAGGATCCGGTCAAGATCGGCATGATCACGACGCTGTCAGGGCCGGCCGGCTATCTCGGCCAGGACATCCGCGACGGCTTCCAGCTGGCTATCGACCAGGCCAAGGGCAAGCTCGGCGGCAAGGATGTCGAGCTCGTCGTCGAGGACGACGGCCTCAAGCCCGGCAACGCCAAGCAGATCGCCGAGAAAATGCTGTCCGACCAGGGCATCAAGCTGTTCACCGGCATGGTCTTCGCCAATGTCGCTTATGCCGCCGTGCCCGACATCCTCGACAATGACGCGATCTATGTCAGCGCCAACACGGCGTCTGCCACCTTCGCCGGCAAGGATTGCCACCCCAACTATTTCGTCAGCTCGTGGCAGGACGACAGCCAGGGCGAAAGTGCCGGCGCGCTCGCCCAGTCGCTCGGCTACAAGAAGGCCTTCCTGATCGCGCCGAACTACCAAGCCGGCAAGGAAACGATGGGCGCCTTCAAGCGCTTCTACAAGGGTGAGATATCAGGCGAGACCTATACCGGCCTCGACCAGACCGACTTCGCCGCCGAGATGGCGCAGATCCGTGCCGCCAAGCCCGACGTCGTCTACGAGTTCGAGCCGGGCGGCCTGGGCATCGCCTTCATGCGCCAATACCAGCAGGCCGGCCTGCTCAAGGACATCCCGATGGTCGTCCATCCGGCCTCCCTCGACCATGTCATCGTCGGCGCTGTCGGCGACGCAGCCCTCGGCGTGAAAGTCACCAGCCACTGGAACGACGACTTCGACAATCCGGTCAACAAGAGCTTCGTCGCTGCCTGGAAGGCCAAGTTCGGCGATCGCCCGATCACCTACTACGCCGCCCAAGGCTATGACGCAGCACTTCTGATCGGCACCGGTCTCGAAAAGTCAGGCGTCGACGATCTCAAGGCCTTCCGCAAGGCTCTTTTGACCTCCGAGATCCCGACCGTGCGCGGCTCGTTCAAATTCGGCCCCAACCAGCACCCTGTCCAGGACTGGTACTCGCTCAAGGCCGAGAAGGGCGCCGATGGCAAGATGGTGCTGAAGACCGAAGGCAAGGTGCTCACCGCCCACAGCGACAGCTACGCCGCAGAGTGCAAGATGCCGGCGGAGTAATCGTCTGGAGCAAACCGGGAAAGGCGTTTTGCGGTTTCCTGGAATTGCGCCACCGGTCCTAGCACCGGATAAGTGCCCGTCGGCCGGGAAACCGGCCGACCAAATGGCTGCCGGCGGATCAGTGCGATTGGTCCCCGGCCTTTCACCCATCTCCCTGGCGATCGCAAGACGCGAGCCAGGTCTCGCCATGCGGCAATCATTCGAGCTCGCCGCCGCCATCGATTTCGCCGGCGCGACCGATCGGCATGTCCTCGGCCAGTCCCCGCTCCTTCGAGAGCAGGCCGGCGTCCTCGAGCGCTTCGAAGTCCGGCAAATCGCGCAGCGTTGCGAGACCGAATGCCGAGAGAAAGAATTTTGTCGTCACATAGGTGTAGGGCGCGCCGGGCTTGGGCGAGCGCGGGCCGGAGGCAATGAAGTCCTCGCCGCGGAGGACCGATATCAGGTCGCGGCTCACCTCCTTGCCAAGGAAGGTCGAAAGCTCGCCGCGCGTGACGGGCTGGAAATAGGCGATGCACATCAGCACCAGCATCTCCTGCCGCGACAGCGGGCGGATATCGCCGCCCTGGCCGGTCGCGGCGCGAATGACATCGGCAAAGGCTTTTTTGGTACGATGCTGCCAGCCGCCGGCGACCGCGACGAGTTCGTAGGGTCGGCCGCGCAGCTCCGCCCTGATGTCGTCGATGATCAGGTCGATGTTGCAGTTTCTGCCGACGATACGTGCCAGCGTTTCACGCGCCACCGGCTCGCTCGCAGCAAAGATCACCGCCTCGATGCGCCCCATCCATTCGCGCCATCTGAGTTCGGCCGGAAGATGCTCGAGTTCGGTGTCGATCAGCCGGCCTTGGGTCTTGGACGCAGTCTCTTCGTCCATCGTCAGAGCCCGTAGAGCCGGAAGGAAGAGCGCCCGGAGAGCTCACGCACGGCCTCGAACATGTCCAGCCGTTCGAACAGCCGCCGTGCCGCAAAACGCGACAGCCTTGCGGTCGTAAGCGTGCCCGGCACTGCGTCGTCTTCCAGCAGCCGCTTGATTGCGTCTCCCGCACCCTTGGCGCGCAGCTTGGGCGTAACCGCTTCGAGCCGCTCGGCACGGCGGGCAACCTCCCCCGCTGTCCGGCAGGCCTCCGCTGCACCTTGCGCCAACCCGAGGCAAAGCGCGCCAGCAAAGCCGTCTTCGCCTGGCCGAATCCTGCTGCCGCTGGCTGCCCTGAAAGCCGGGCCAAATGCCTGTGCCATAAGCAGCGGCACCGGTCGCGGCCAGCGCAGCTTGGCTGCCAGCGTCATATCCGCGACCCACCAGGCCAGCGACTCGGCATCAGGTGCCGCTTCCACGACGCGCTGGGCCATTTCAGCTGCAGCAAAAGGGGCCGGCCGGCCGGTACGGACCAACTCGTCAAATTCGACCGGCAGGCTGGCAAAACGATCATCTTTGCGCAGGCCGAGGCCTTCGACCGCCTGCGCAAGGCTGTCCGCGTCGAGCGCCGTCGGCCGAGCCGCCTGCTGCCGAAAGGCCCGGTAGACATTGCCGGCAGGACCGGGGTCGTCGCTGGCCTTGCGCAGATACCAGGCGTCGCGCAGGTCCGCCTCGTCTTCGCTTCGCCCCAGCAGACGGCAGGCGCTCGCGGCACATTTCAGTGCAAGGCGCTGGCGCCAGGCGCCGGCCCAGGCCGGTTGCGCGCGCACCAGCTGATCCAGCGCGCCAACTGCCGCACCGGCGAGAAACGCCGCCTCGGCAACGTCGGTCACCGGCCCGCGCGGGTTCGCCCACCCGGGCAGGACAGGCGGAACAAAAGCAGGAACAGCGGTGGAAACGTGCCGACTCATCGCCTGCAAGCGTAGTAACCACGTGCGGTTCTGGCCAGAAGCGGCATGATGAAACGCACATCTTGTCAACCGCTTTGCCTGTGTCTACTGCCCGGAGCAGGGAAAATCCGCATCGACATTGACGGCATGGCGCGGCCAGTCCACCTTCACTGCTGCCAGCCAACAACCGACTGAAAATGCAAGAGAAACACGCCCATATGCCAGACAGGTCCGCTGGAGCCGACGAAGACCGCAGCGTGCAGGTAGACCTGACCGCGGTGCTTGTCGCGACGGTCAATGGCGACCCTGCCGTGCTGACGGTCGGACATGCCGCTGCCCTGCCCTCGGGTCCGCTCGAATCGGGCCATCGTTCGTTGCAGGCAGGGCTGCACGACTGGGTGCTGCAGCAGACCGGGCATCCGCTTGGCTATATCGAGCAGCTTTATACCTTTGCCGACCGCGACCGCAGCGGCGAGGAGCCCGGCCGGCGAGTGATTTCGATCAGCTATCTGGGCCTGACGCGCGAAGAGCCGCAGCATCGCGCCGCCCCCGGCGGCTGGCGCAACTGGTATGAGTTCTTTCCCTGGGAAGACCACCGCTACGGCGCGCCTGCAGTTGTTTTCGACGTCATCGAACCGGCCCTGCGGCAATGGGCAGAGGCCGCCGACCAGGAAGAGCGGCGGCGCAAGCGTCTGCAGCGCGCAGCCACCGCCTTCGGCTTCGACGATCGCCCCTGGAACGAGGAGCTGGTGCTGCAGCGCTATGAGCTCCTCTATGAAGCAGGGCTCGTCGAGGAGGGCATCCATAGCAACCGGCAGGCCAACGCCCGTTTCGTGCCCGGCCGGACGATGAACGGCGACCATCGCCGCATTCTCGCGACCGGCATTGCCAGGCTGCGCACCAAGATCAAGTACCGACCCGTCGTGTTCGAATTGATGCCGCCGGCCTTCACGCTGCTGCAGCTGCAGCGGACTGTCGAAGCGCTGGCCGGAATGACCGTGCACAAGCAGAATTTTCGCCGGCTCATCGAACAGCAGGACCTCGTCGAGGAGACGGGCCAGATGTCCGCCGACACCGGTGGACGCCCGGCGAAGCTGTTCCGCTTCCGCCATGCGGTCCTCGACGAACGTGCCGTTGCCGGAACGAAATAACCCAAACGACGCTTGACAGCCCTTATACTCATGATAAGCATATGTCCTTGTTATACTCATATCGAGCATAATAAGGAGGATGAATGACTGGCATGTCCCTGTCCGCAGCCGCGCTCTACAGCCGCGTCGAAAAGGTCATTCCCGCCATCGAATGGCCCGCCTTCACCGATGACATCGAGGCGATCCTGAAGCTCAAGCGCGAGCGCAACGCCGTCATCCTGGCCCACAACTATCAGACGCCGGAAATCTTCCACTGCGTTGCCGACATCGTCGGCGACAGCCTGGCCCTGGCGCGCAAGGCGATGGACGTTAAGGCCGACGTCATCGTGCTGGCGGGCGTGCACTTCATGGCCGAGACGGCAAAGCTGCTCAATCCCGGCAAGACGGTGCTGATCCCCGACATGGCTGCTGGCTGCTCGCTTGCGGATTCGATCACGCCGGAGGACGTGCAGCTGATGCGACAGCGCTATCCCGGCGTCCCCGTCGTCACCTATGTCAACACCTCGGCGGCGGTGAAGGCCGCCTCCGACATCTGCTGCACCTCGGGCAATGCCAAGGCGGTGGTGGAGTCGCTCGGCGTGCCGCGCGTCATCATGCTGCCGGACGAATATCTGGCGCAGAACATCGCCGCCCAGACCGATGTCGAGATCATCGCCTGGAAGGGCCATTGCGAAGTGCATGAGCGCTTCACGCCAGACGATATCCGCGAACTGCGCGCCGCCCATCCCGGCGTAACCGTGCTTGCCCATCCCGAGTGCCCGCCGGAGGTGGTTGCCGAGGCCGATTTCGCCGGATCGACCGCAGCGATGTCGGACTATGTCGGCACAGAAAAGCCGGCGCGCGTCGTGCTGATGACCGAATGCTCGATGAGCGACAATGTCGCGGTCGACCATCCCGACGTCGAATTCATCCGCCCCTGCAACCTATGCCCGCACATGAAGCGGATCACGCTGGCCAACATCCGCACGGCCCTTGAGCAGATGCAGCATCCGGTAAACATCGAACCCACGCTTTCGGACCGCGCACGGCTCGCCGTCGAGCGGATGCTGAGGGTATGACCACCGACCTCCGCGCCCTCGATGGCCGCCCTGTCATCATCGGTGCCGGTGTAGCCGGGCTGATGACAGCGCTGGAACTTGCGCCCATGCCCGTGGTCCTGCTCTCGGCAGCACCTCTCGGCGGCGAGGCGTCGAGCCCGCTCGCCCAAGGTGGACTGGCGGCGGCAATCGGCAAGGACGACTCGCCGGTGCTGCATCTCGCGGACACTCTGGCTGCCGGCGACGGCCTGTGCGACGAGACGGTCGTCACGCGCATCGTCGAGGCAGCGCCCCTGGCAATCGAGAAGCTTGAACGACTGGGCGTCGCCTTCGACCGGACACCCGGCGGCATCGCATTGGGACTGGAGGCCGCCCATAGCCGGAGGCGCATCGTCCATGCCGGCGGCGATGCCACCGGGCGGGAACTGGTGCGCGCCTTGGTGGCGGCGGTGCGCCGCACACCGTCGATCACGGTGCTCGAAGGCCTTGCGGCCAGGAGGTTAGTTGCCAAGGACGGCACCATTTCTGGCGTCATGGCCTCGGGCCTGGACGGCGATATCGCGCTTGCCTCGAGCCATGTCGTGCTCGCCACCGGCGGCGTGGGCGGCCTGTTTTTCGACACCACCAATCCGCTCGGCTGCTTCGGCCAGGGGCTGGCACTCGCCGCCCGTGCCGGCGCAGAACTTGCCGACCTCGAATTCGTCCAGTTCCACCCGACAGCGCTGGACACGCCGGCGCGCCCGATGCGGCTGGTGAGCGAAGCCGTGCGCGGCGAGGGTGCCGTGCTGGTCGACGAAATCGGCCGGCGTTTCCTCGCCGATCTGCCGGGCGCCGAGCTCGCGACGCGCGATGCGGTGGCGCGCGGGGTCTTCCGCCACCTCGCCCGTGGCCACAGGGTTTTCCTCGACACGCGCCAATGCCTTGGGCAGCGCTTCGCCACACGCTTCCCGGCCATCGATGCGTTCTGCCGCGAGGCCGGAATAGACCCGGCAGTCGACCCGATCCCGGTGCGTCCCGCCGCCCATTACCACATGGGCGGCGTCGCAGTGGACGATCAGGGCCGCAGCTCGATCGCGGGCCTCTGGGCCTGCGGCGAAGTCGCCTCGACCGGCCTGCATGGCGCCAACCGGCTGGCCAGCAACTCGCTGACCGAAGCCGTCGTTGCCGCCGGCTGGGTGGCTGAGAGCATCAGGGGCGCAAGAAAGGTACACGCAACGCAGCCCCTGCCGGAACAGGTTCCCGTCCGCCCCGACCCGTCCTTCGTGCGGTCCATCGTCTCGCAGGCGCTGGGCGTGCTGCGCGACGGCGAGGGTCTCAGGCAAGCAGCTTCCGCTCTTTTGCCTCTCGCAACCGGCACGACGGCTGGCGCCGCCCCTGCAGCGGTCGGGCTGATGATGACTGTCGCGGCACTCAGCCGTGAGGAAAGCCGTGGCGCGCATTGCCGCACTGACTTTCCGACCAAGGATGCAACCGCGCGCCGCTCGAAACTCACCCTCGACCAAGCAATCAAGACCGCTTGCCACGTCGACCTCAAGCCACTGGCCCGGAGCGCCTGATCATGCACCTGACACCTCTGCCCCGGATGATGCTCGAACCGCTGGTTCGTACAGCACTGCTGGAAGATCTCGGCCGCGCCGGCGACATCACCACCGACGCAATCGTGCCGGCAATGGCGCAGGCCGCCATGGTGCTTGCGGCACGCCAGCCGGGCGTGGTCGCAGGCCTTGATCTCGCATCCCTCGCCTTTGGCCTGATCGATCCGTCGATCGAGATGAAGGTCGAAAAGCCCGACGGCAGCTGCGTCGCATCGGGCGACGTCATCGCGACGCTGCGGGGCCCGGCACGCGGCCTTTTGACCGGCGAACGCGTTGCGCTCAATTTCCTCTCCCATCTCAGCGGCATCGCCACCGCCACATCTGCCATCGTCGACGCCGTCAGTGGCCACAAGGCGCGCATCGTCTGCACCCGCAAGACCACGCCCGGCCTGCGCGCATTGGAGAAATACGCAGTGCGTGCCGGCGGCGGCTCCAACCACCGCTTCGGCCTCGACGACGCGGTGCTGATCAAGGACAACCACATCGCAATCGCAGGCGGCATACGCCCAGCCATCGAACGTGCCAGGGCCAATGTCGGACATCTGGTGAAGATCGAGGTCGAGGTCGACACGCTGGAACAGCTGGGCGAAGTGCTTGCGCTCGGCGTCGAGGCAGTCCTGCTCGACAACATGTCGCCGGAGATGTTGGCGAGCGCCGTCAACATGGTCGACGGACGGGCGATCACCGAAGCTTCCGGCCGGGTCAATCCCACCACCGCGCCTGCCATCGCCGCCAGCGGCGTCGACCTCATTTCCGTCGGCTGGCTGACCCACAGCGCACCTATCCTCGACATTGGACTGGACACGATCTCCTGACGGGACAGCCTGGTCGGCAGCTGCCTCGACGACTGCAGCCAATCGCGTACAGACAGACAAGCGGATTTTTGCGGACCAGCCCAACCAGGGGCTGGCGAGCGCCGTGCAATGCGGATACCACTTCGTCGCCGCAAAAGACTGGAAGAGACAATGTTCGAAAAGCTGCAGCCCGCACCCGCCGACAAGATTCTGGCGCTGATCGGCCTCTACCGGGCCGACCCACGAGCAGACAAGGTCGACCTCGGCGTCGGCGTTTACAAAGACGAGACTGGCGCAACACCGGTGATGCGCGCCGTCCGCGAGGCCGAACAACGGCTTTATGCCGAGCAGAATACAAAGACCTATCTCGGCCTCGCCGGCGACACCCAGTTCAATTCGGCCATGGCCAGGATGGTGTTCGGCCCGACAGCCGACATGTCGCGCATCCGCGCCGCCCAGGCGCCCGGCGGCTCCGGCGCGCTCAGGCTGGTGGCGGAGTTGCTGAAGCGGACCCGTGCCGATGCGACAGTCTGGGTCTCCGACCCGACCTGGCCGAACCATATTCCGATGATGCGCGGCGCCGGCCTGCAGGTTGAGCAATACCCCTATTTCGACGCCGCGACCGGCGGCGTTCGCTTCGACGACATGCTGGCAACGCTTAGGCAGGCGCCGAGCGGCGATGTCGTTCTGCTGCACGGCTGCTGCCACAACCCCACCGGCGCCAACCTCACCGCCGCGCAATGGGAGGCGATCGCTGACCTCCTGGTGGAACGCCAGCTCATACCCTTCATCGACATCGCCTATCAGGGCTTTGGCGAAGGTCTCGATGCCGATGCCGAGGGACTGCGGATCGTTGCGGCGAAGGTTCCCGAGATGGTCGTGGCGGCAAGCTGCTCCAAGAATTTTGCCGTCTACCGCGACCGCGTCGGCGCAGCCATGGTGCTGGCCAAGGATGGCGCCCAGGGCGACATAGCGCTCAGCAACATGCTTTCGGCAGCACGCGCCATCTACTCGATGCCGCCGGACCACGGTGCCGCAGCGGTACGGATCGTGCTCGAAGACGACGCCTTGCGATCCGATTGGGAAAGCGAGCTGAACGCGATGCGCGAGCGCATGCTGAGGCTGCGCGTCGAACTGGCCGACGCCTTGCGCCTCCAGTCGAACTCCAACCGCTTCGATTTTCTGGCGCAGCATCGCGGCATGTTTTCCCGGCTCGGCCTGACGCCGCAGCAGGTCGAGCGCCTGCGCGTCGAGCACGGCATCTACATGGTCGATGACAGCCGCATCAACGTCGCCGGCCTGCCAGAAGGCAAGATGACCGAACTCGCCAAGGCCATCGTTTCGGTCCTGGAGTGATGCTGGGCCGGCAGGCCGCGGTTCGTCGCCTCGACTTCCGACTTCAACTGACGGGCGGCGGCCACCGGTACAGGCGAGGGTATCGCCCTGCGGTTGGAAAACCTCGTGTTTCAGCCGCCCATCAGCGCCTCGACCAACCTGTCCCGCGTGAGGGGCAGGTCGCGCATCCTGAGGCCAAGCGCGCGGGACGCGGCGTTTCCGATTGCTCCGGACACCGGCCCCTGCGACGCCTCGCCGGCGCCGAGCGGCGGTCGTATCGGATCGATGATGAAGCGCGTTTCGATCTCGAGGATCTCCGAAAACTTCAAGATGGGATAGGCGTTCCAGTCGAAAGCAGGCACCCGGTCGTTCTCGACCTTCACCTCTTCTGGCTTGTTCCGACCAAGACATCAGAGAAGCGAAGCCGAGCGATGTTTCGATGCCGAAGCCAGCCGTCAAATTGTTGCAGCTTTATTGTGGGCTGTAGATTATCCGCTTGCTGACAGTGTTCGACGAGGAGTGCCCACCAATTGAGCGTAGCGTTTGCCAAGGAGGAAAGTGCCGAGGCGGCATCCGAAACCATCCTGCCGGCGCGTCCCATCTCCGATCGGATCAACCTCGTCACCGAGGCCGGCCTCAAAATGCTGCAGGACGAATTGGCCAGCGCCCAGCAGGCTCTTGCGGCCGCCAACGAGCTGGAAGATGTCAACGAGAGGCGCCGGCAATCGGCGGTTCCGGTCCGTGACATGCGCTATTACGCCGAGCGCGTTCGTACGGCCCAGCTGATGCCGGTGCCGACCTCCAATGAAGTCATCGCCTTCGGCCACACCGTCACCTTTGAGCGCGACGACGGCCGCACGCAGACCTTCCGCATCGTCGGCGAGGATGAGGCAAACCCGTCCCAGGCTTCCATATCGCACGGCTCGCCTGTAGCCATCGCGCTGACAGGCAAGAGAGTTGGCGACGTCGTCCAGCTAGGCCAGCGCGAACTCGAGATCCTGTCCATTTCCTAGTTGGCATGTCGAGTGCGACGCGCGCAGCATGTTCTTCGGCCTCAACAGCATCAACGCCGCCGCCCTTCACCGCCAGGTGTCGCAGGTGTCCATCATGGACACCTGGAGTTACCAACTGCCTGTCTCAGGCAGCGTTTGCTCCGGCCTGGTAGGTCATTGTCCTCGCCACATCCTGCGCGGGGCGCTTTTCGCCGGCGAGCACCTCAAAATCGAGCTGGTTCTCGCGAGGGACGAGCGGACAGGTGACGAAGTTGGTGAAGGCGCATGGCAGCGCGACAGCGTAATTGAAATCGATCCAGTCGATGCGGCTGTTGGTGTCATCGGTGAATTGAAGCTCGATGACACGGCCGGCGCCGTAGGTGACGGGGCCGCTGGTCTTGTCGCGGACATGCGCCACCGGCTGTATGCCTGATGCCGTGTCCTTGCCGATCAGCTCGACGGTGTAGCTCTTGCCGTTGTGATCGAAGGTGAAGGTGCCGATGCGCGGCGTCGATTCACGCACGCCGGCCTCCACGGTCTCTGCTTCGTATTCGGTCGTTCCGGTCGGCGTGTAGACGCCGGGGATGCGCCACGCGGGATCGTAATCGAAGGCGGTGACGCCTGCCTCTTCGACCGTCGTCGCCACCCTCGGATCGCGCACGCGCACGCCATAGAGCGACTGGCCGTCATTCTTGCTGCGCAGAATGGTCTCGACCTCGTTGACGCCAAAATAGACCGGCTCGCTCTTACCATGGCCATAAGTCTGGTTGCGGCCAGGGATGATCTCGACCGGCCCCGTCGGATACTTGCCGTTGACCGAAAGGTTCGCCCCCGAGGCAGGCGGAGTATACATGACCCGGCCGTTCTCGACCGACCAGGTGCCGGGCAGCAGGTCGAAGCTCAGGTCCTTGTCGTCCGCTTCCAGCCAGTACTGGGCAACCAGCGAGGTCCAGCCATAGGGGCGGAACATCTTGGCGACATGGGCGTAGCGCCATTCACGCCACTGGCCTTCCAAATGTTCTTTTGTGGGCATGTTCGTCTCCCTTTCGAAGAATTCAGCTTTTTGCTTGGGCATTCCGAGCTGTACCGGTGGTCTCCTCCAGGAAGGCGAGCATCCCGTGCCAGGAGCCGGTGTCGGCGCTTGAGTTGCCGGAGGGCGTGCCGCCGTTCGTGTAGGGCACCTTCGATACCGGATGCAGGCGGCTGATCTGGGTCGACGGCACGATCGGCAGGTTGATGGCGTGGCCGGCGTCGTCGAAGTCGAGATGGCGGACCAGATGCGGATGATCGTGCTTCCGCAATGTCGAGACGACCATGCGGGAATAGAGGCTGGACGGCCAAGCGCGGTCGTCGCGGCCTGAAATCAGCAGAACCGGAGCGGCGATGTTTTCGACCGGAATACGCGCACGTGCGGCAAGTTCTGTGTCCTTCAACCCCTCGAAGAAGACCGAATGATGCCGGCTGGGCGGGACATCGCCGGCCCAGGGATGCCAATGGACGGCAGCATTGTTCTGCCACAGATGCGGCAGCGGCTCGCCGCCCCTCGTCCAGGTCGTGCCTTGCCAGCCGCCGCGTGCCGGGTCGCCGGCGCCCTGGGCACCGTGGACCATTGCACCAGGCACGAATGCGATCACGGCGGAGACGAGTTCCGGGAAGGTGGCGCCAAGCAGCAGAGCGAGCTCACCGCCACGCGACTGACCGCTGACCGCAACGAAGCCGTCCTTTGGCTGAAGTTCCCGCCGCGCCCAACGCAGGCCGGTCTCGAGATATTCGAGCGGAGTTTCGGTGATGAAGGGCGACAGACCCGGCGCCTTGAAGTAACCGAGCGCAAAGGCCCGGTAGCCACGGGAGGCAAGCAGGGCCGCCCGTGGCTCATTGATCCCGCCACCGGAGCCGTTGAGCACCACCACGACGGGATGAGGACCTTGTCCGACCGGCGTGAACAGCGTGCCCACCAGCCCGTCCTTGCGGATTTCCTGCCGCTCCACGCCAGGCGCGGCGAACCCCTGGGAGAGCCTGGCCTCGGCCCGCACGCCATCGGCGGTTTCCGCGGTCAGCGTCGTCCGCAGGGGCTGCATGACATCGTCGGCAAAAAGCTCGGCGCTGCTGCTGTCGACCGGCTGCTGGCTCCAGATCAGCCCCATGGCCGAGACTTCGGCATAGTCGCCGCCGACGGGCGCGTCACGGGTCAGGTCGACCACGCCTTGCCCATCGGCCATGAAGGTCGCCTGGCTCATCCAGGTCACGCCGCGTGAACGCTCGGTGCGGGCGGAGATGGCGACGAGCTCATCAGGCGCGAGGCCGGAGACGACGATCCGGCGCGGCTCGTCGATCAGGCCGTCGACGGCATCGATGGAAAAGACGGGGGCTGAAGCGGGCTTTGTGGTCATCGGGATTACAAACTCTGCAACAGGGTAGCCGACGTGATCATCGGCCTGCCTGGCCGGTCATGTGGGCGAGATAGGAGTCGAGACGCTCTTCGAAATCGCCGCCCAGCTTGGCTTCTGGCGACAGGCTGCCGCCACGCGGCCAGTGACCGCCGCCATCGGTCCAGTCGCTGTTCAGCCCGGCGAGCCTGGCTTGCCAGTCGATGCTGACTTCGGCCCGGGCCGGATCGAAGGCGAGCAGGAACACGCCCCGACCTTTCGGATCACCCCTGCCGCCGCCGGCGACGCCAGCCATGAGTTCGACAACGAGCCCTAACAGCGAACCGATCTGTCCGCCGCGCGGCAGCAGGGCCGCAACCTCTGATGCGAGACTGGTCGGCCGGCCTTCGCTGTTCAGAGCGATCCCTTCAGGCAATGTCGCGCCAGAAACACGGGCATTGCGAATATCGGCCATGGTGGCCGTGCTGGTGGCAACATCGATGACCACGCGATCGACGCCCTGCCCCATGGCAAGCGCCAGTGGGTTGGTCCCTATCACCGGACGGGTGCCGCCATGGGGCGCTACGAAAGGCGGCCCCTCGGCGCCGGCGATGGCAAGCAGCCCGGCATCGGCGAGATGGCGGACAAAGGGAGCGAGTCTACCAAAGCCCCTGACGCCGCGCAGGAAGACGGCAGCGACGCCGAACTGTCGCGCGGTCCTGGCCAGGTCGAGCGTGGCACTTGCGACCGCCAGTGGCGCAAAGCAGGAAGTGCAGTCGAGCCAACTTATGGCCTGTTCACCATCGCTCGCCGGCACCGGGGCAGCATCGACAGTCCATTCATCGAGCATGGCAATGCCGAAGCGCGGCAAGCCGAACGCATCGGCCTCGACCAACGCCGAAGCCGCCAGCTTCGCTGCCGGGCTGTCGCCCAGCGCTGCGGACAGCCGACCAACTGCTTCAGGGATCGGGATCATTCGCCGGGGCTCCGCGCGCCACCAAGCTGGATTTCGCTTTCCGACAGATAGCCCAAGGTCATCAGGCGCTCGATAAGGAATTCCCTGGAATGCTTGATATGCTCGAACTCGATTGCCGCAGCCCGCTCACCGTCGCCGGCCGCAATTGCATCGACGAGTGCCGTGTGCTCGTCGGAGTGCTCCCCTGCCTTGACGGTGAAGTCGATGGCGAAGCGCAGCAGGCGTTCGAGCTCGTCGAACAGCGTCTCCGAAAGGGCGACGACGCGCTTGTTGCGACTGCAACGCGCAATGGCGATGTGAAAGCGCCTGGCCACCTGCTGCATGGTGCCGATATCCATCGGCGCGGCATATTCCCTGACGATCTGGCGCAGCAGCGCAATCTCGGCAGGCGTGGCATAGCGCGCCGCTTGCCTCGCCGCATGCGGTCCGATTGCCATGCGCATATCGAGGATGTCGTGCACGGCCTGGAAGGTGATGGGCGCGACACGGTAGCCGCTGCGTGGCAGGATCGTCACCAGCCCGTCGGAGGCGAGCTTCTGCATGGCATCGCGCACCGGCGTCTTGGAGACCTCGTACTTGCTGGCGATAGAAGCTGCGTCGAGCGTCGTTCCCGGCACGATCTCGCAGCGCATGATTTCCTGGCGCAGCGCCAGGTAGATGCGCTCCGAGACAGGTGCATGGGCGATTGCATCGGCGTCGACGATCATGCGCTTGTGCTCCTCAGCCCCTCAGTGCTTTGCCCAGGGCACGAAACGCCGCTCCAGCGCCTCGAGCGCGAGGATGGTGAGATAACCCATGGCGGAGATGGCGACGATGCCGACGAACATGCGCGACACCGCAAAAGTCTGCCACGAAGCCCAGATGAAGAAGCCGACGCCGCTGCGCGCACCCAGGAACTCGGCGGCCGCGATGATGATGTAGGACGAACCGGCGGCGAGCTTCAGTCCGGTGAAGATACTCGGAAGCGCTGCCGGGAAAGCGATGCGCCGGAATATCTGCAATCTGGTCGCACCCGCATTCTTGGCGACGTCCATGTAGATCTGCGGCGTCTGCATCACCCCGCCCATGGTGTTGTAGAACATGAGGAAGAACACGCCGATGGCGATGACGACGAACTTCGATGCGTCGCCAACGCCGAAGATCAAGAGGATCAGCGGCAGAATGGCGATCTTCGGCACGGGATAGAGAGCTGCAAAAATCGGCCCCAGCATCCGGCGCACCGGTCGTGACAGGCCGAGGATGAGCCCCATGATGATGCCGGGCACGGCACCCATGACATAACCGATGCCGACGCGACGCAGCGTAGCGCCTATATGCTCGAACAGTTCGAAGCTTACGATCATGCGCCAGGCGGTGCCGGCAATTGCGCTCGGCGCCGGGAAGAAGCGCCGGTCGATCAGATTGAACTGGCTGCACAGTTCCCACAGCAGAAGCAGCAGCAGCGGGCTGAAATAAGACACGATGCGGAAGATGCGTTCGCGCCGCGCCGGCGCCTTCAACCGACGCCATTGCTCTTCCGTCAGCGTCAAGGGAGTGGCGCTCATCTCAAGCTCCCGCAGGAGAGGCCAGCAGACGCCAGACCTCGTAAGTCATGTCCCAGAACCGCTTGTCCCGCCGCATCTCGACGACGTCGCGCGGCCGTTCGAAGGGAACCGTCAGATTGGCGACCAATGTGCCGGGGCGCGGCGACATGACGATCACGCGGTCGGCCAGCGTCAGCGCCTCGTCGACACTGTGAGTGATGAAGACGACGGTCTTGCCGGTCGTCTCCCAGATCCGCAACAACTCCTGTTGCAGGACGAGGCGAGTCTGCTCGTCGAGCGCGCCGAAGGGCTCGTCCATCAACAGGATTTCGCGGTCGTCGACCAGAGCGCGCGCCACCGAGACGCGCTGCTTCATGCCGCCTGAGAGTTGGTGAGGGCGTGCGTTGGCAAAGTCGGTGAGACCCGTCAGCGCCAAGAGCTCGCTCACCCGCGCTTCCTGCTTTGCCCGGGAGACACCCTTGAGGCTGAGCGGAAACGCGATGTTCTCCGACACCGTCAGCCAGGGCAACACGGATGCCTCCTGGAAGACCATGGCCGGCGGGGTCGCGCTGTGCAGTTTCACCGTGCCGGCGAGCTGCTGCTCGAGATCGGCGAGGATGCGCAGCACCGTGGTCTTGCCGCAACCGCTGGGGCCGACGATGCAGACGAACTCACCACGCGCCACCGAGAAGCTGACATCGGAGACGGCCACGGTGACGCGGTCGCCTTCGCTGTCATAGAAGGCCTTGGTCAGATTGTTGACCTCGATGGCCGGCGCAGTTGCCTCCGCCACGGACGGACGCACCGCCTCACCCACGGCCGCCATCACTTTTTGCTTGCGAGCAGGTCGTTGGCGGCTTTCAGCAGATCGAGGCGATAGACCTCGTCGATCTTGGCCTGCCCCTCATATTCGAGCGTGCCGCGCTTCCGGAAAAATTCCTCCTGCTCGCGCACCGAAGCCATGTCGATGGCGCCGTCCTCGGAACGCACGGTGTAGGGGATGCCGCGCAATGTGTCTGGCTCGGTGCCGGTATATTTCGACACGACCGAAACGACCTTGTCGTCCTGCCATCCGCCATTGTCGAGCAGGCGCGCCGCCTTCAGATAACCCGCCATGAAGCGCACAACGAGATCCTCGTTGGCGGCGACAAAATCCTGGTTGAAGGCGATCAGCCCGAGTTCGGTGCCGAAAGTGTGGTCCTCGACGAGGCGACGACCAAGGCCTTCCTTCTCGAGCTGATGGGCGAAGGGCTCGATGCTCCAGCCGGCTTCCAGCGCGCCGTTGGCGAAGGCGGCTGCAGTGGCGGGCGGCGGCAGGAAGACCGCCTCGACGTCCTCGAGCGTCAGCCCGCCCTTTTCGAGCGCCTTGGCCGTGGAGTACATGCCAAACCCGCCCGGACCGGGAATGCCGACGCGCTTGCCCTTGAGGTCGGCGACCGTCTTGATCCCTTCGTCCCAGGCCTTCTGCGAGACCATGAAGGGCGACGGCGACGGAACCGTGTTCGGCATGCGGGCCAAGGTAGCGATAATGGAAACAGTCGCGCCACGGTCAAGCGCGTTGAACAGGCTTGCACCCCAGGTGGCACCACCGGCCTCGATGTTGCCGGAAGCGAGCATCTGGATCGTCTCAGCCGTATCGCCCTTGGGCGAAAGCGTCACCTCGACGCCGAATTCGTCGAAATAGCCGAATTCCTTGGCGACGAAGAACGGCGCGTAGTCGGCGTAAGGCGAATAGAGGAACTCAAGCTTGGGCTGCTTTTGCGCCCAGGCAGGCAGGGCAAGAGAAGAGGCCAAAGCGGTGGCTGCCGCGACAGCCAAGAGCTCACGACGAGTGATTGAAGACATGCGCGAGACTCCTCCGTACCGCGTGCAGCCGATCATCTGACCGGAACCGAATGCTTACAACTGATGTATCACCTCCGCAACCTGATATTTCCATCAGAATAAGAGATATCGCGCCGGGCGCGGGATTTTGTCGGGCGGCGCCGGCCTTTCGCACTCTATGAGCCATTTCTTACGCCCAAGGCTTCACGCTGCTGCGGCCGGCGGCGTTGGTTCGCCCAGCGACAGCATCAGGCGGTTGGCCCAGTTGAAGAAGGCCGCGCCGTTGATCACGTCGACGATCGCGACGTCATCCAGCCCGGCCCGACGCAGCTCGTCGATGTGGCTCTCGGTGAAGCCTTGCGGCGTCTTGGTCAGAGCGGCGGACGCATCGATGATGGCGTTCCAGCTCGGGTCGATGTCGGCGTAAATGCCCTCGCCGAGCAACTTCTGAACATCGTCGCTGCGCTTGGAGTGCTGCCAGGCGAAGCGCGCGTGGACGGAGGCGCAGAAGATGCAGCCATTGGTGCGCGACGTAGCGGCGGCTGCGATCTCACGCTCGGCCCGCGGCAGGCCGGTCTTGGTGTTGTAGAAGATATCCTTGTCGGTCTTCGTGCGCGCAGCAAGGATATCCGGGTCGCGCGCCAGAAGCATGAAATAGGGCGACTTGGCGCGTGAGGGGTCGACCAGGCCGGCGCGATGGCGGTCGGTCAGTTCGTCCTCGGACAGCGGCTGCAGCCATGGCACCCAGCCAAGCTCTTCGCGGGTGAAGACATTGGGCTCGATGTTGTCGGGATAGGTGATCACTTGATCGGTCATGGTGATGTTCCCTGTCATTCCGCCGCGTCGAGGCGGTCGGCTGCAAATTTCCTGTCGAGCACGCGCAAGCCGACCACCACCCTGATCTGGAAGGCGAGGAAGGCAACGATCTGCGACAGCGTGACGATGCCGGTCGTGCTCCAGCCGGTGTCAAGCAAGGCCTGCAACGCTGCCGGGCCGGCATCACGCGGATGCAGCACCAAAAGATGCGCGTGTTCGAGCGCGGCAGTCAGCTTCGAGCCGAGCACATCGCGGTTGGCGGCGGCGACCCTGTAGGCTGGACCGGTCACATTTTCCCGCGTCAGCGGCCCGGCGGGATAGGCGCCATAAGGGCCGCTGGCCTTGCCTTGCTGCACCTCGTGCTCGATGGCGCTCGACACCGCCTTCGACGGCTTCTCGGCATCCAGCTGGGCAAGATAGTGCCGCGTCACCCTGTCGTCGCCATGCAGGCCAGCGACGAAGCTTGCGATGGCGAAGCGGTCGCGGACCGAGACGTCGCTTTGGTCGTCGGGATCGAACAGCGCCAGGTAGCTTTTCTGCGCATTGTCGCGGGCTTCGACGCGGTCGTAGCGGATGAGATCCAGCCTGGAGCCGACAACGATGCCGGCAAGCTCGTCGATGATGTCAGGGTTGCTCATGGTCATGGCCTCCGTTCAGGCAACAAGTTTCGGGGATGCGGGTGCGGCCCTGCCCCAGCCGAGCGCTGGTGCGACCTTTTGGGCGGTGAGTTCGATGGAACGCAGCGTTCGCTCATGTCCGGGATCGACCGAATGGACCTGGAACACGACGTCGGTGACACGCCTGAGACTGGTGTCGGCCGACAGACTGGCGACCACCGCATCGGGCGATCCCGCATGGGTGTCGAATGCAGTCGCAAGCTCCTCGACGCTGTCGCCAGGCGGGGTATGGCCGGTGGCGATGAAGTGATCGCGCACCCGGCGCAGTCCCTTCTCGGCAAGCTGCAGGGCTTCCAAATGGCTGTCGGCCACGAACAGGCTGCGCGACCCAAGGATGCGCGGCGCGATGCCCGAAGGCAGCGCCTCCAGATAGGCGTCGATGATCGGGTTCTGTACCTCATCCAGCGTGGCGTTCGGATTGTCCTTCGGCCGTGGCTGCGTACGCGAGAGCATCAGACCGTCGCCGGCGAGACCGGCGCGCCGACCACCCTCTACCGAGAAGGTGGCCTGCCAGATCCGTCCGGCAAGGGCAGGTGCTGCCGGGTAGAGCGTGTCGCCGCCGGCGAGCGGCCGATTGGCGAAGGCGTTGCGCAACACCTCAAGATGCGCGCCGAGCAGCTCGCCGCGCCTGGTGCTGTCCAGCCCGAAAGCGGTGAAGGACGAAGGCGTTCCGCCCGAGCCGACCCCCAGTTCCAGCCGCCCTCCGGACATGAGGTCGAGCACCGCCGCATCCTCGGCGACGCGCAGGGGATTTTCCAGCGGCAGCGTGATGATGCCGGTTCCGAGCCGGATGGCACGGGTGCGGGCGGCCACATTGGCAAGCAGGATCAGCGGCGACGGAAGCCCACCTTCCGCGGCCCGGAAATGATGCTGCGCCACCCAGGCGGTGTCGAAACCTTCCCGCTCCGCGGTCAGGATCTGCTCGGTGGCGAAGCGATAGCGATCGGCAGGCGACGCCTCCTCCAGCAAACGGGTGAAGAACCCGAGCCGCTTGGTCTTCTCGGTCATTGTGCAGTTCCTTCAGCTGGTTCGCGTATCCTGCCAACGAGGCCGGCGCTGGCCTTCAGCCGGTTGCCCGGTATCGCGGCGATGAGTTCGCCGGTGTAGTCGTGAACAGGACGCTCGAAGACTTCCTCGACGCTGCCCTGCTCCACCTGTTTGCCGTCACGCAGCACCGACACGGTGTCGGCGATCTGCCTGACAACGGCGAGGTCGTGGGACACGAACAGATAGGTCAAGCCGAGCGAACGCTGGAGTTCGTCCAGCAGCTCGAGGATCTGGGCCTGCACGGTGACGTCGAGAGCGGAAACTGCCTCGTCGAGCACAAGAATCTCAGGGTTCAGGATGATCGCGCGAGCAATCGCCACGCGCTGGCGCTGCCCGCCGGACAGTGCCGCCGGCAGGCGGGTCAGCGCGGCCTCCGGCAGTCCGACCCGCTGCAGGATGGCATGCACACGTTCCCGGCGCTCGGCTTTCGGCACGGGGTCGAAGTTGAGCAGCGGCTCCTCGACAATATCGAAGATCGATTGCCGGGGATCGAGCGAGGCGAACGGGTTCTGGTAGACGAGCTGGATCCGCCGGCGAAACTGGCGCAGCTGCTCGCCGCGCAGGGACGAGACCTCCTGACCGTCGACCACGATGCGGCCGGACTCGAGCTTCTGGAATCCGGCGATGGCGCGGACCGTCGTCGTCTTGCCCGAGCCGGATTCGCCGACGAGAGCGTGAGTGGTGCCGCGTGCGACCGTGAAGGAAACGCCGTCGACAGCGCAGAGCTGCCTGCCGCCCGACAGCGGAAAATGCTGCACCAGTTTTTCCACGACGACCGCTGGTTCGGCGTTCGCCCGGAACCGGCTCCTCGTCGCCTTCGGCGCAGCAAAGGCCGGCGCGTCCTTGAGCAGTTGCCGGGTGTAGGCCGACTTTGGCGAGGCCAGCACGTCGGTCACGGTGCCCGTTTCCTGGATCTGCCCGCCTTGCAGCACCACGATCCGGTCGGCCCTGTCGGCGGCGACGCCGAGGTCGTGCGTTACCAGCAGCACCGATGTCCCGAACTCGACCCGCAGCTCGTCGATGAGATCGAGCACGCGGCGCTGGACGGTCACGTCGAGCGCGCTTGTCGGTTCGTCGGCGATGATCAGCGCCGGCCGCAGCGCCACGGCAATCGCGATCAGCACGCGCTGGCGCATACCCCCTGAGAGCTGGTGCGGATACTGCCTGGCCCTGAGCTCCGGCTGTGGCAATCCGACACGATCCAGCAATTCGATGACACGCTCGTCGATCGCGCGCCGGTCGCCCCACTGATGAACCTTGAGGATCTCGCCGACCTGGTCGCCGATGGTCTTGACCGGATTAAGGGAGCTCACCGGATCCTGCGAGATGAGGCTGATCACCTTGCCGCGGATCGTGTCCAGGCGCTTGTCCGGCCAACCCGCAATGCTTGTGCCGCTCAGCCTGATGTCGCCGCCCTCGACGCGGCCGTTTTCGGGCAGAAGCCCGATCACGGCATGCGCCGTCGTCGATTTGCCTGAGCCGGATTCGCCGACCAGCGCCACCACTTCGCCCGGCTGCACCGAAAACGAGATGCCGTGAACGACAGTCTCGCGGTGCGTCCCGTGCCCATAAGAGACCTCAAGCTTGTCGACTTCGAGCACAGGCGCCGCCGAACCGGCCGGTGCTGTCTTGTTGGCCACAGTCAACTCGGTCATGCGCGGCTCCTGCCGAAGGAACGGCTGATGCGATTGGCCGACAGCACGACCAGCACGACGATGACGCCGGGTGCCGTCGTCAGCCACCACGCTGTCGAGACGTAATTGCGGCCCTCCGCGATCAGCAGGCCCCATTCCGGCGTCGGCGGCGGCGCGCCATAGCCGAGAAAGCCAAGCGTCGAGATGTTGAGGATGGCATTGCCGAACTGCAGCGCGGCAAAGGCGATGACTGGGGTCAGCGAATTTGGCAGCACGTGCCGCAGCAACACCGACGTGAAGCGGCCGCCGCTGCCAAAGGCAGCCTCGACATAGTCGCTGCGACGCACGCGGACCACCTCGGAACGAGCCAGTCTGGCAAAGCTGCCGATGGAGGCGACGCCGACGGCAATGGCCGCATTCACCGTGCCGAAGCCGAGCAGAATGATGATGCTGAGCGACAACAGCAGGCTCGGGATCGACAACAGCACATCGACGACGCGCATGACGACGTCCTCGACCCGCCCGCCGACTGCCGCGGCAAACACGCCGAGCGCAGTCCCGACGAACAGCCCGACGCCGACGGCGGCAAATGCGCCGCTCAGTGAGTGGACCGCGCCATAGACGATGCGCGCATAGACGTCGCGGCCCAGCGCATCGGTGCCCAGTATGTGTTGCGCGCTGGGCCCGGCGAGCTTCTCGGAGGCGACGCCCTCGGTGCCGCTGTAGCCGGTGAACAGTCCCGGCAGGAGTGCCCACAGCACCACCAGGGCAATCACCAGCCACGCCAGCACCAGGCCTGGCTGCAAGCTTTTCAGCCTTGCGAAAAAGGCATCGCGGTCAGCGTCGGCATTACCGGCTTGGGGGGCGATACCACCGACTGCACCCAATGAATCGATGATGGTCATGCGCTGGCTCCTGCTGGATTGCGAAGACGGGGATCGAAGACGGGATAAAGCAGATCGACGATGAGATTGGTGAGCACGAAGCCGGCCGCGGAGATCAGCACGATCGCCTGGAGAACGGCGACATCCTGGGTGTTGACCGACAGATAGGTCAGCGCGCCGATGCCATTGAGGCCGAACACCGTCTCGGTGATGACCGCGCCGGCGACGAGTTCGCCGAACAGGACGCCGCCGATGGTCAGCACCGGCAGTATGGCATTGCCGGCGATATGGCTCACGAGCACGCGCCTGCTGCTCGCCCCTTTGGCCCGCGCTACCGCCACGAAGGGACGCGTGCGCACCTCGTCGATGCTGCGGATGAGTATCTGCGCCAGCGGCGCCGAAATCGGCACGGCGATGGCCAGCACCGGCAGCACCAGCATTTCCACCGGTCCCGGATTGATCACCGAAATCAGCTTCAGGCGGAAGGAAAATACCTGGATCAGGGCAATGCCCAGCCAGAAGACCGGGATCGAGATGAACAGCGACGGAAGTGACTGGAGCGTGTTGCGCAACCAGGCACTTCGGCTGACGGTCGCCACATAAGCGATAACAGCAGCGACCAGCACCGACACGGCAAGCGCCACGGCCGCCAGCCGCAATGTCGTCGGCAGTGTCGTCGCAAGCAGGGACGTCACCGGTACGCCGGCACGGACCGAGTAGCCGAAATCACCCGACAGGAACGACCCTAACGTCGACAGATATTGCTGCCAGACCGGAGCGTCGGCGCCATAGGCGATACGGATCTCGGCAATCTGCTCGGGCGTGAGGCCCAGTTCCGGATTGAGGAACTTGATCAGCACCCCGTCCGCCGGCAAAAGCTGCAGCAACACGAAGCTGACGGTAAACGCCGCCCACAGGACGAGCACCGCCTGGCCTATCCGGCCGATGACATATCGCGACATTGGAGGTCTCCGTCGAAGATGATCGCACTACAGTCCCGCCCGGAGACGGGACCGTCCTCGCCTTAATCGCGCGGCGACAGCCAGACGCGGTAGAATGACGGGCGACCAACCGCCTCGAAGGCGACGTCATGAACGTTGGGCGCTCCTGCGAAGGCCTGCGGCTCCTCGAAGATCGGAATGGCATAGGCCTGGTCGATCACGTAGGCCTGCACCTCTCCAGCAATCGCCAGCCGCTTGTCGCGGTTCGGCTCCGAGGCGAGCGCTTCGAGCAGGCCATTGAGTCTGTCGTCGACGAAGCTCTGCACCTTGTCGCTGACGCCGCCCTTCTGCTGCAGCACGTTGCGGTTTTTCGGATAATACTGGCTCTTGATGACATCGGGATCGGCGCGGCCGACCATTGCCGGGGCGACAGGCGTCTTCAGCGGATCGAGGTTGTCTGCCACAGCACTGCCGGAGTCGCCCGCCAGCACGCTGAGCTTGACGCCGACCTTGTTCCACTGCTGGGCGATCAGCTGCAGCGTCTCCTTGTTCTGCGGTTGCGGCAGCGACTCGTAGACGGTCAGCACCAGTTCCTTGCCGTCCTTGGCGCGCACGCCATTGGCGCCCAGCGTCCAGCCCGCCTCGTCAAGCAGCTTGCCGGCCAGGGCCGGATCGTAGGCGAGCTTTGCCGACTGGTCGACATAACCCTGGGCGGCCTTGGCGATGATCGAGGTCGCCTGCGGATAGTTGGCCGAAAACAGCGTCTCGACGATTTCCTTGGCGTTGGTAGCGTGCAGCAGTGCCTGTCGCACCTTGACGTCGGCCACCAGCTGATTGTCCGGTCGGAAGACGACCGAGTTGTTCACGCCGCGGGTGCCGGGTGCGTAGACCTTGTACTCCGCCGCCTCGACCTGCTTTTCGTCATAAGCCTGAACCTGGCGGATGAAATCTGCCTGGCCGGCGAGCAGCGCGCCGATGCGCACGCTGTCCTCTGGTGTGATCAGATACTTGATCTCGTCGAGCAGTGCCCGGCCCTGATGCTTCAACTTCGCCGGTCCCCAGGCATAGTCGTCGCGCGCCTTCAGAACGAGCTCTCGTCCAAGCGTTTCGCTGGCGACAACGAACGGCCCGGAACCGATAATCTTGGTCGCGTCGCCCAGCTGTTCGAACGGCAGTTCGAGCGTCTTGGGCGACACAAGGCCCGAGCCGATCACCGAAGTGCCCTGCAGGAAGCCGGGCGACGGCGCCTTGAAGTGGAACGTCACCGTCAGCGGATCGATCACGTCGCTGCGGTCGTAGTTGTTGATGACCTCCGAGACCGGTAGTTTCAGCTCCTTGTTGCCCTTGCCGAACGTGTCGAAATTCTTGGCGACGGCGGCAGCGTCGAGCGGAGTGCCGTCGGAGAAGGTCACGCCTGGACGCAGCTTGAAGGTGTATTCGGTGGCAGTGTCGTTGACCGTCCAGGATTCGGCGACCCACGGCTCGATTTCGAGAGTCTCGGGGTTCTGATAGGTCAGCTTGTCGGTGATCTGGTTGAGCACTCCGCCATTGGGATAAAAGCCACCCGCCGGCGGGTAGAGATTGGTGTGCGCCTGCTGCTCCAGATAGACCAGCGTGCCGCCCCTGATGGGCGTCTCCGACTGCGCGAACGCCTGGGCCGAGAAGCCCAGCACCGTCGCGGCCATCAACGCCCCGAGAGCGAGTTTGAGTGTCGAGCGTCGTGTATGTGACATAGCCATCCCCTTGATAACGACCGGAAATCGACGCTCCTTGGGAGGATCGGGATCGCACCGGTCTGCCTGTTTGCTGTCAAAAGGATAGGCGTGCTGACTGCCTGGGTGACAGGAACTGAGTTCCATCGTCGCCGCCGGAGGAGGATTAATTCTACTTAACTGATAGACTTTATGGAATTCCTTAGGTGGCTTCCTGCGTGCGACCTATGCGGCGCAAAACAGCCATCCTAGGCCAACCCTGCCGCGGCGCACCTTTGGTGCAACAGCTGGCCAAAAGCGCTGGTGGACTGGCGTTGCGTTCCCAGCCAATCCACCAGCGGCGCCGGATCATGGGAACATGCGGTGGGGAAGCAAACCGCAAATGATCTCGGCGCGACCCGCGGCGCTAGAGCCGCGGGGGAGAGGTCGAACGTCTAGCCGGCGTGAACCACTGGTGCCGACGATGACGTTGTCAAAGCCGGTCGCGTGGACAGTTCCGCTGCCCGGAAGCACCTGGTTTCGCGTCCCGGCGCGAGCGAGAGCGGCGGTGGGCTGTCCTTGGTGCAGATGGCATCGACGGCAAAGCGGCAGCGCGGCGCAAAGCTGCAGCCGTCAGCGAGCCTGCTCATGTCGGGCGGCGTGCCTGGGATGGCGTCGATGTCGGTGTCGCGATCCTGGCCATGCACTGTCGAGGCCAGCATGCCCATCGTATAGGGATGCGATGGCCGCATCAGAACGTCGCGCACGCTGCCATATTCGACGATGCGCCCGGCATACATCACCGCTACCTTGTCGGCGATCTGGGCAGCGACGCCCAGGTCGTGGGTGACGAAGATCACACCCATCCCGAGTTCCTGCTGCAGCTTGCGCAGCAGCAACAGCACCTGGATCTGCACTGTGGCATCAAGTGCGGTCGTCGGCTCGTCGGCAAGCAACAGCTTCGGTCGGCATGACAGCGCGACCGCGATCATGGCGCGCTGGCGCAGGCCGCCCGACAGCTCATGCGGATAGGCCCTCAACCGTCGCTCGGCATTCGGCACCTTGACAAACTGCAGCAGCTCCAGCGCCTTGGCCATTGCCTCGGCGTGGCTGCAATGCTGGTGGCGGACGATTGTTTCGGCGATCTGGTCGCCGATCGTGTAGGTCGGATCGAGCGCCGTCATCGGCTCCTGGAACACCATCGAGATGGTCGAGCCCCTGATGTCGCTCAGTTTTCGGTCGCTGACCGCCATGATGTCGTGTTCGGCAACGCGGATGCTACCGGAGACGCGGGTGATGCGCGGCGAGAACAACCGCATCAGCGCACGCATGGTCACCGACTTGCCTGAGCCGGATTCGCCGATGATGCACAGCACCTCGCCCGGCATCACGTCGAACGACACGCCGTTGACGGCATGCACCGTGCGGTCGCGCGTCTCGAACCTGACATTGAGATCCCGCACCTCGACCAGCGGCCGGGCGCTCTGTTCAGTTGCGGGCGCGGTCATCGTATCGCCTCCCCTGCAAGCGCGTCGTGGGCCGCGGTCCCTGCTCTTGTGTGACCCGATTGCGGGTCGGCCATGTGACAGGCGGCGACATGCGAACCTCGGTTGGCCCAGGCACCGAGCGCCGGCGCCTTGCTTTCGCAAATGCCTTCGGCGAACTGGCAGCGGCTGCGGAAGCGGCAGCCCGGCGCCGGATTGATCGGATTGGGCGGATCGCCGGTCAATGGCGGCGTGACGATCTTGTCGTCGGGGTCCATCGCCAGCCGCGACCTCAGCAGCGCCGCCGTATAGGGATGCTTCGGCCCGTTGTAGATCTGGTCCACGGGCCCCATTTCCACGACCTGGCCGAGATACATCACCATGACGCGGTCGGAGATGTACTGGACCACGTTGAGGTCGTGCGAGATGAACAGGTAGGTCAGGTCGAACTCGCGCTTGAGCTGGCGCAGAAGGTTCAGCACCTGTGCTTCGACCGACTTGTCCAATGCCGACACCGCCTCGTCGAGGATCAGCATCTTGGGGTCCAGCGCCAGCGCACGCGCAATGTTGACGCGCTGCTTCTGTCCGCCTGACAGCTCGTGCGGGTAACGCGGCCCGAACAGTTCCGGGCGCAGGCCGACCTTGCCGAGCAGGCTGCGTGCCGCCTCGCGCGCCTTGTCGCCGCTCATGCCGTGGACGCGTGGTCCATAGGCGACCGAGGCCTCGACCGGCAGGCGCGGGTTGAGCGAGGAATAGCTGTCCTGAAACACCATCTGCAGATTACGCCGGAGTTCGCGCAGCGGCAGGCCGTCCTTGTCGCCGACGGTGCGGCCGCCGAAGGCGATCTCGCCGCTATCCGGCGGCATCAGGTACATCAGGAGCCTGGCCAGGGTCGACTTGCCGCAGCCGGACTCGCCGACGACGCCGAGGGTCTCACCCTTGAAGACGGTGAATGAGATGTCGTCGACGGCGTGCACATTGCCGATCTCGCGGTTGAGCAGCCCACCCTTGACCGGGAAGTACTTCTTCAGGTTCTTGACCACCAGCATGGCCGGCATCGCGGCCGATCCGCCGCGCAGCGTCTTGCTGCCGCCCGTTTCGGGCGTGGCCGGGGCGTCGAAAAGTGCTGTGGCAGGAATTGCCAATTGTCCGTCCATTTTCGCCTCCGATCTCACTGCCTGACGTCCATTGCCTGCCGCAAGCCGTCGCTGACCATGTTGAAAGACAGCGAGGTGATGAAGATCGCGACACCAGGCAAGGCGCACAGGTACGGGTCGATGTAGATTGCCTGGCGCAGGGCCGAGAGCATCAGGCCCCAGTCGGGCGTAGGTGGCTCAACGCCGAGGCCGAGGAACGACAGGCCGGCGGCCAAAAGCACCGAGACCGAAATCAGGCTTGAGGCGTAGATGAACACCGGCCCGAGCACGTTTCCGAGGATGTGGTGCACGATGACCGAGCCCATGCCGGCGCCACTGGCGCGGGCCGCTTCGACGAAGTCGAGGCTGCGCACCTGGGCAGTGGCCGTTTCCGAAATGCGGCACAGCGGCGGGATGAACACCAGGGTGAGCGCCAGCAGGCCATTGAGCATGCCGCCGCCCATCATGCCGGAAACGGCAACCGCCAGAAGCACCGAGGGAAAGGCGTAGAAGACGTCCATCACCCGCATGATCACAGTGTTGATGAAGCCGCCGGCATACCCCGCGACCACGCCGAGGAAACCTCCGATGACCGTCGCCAGCATGACCGGCACCAGTCCCATCGCCAGCGACACGCGGCCGCCATACAGCAGGCGGGCGAGCATGTCGCGGCCGAGTTCATCGGTGCCGAGCAGATGACCTGAAGTGCCGATCGGCTTCAGACGGGCGATCATTTGCGGCTTGTTCGGGTCGACCGAAGTCAGCCACGGCGCAAAGATCGCCGACAGCACGACCAGGAGGATGACGCCGGCGAAGAACAGCGTCACATGGTCGTAGCTCAGCCGGTGGCCCACGCTTTGCCAGTAGCTCCGAACCTTGGGGGCGGTGGAACGCGAAGCAGCGTCGAAAGTAGCGTCTGTCATGATGTCCTCCCGTCAGCCGCGCTTGATGCGTGGATCGACAGCCGTCTGGATGAGGTCGACGCACAGGTTGGTGATGACGAAACAGATGGCGAGCACCAGCACCACGCCTTGCACCACAGGCACGTCGCGGGTCAGGATCGCCTTGCCGAGCAGGAAGCCGGTGCCCGGCCAGTTGAAGATGGTCTCGACGAGGATCGAGCCGCCGACGAGATAGCCGAACTGCAGCCCCATCACCGCAAGCACTTGCGGCAATGCGTTCCGGATGGTGTGGCGGGCAACCGCCCACTCGCCCAGCCCCTTGGCGCGCAGCGCCTGGACGAAATCCTGCGACAGCACGTCGGCGACCGCCGAGCGCGTGTTGCGCATGATGACGCCGAGCGGCACCAGCGACATGGTGGCGATGGGCAGGATGGCGTATTTCAGCTGCTCCCATTCGAAGATGCTGAAGTTTTCCGAGCCGCCGCTGCCCATGCCCATGGCCGGCAGCAGGTTGAACTCGACCGCGAAGATGATCACCAGCACGACGCCGAACCAGTAGTTCGGCACGCTGACGCCGGCGATCGACAGGCCGGTGACCGTCCGGTCGACCCATGTGCCGAGATGATATGCAGCGATGGTGCCGAGCACGAAGGCAATGGAGAAAGCGACCGCCACCGCGCCGAAGGACACGAGAACCGTGTTCATCAACGCATGCGAAATCTCGGTCAGCACCGGCCGGCCGCTCTGGATCGAGTTGCCAAGGTCTCCGCTCACGACACGCATCAGCCAGTCGAAATATTGCACCGGCAGCGGACGGTCGAAACCGTAGACGCCGCGCAGATACTCGATGTCGGCCTGTGACGCGTCGGGCGGCAAAAGCGAGCCGAGCGGGTCGCCAGGGGCCAGGAAAACCAACCCGAAGCAAATGATCGATACGCCGAGGGCGATGGGGACGGCATAGAGAATCCGCCGCAATGCATAAAGCCACATGGTCCTGTCTCCTGTTCGTCCTCGGCGCCTTTCTCCTTGTGCTTAGGGTTCGACGACGATCGGCGTCAGGTCCTGGAACCAGCTCTGCGCCTGGACGAAACCCTTGACCTTGGGCGACATGGCACGCGGGTTGAGGTCATGGGCGATGTAGACCATCGGCGCCTGGGCGACCGTCAGCTCGTGAATCTTGGTGACCATCGCGTCGCGCTGCGGCTCGTCAAAGGTCTCCATCGCCTTGGCGCCCAGAGCGTCGATCTCGTCGGTCGAGAACCAGCCCCAGTTCGGGCCGTTGGGCGCAAAGCGGTTCTTCATGACAAAACCGAGAATGCCGTTATAGGGCTCCATCGGCGCACGGCTGACATTGATGGCGTCGATATCGGGAAACGCTTCTCGGCCCTTCAGGCTGATGTCGTGCAATGCGCTCCAGTCCATGACGTTGAAGTTGACCTTGAAGCCGACTGCCTCCAGCTGCGACTTGACCAGTTCGTTCATCGCCAAAGGCTGCATCTGGCCCGAACCGGCGGTCGACATCGCCACATTGATCTCGCAGGGGAAACACTTCGCTTCCTTGAGCAGCGCCGTCGCCTTCTCCGGATCGAAATCGTATTTCACCGGGTGGCCGAAATAGCGCGAGCTTGGCGGCAGCATGGCATAACCGGGCTCGCCCGTGCCGTTGAGCAGAGCCGCCACATCCTCTCGGTTGACCGCGTAGTTGGCCGCCTGCCGAACCTTGATGTCGTTGAACGGCGGATCGATCATGTTGACCTGGTAGGTCCAGTTGTGCGGGTAGGTGTTGGTGACGATGGTCATCCCCGCCGACTGCAGCCTGGGAATCGTGTCGGGCGACGGCGCCTCGATGAAATCGACCTGGCCGGACAGAAGAGCGGCCGTGCGCGTCGTCGCTTCCGGCATCGGCACCAGCACCAGGCGGTCATGCTTGGGGATGCGGTCCTTGTCCCAGTAGTTCTCGTTCCTCACCAGTTCGAGGCGCTCATGCGGAACGACTTTGTCGAACTTGTAGGGCCCGGTCCCCGCCGGCGCCTTCGCATAAGCGGCGTAGTCCCAGTTCGCCTTTTCGAGCGCCTTTTTCGAGATCATGAGGAAGTTGGTCAGGCTGAACGGCGTGAACGAATCCGGCGCCTTGGTGAACAACGCCACCTGATTTGCGCCGAGCGGCTCGACATGGTCGATGTTGCTGGCGCGGGTGCGCATACGGGCAAACTGCGCCGGGTCGAAGCCCTGGGTCGTCTTGTCGGTCAGGCGGGCAAAATTCCAGGCGACCACCTCGGGTGTCAGGTCGGAGCCGTCATGGAATTTCACGCCTTCGCGCAGGGTGATGATCCAGCGCTTGTGATTGGCGGGATCAACCTCCCATTTGGTCGCCAGCCCCGGGCGCAGCGCCGGTTCCCTGTCGGACTTGGAGAGATCCCAGTTGATCAGCCCGTCATGCAGATTGAAACCGACGAAACGGTAGCCCTCGTAGCCCTGATCAGGTTGGCCGGTCCAGGCCGGGATGTCGCCAAGCGTCATGGCGACGCGCAGCACCGTCTCCGCCGAAGCGGCTCCTGGCGACAGCATCGTCGAAGCGAGCGCGACGGCAGCGCCCCATCTGATCAGGTTCCGTCCGAACGTGTGTTTGGTCATGTCAGAGTTCCCTTTGTTATTGTCGACGCGTCGAAGGTTCGGTCCTCCCTGGACCGCTCCTTCCGGGCCGCCGCGCCGTTGGCGGCCATTCTAGCACCGGACATCAGGTCCGGCTCGGTTCAGCCTTGGGCGCCCTCCTCCAGCCGACCATCGCGGGCGACGATGCAACCGTCGAGGATGACGACCGAAGGCACCGCCTGGGCGATGTCGTCCACGATCAGGAGGTCGGCCAGGCGTCCCGGCGCCACGGAGCCGACATCATGTTCGATGCCGTGCTGTACGGCGGCGTTGAAGCCCGTCATCTGCACGGCGTGATGAAGCGGAATGCCGGCCTGAAGGGCAGCACCCATGACAGGCCGCACGGCAATGGAACCGTCATTCGCCTCGCCGTGGCGAAGCATCAGCCGCGCGGTCTCCAGGCCGGCAGCAGCCACAGTGCGCAGCAAGGCAAGGCGCTTGACTGGATCGGATCCGACTTCAAGAACCACCGACATTCCCGCAGCAACCGCATCGACGGCGGCTCCGGCTGTGGAGCAGACCCGCTGCTGATGGACAAGGCGAGCGCGGCCAACACCGTCCAACCAGCCAGGTCCTTCGGCGGTCAGATGCCAGCTCCTCACATCAGCCCGTCCGGACCTTAGCTCGATTGCGCTTGCCTCGGCCGCGACAATGGATGTCACGCCCATCGGTAGCAGGGCCGCAGCGAGCCGTTCGGCATCCGGCGACACATCCGCAAGGGGCTCGACGTAACCGGGCAGGACATAGCGCCCTGTGCAATCGATGACGTGCCTGGCGTCACCATCATAGCCTGTGCGAATCGCAACGATGCGCGAACCTGATATGGCGATTGAGGCCGTGTAGGTCTCTTCCGACCAGACATTGATCAGATTGCAATTGGCAAGCAGCAGATCCGCCGGCTGCTGGGCCAAGGAAACGCGAACGCCTGCCAGCGCTGTTTCGACGGAAGCGTCAGTGGCCAGCATCGTGAGCTCCTTCCACGACGACGGTGGTGCCGACGCCGATACGCGAATTGATCAGCCCCTTGTCGGTCAGGCCGAGGTCGGGAAGCGTGGTGTGGATGGTCGAGACCAGCGTCTTGAACGGGTCGGTAAGCGTGCAGCCCAGCTCAGCCGCCGCTGCCTGCGCCGTGTCGATGCTGGAAAGCAGCACCTCGTAGGGTTCCTCCGACATGATGCCGCCGACGCGCAGCGGCGCTTCGGCCAGCACCTTGCCATCGGCAACGGCGATGAAGCCGCCCTGGATCTCGCCCATGCGCTGGATGGCATGCCAGATGTCGTCGTCGGTAGCGCCGACCACAACGACATTGTTGAACGGCACCGATATCGAGGTCGCCAGCGCGCCGCGCTTCAGCCCAAAACCCTTGACGAAGCCGGTGCCAATCTTGCCGTGCAGGCCATAACGCTCGACGACCGCAATCTTCAGGATGTCGTTGGCCGGGTCGGGCTGGATGCCTTCGCCCGTAACAGGGAGCCTGTGAACGAAACCGCGATTGAAGGAGTCGCCGTCGACCACTTCGAAGACACGCGCCTGCACCGACGTCGCATCTTCAGGCGCTTCGCATTTGAGCGACGCACGCTTGACCTTGTCCAGCTTGATCGAGTTGCGGTAGCCCTCGGGAAAGTTCGGCTTCGGAATGTCGACGAGCAGCTCGCCACGGCGGGCCACGACCTTGCCGCCAACGATGACATATTCCGGCGGGAATGCATCGGGCGCGGTCATCAGAAGGATGTCGGCGAAGCGGCCGGGCGCGATCGAGCCGACCTGGTCCGTCACTCGGAAATGCTCGGCCGGATTGAGCGACACCATCCTGTAGGCGTCGAGCGGCGAGACCCCCGCCTCCAGCGCAATGCGCACCAGGTAGTCGATATAGCCGTAGCCCTTGGTCACCATGTCGATCGAGGTGTTGTTGTCGATGCACATGCAGACCTGGCGGAACGACAGCCCCTTGCGCAGCATCTCGTCGAGCAGCGGCCGCAACTGGCCGCGCCGGCCGGTGCATTCGACAAAAAACAGCTTCAGCCCGCGCCGCAACCTGGGCAGGATGTCCTCGCCCCGGCCAATACAGTGGTCGTCCTGGATGCCGCTCGCGACATACCCGTCGAAGGCAGCTTCGTCGCCGCGGCGGATCTCGCCGCCATGGCCGCTGACCCGGAAGCCAGCTTCGCGGCAGGTCTGGATGACACGCATGTAGTCGAAATCTTCGAGCGCGATCCGCGACCACACCGTTTCGCCGATGCTCATGCAGCCATCGTTGAGCAGTTCGGCAATGTCGGCCGAATTCATCTCGACCGCCGCCGTGCCAAGCGACGCATCGAACGGACAGTAGGAAGGTGCCGCCACATAGCCTCGCAGTGGCAGCCCCTCGAAAGAGCGGCGCAGCACGTCGACTGCCTCGACGCCGCCGGTATGGGCATTGTTGGTGGTGTCGACGAACACGGTCGTGGTGCCGAGCGGCAGGAGCACCCGCGCCAGTTCACCCGGCCAAAGGAACGTCGTGTCGACATGCATGTGCGCGTCGATCATGCCGGGCATAGCCCACAGGCCCTGGCAGTCGATCACCTCGGCGCCGGCATGGCTGTCGCGCCTTGATATCGAGACGATGCGCTCGCCTGAAATGGTGATGTCGGTCTCCTCAGTCACGCCTGAATAGACGTTAAGCAGCCGGCAGCCCTTCAGGATCAGCGTCGCCTCCCCTGTCGTCGCCGGCGCTGAGTCAT
This sequence comes from Hoeflea sp. 108, assembly GCF_000372965.1. NCBI lineage: Bacteria > Pseudomonadati > Pseudomonadota > Alphaproteobacteria > Hyphomicrobiales > Rhizobiaceae > Hoeflea > Hoeflea sp. 108. The sequence continues at coordinate 14,475 of NZ_KB890025.1, read as the reverse complement.
GCAGCGGCGTTACGGGGCCAACCGGTGCGTCTTCAAGCGTCATCCTAGTGTTCCTCCTGATGTCGGGCAGCTGCTTGGCCACCGACCTTTTCATCATCGTGGCACCTCTCCAAAAATGTTGCAACATAATTTTGATATTTTTGTTACAATCACTTTTGAAGATCATTCACAAAGATAGCATTGCAGTTTGTTCAAAATTTTGGCGGTATGCGCGCAACGCAGGCAGACGGCTGGTCCGCTGCCCGGCCTCGCGGCACAGCCGCAGCGTCAGGATCAACAATGGAAGGAGCGATGAGATGATTACGCAGACATCAGGCCCGGCAACGGTCGACCTGGTGGTCAAGGGATGCGACCTGATCACCATGAATGACACCGACACGGTCATCCGCGATGCGGCACTTGCCGTGGACAAGGGCCGCATCGTCTGGACCGGCAAGGCCTCCGAAGCCTCGGGGCTCTACCGGGCGGACCGGACCATCGATGCCAGCGGCCAGATCGCGATGCCCGGCATGGTCGACGCGCACTTCCACACCGCCCAGCACCTTTTGCGCGGCAAGCTGTCGGAGATCACCCGCACGCGCGCGCCGAAGATGCCGGTGTGGAAGCACTATTATCTGCCGTTCGAGGCGATGCTCGAACCGGAGGACGTGCATCTGTCGGCGCTCGCCGCCTACACCAACATGCTGCGCGTCGGCACCACCTGCTTCGCCGAGGCCGGCGGCCCGCATCCCGACGAGATGGGTCGCGCCGCCGACGAGGTCGGCATCCGAGGCTTCATCGCACAATCGACTTGCGACACCGGCATGGGCGTGCCTGACGCGCTGATGATGAAGACCCAGCAGGCCTATGACCGCAATGTCGAGCTAGTGCAGCGCTGGTCGAAGCACGAGCGCGTCAAGGCATTCCTTTCGCTGCGCCAGATCGTCGTCTGCACGCCAGAGCTGGTGAAGGGCATCGGCCAGGCGGCCAAGGATCTTAACGTCAAGGTCCACACCCATCTCTGCGAAGGCATCTACGAGATCGACTTCGCATTGGAGCGCTACGGCAAACGGCCGACGGAGTATCTGGAAGAGCTGGGTGTGCTGTCGCACCACTTTCACGGCGCACACTCGATCTTCCTGTCACCGGAGGAAGTGGACCTGTATGCGAGGCACAAGGTGTCGGCCTGCCATTGCGGCCTGCACAACTACTCCGTCGGCCAGCCACGCGTCGCCGAGATGTGGCGCCGTGGCATCGACATCGGCCTCGGCACCGACGGCGCGGCCTCCTCAGGCACGCTCGACGTGTTCCAGGTTGCGCATGCCGCACGCATCGGCCAGCAATTGGTCGCGGGCACGCCCTGGCACATGCGCACCGCGATCTCGAGCGACGAGCTGCTCAAGATCGCGACCCATGGCGGCGCGCGGGCGCTGGGCGTCGGCCATGAGCTCGGCCGGCTGGAAAGCGGCTTCAAGGCCGACTTCATCCTTGTCGACGCCTCCGACATCGACCAGCAGCCGATCTACGATCCGCTGTTCACCGCGTCGACGACCACTGTCGGTCGTGACGTCCGCACTGTCGTCGTCGACGGCAAGGTGGTGATGAAGGATCGCGAGATCCTCACCGTCGATGTCGAGACGATCAAGGCACGGCTCGCCAGAAGGCGGCCGGAGATCATGGACAGGTTTGAAAAGCTGGTCGCCTAAGGCACCAATACAGCGATGGAGACGGGCCGTCCTTCGGGGCGGCCCTACTTCGTTTTGGCGGAGCGCGTCGCGTAGCGTGAAAGAATCTCGCCCAACCCCGGCTCCTCGGCCGGTTCGCCATCGAGGCTGACCCGCTCCAGGATATGTTCGAGGTGATGCACCATGGCGTCGGACGCCGCCGCGGCATCGCGCTTGCGCAGGGTTTCCAGAATGGCGTCGTGCTCGTCGATGCCGCATTCCGACGACGAACTGCGCCCATAAAGCGCCATCACCAGCGCGCTGCGCGTGATCAGCTTGCCCAATGTCGCTTCCAGCACACGATTGCCCACCATCTCGGCCGCAAGCTGATGGAAGCGCTCGGCATAGCTGCGCGATTCAGCGTCGCGGCCGGCGCGGTAGGCATCGCGATGGTCGGCAACCTGCCTTTGCAGGGTCTCCAGCTGCGCCGGCGTGATCTGCCTGGCCAGTCTTGCAGCCACCTCGCGCTCCAGCACGATGCGCAGATCGAAGATCTCGCGCGCCTCCTCAACCGTCGGCGACGACACATAGGCGCCGCGGTTCTTGTGGATCTCGACCAGCGCCTCGCCATGCAGGCGGTTGAGCACCGCGCGCACCACCATGCGGTTGACGCCGAAAGAATTGGCGATCGTCTCTTCCGACAGCTTCATCGCCGGCTTGAGATCGCGCGACAAGATCGCCTCGACCAAACCGGCATAGACGTCATCGGTGCTGAGCTCGGCAGTTTCGGGTTCGACAACTTCGTGCTTGGACATCCTGCTTCCTGCTGAACGAGGCGACGCAAGCGCCCTATCCTGAAGCAATCAGCTATATCTCAGGACAACCGTTCTGCACAATCGCCCAGCGCAACGGCGCCCAATCCGCATGATCTTTTGTTACATAGCATCCTTGGGAACCTGCTCGCCGTGTCGTTCCGACCGTCAGCAGGACGGCAAGTCCGCAAAGTCCGAACCGAATAGACGAACGCCACCGAGCGTTTCCAACGACATCAGCTTCTCTCACTTCGACAGCGAAGACGAAATCCTGTTGCCGCTCGGTGCACATGCTGCCGATGGCGATAGCCTTTCTCTCCGCCTCGCAGATGAAGAGGAAGGCTCCGCTATCGGAGCACAAAACAGCAGCCAGATTGATGACGCGGGCCGTCAGTTCGCCAGATGCTCGAACAGCCTCGCCACGGCCTCGGCACCCGGATCGACGTGGCCTTCGAGTTGCTTGGCATTGATGTAGGCGGCACGGCCGGCCTTGGCGCGGGTGAGCGTCGCCGTGAAATTGGCGCCCTTGCGGGCCGCTGCGGCTGCGGCGGCCAGGCTCTCATCGAGGGCCACGAGCGCAGGGGAAAGGGCATCGACCATTGTCCGGTCGCCGACGCTTGCTCCACCGATTTCCTGCATGCGCGCCAACCCCGCTCGAAGCGCCTCGCGCATTGGCAGGCCACTCGAAGCGCCGTCACCGGCGGCGGCGAAGAAGATGGCGAGCAGGACGCCGGATGAGCCACCCATGGTCTGGCTCAGTTCCTGGCCGATGGCGCGCAGGAGCTGCGTGTGATCGGAGAGCGGCAGCCGGTCGATGGCGCTGATCAGTGCCCGGGCCGCCCCCGCCAGCGTCGACCCCGTGTCGCCGTCGCCAGACTTGGCATCGAGCGCGTTGAGGTCCTGCTCGGCCGCGATCAGCACGTTGCAGCAGTTGATCAGGAAGGCGCGCGTCGCCGCATGGTTGGACGGCATCGGCGTGATCGGCGTCAGGCCGTCGGGCATCGGCGCGACCACGAGCGGCTTGACCAGCGAGACACCCGGCCAGGCGGGAATGGCGACGGACGCCTCGAGCAGTGCCAGTTCTGCCGCATCGGCCGGGAAGACCGAGATCGAGAAGCCCTGCATGTCGAGCGAGGTCATCAGCGGCGACGGGCCGATGGCATGGGTGATCCTGCCGCCAATGGACGACTGCAACAGGTCGTGGGCGAGCACCGACATTTCGAGCACGGAGGTGCCGCCGAGATTGTTGACGAGCACGACATGCGGGCCTTCGCCCATCACGGCTGCCAGCCGCTCGACCATGGTGGCGACCGAAGCGCGGGCGCCGGCGAAGTCGATCTGCTCGACGCCGACTTCGCCATGGATGCCCAAGCCGAGCTCGGCCTTGCCGAGCGGAATGCGATCCTCCTTGGGCGAGCCCGGCACGCTGCAGGTGTCGAGCGACATACCGATCGATCGGGTGCCGGCGATGACGTGTTTCGCCGCCGCTGTCACCGTTTCCAGGTCGGCGCCGCGTTCGGCAAGCGCCCCCGCAATCTTGTGTACGAACAGCGTGCCGGCGACGCCGCGGGCCTGCGGCAGGTCGGGCAAGGCGATGTCGTCGCCGACGATCACCATCGAGACGTTGAGGCCGAAGGCGCGGGCGCGTTCGGCAGCGAGGCCGAAATTCAGCCGGTCGCCGGTGTAGTTCTTGACCACCAGCAGACAACCGGCCGGCCCTGTTACCGCCAGTATGCCGGCGAGCACGGCATCGACACTGGGCGAGGCAAAGACGTCGCCGCAAACCGCCGCCGTCAGCATGCCCTTGCCGACGAAGCCGACATGGGCCGGCTCATGACCGGAGCCCCCGCCCGAGACAATCGCCACCTTGGACCTGTCCCAGTCGCTGCGCAGTACGACGCGGATATGCGGATAGCCGTCGAGGCGGGTCAGCGCGCCGCCCGACAGTGCCAGCACCCCGTCGATGGCCTCGGTGACGACGTCCTCGCGCCGGTTGATGAATTGCGCCATGGATTGTTGCTCCTCAAGCTAAACGCATGCCTGCCGCATCGAAATAGAGCGGCCGCGACGGTTGGATCCGGATGGTTTCACCGCCCTTCAGCGGCGTGTGGGCGTCGGTGACGGTGACGAGGTCGTGCCGCCTCAGCGTCAGATGCAGGCGTGTCTGGTCGCCGAGATGCTCGACGCGCTTGACCAGCGCCTCCTGTCCATCGCCCTGCACGATGTGCTCCGGGCGCAGGCCAATGCTTTTGGCGCCCGATGGCGCGCCGGCAAAGAGATCGGCAGGCAGCACGTTGATGCGCGGCTGGCCGAGCCGGGTCGCAGCATAGACGCTGACCGGTTGCTCGTAGACCTCGCGCGGCGAGCCGAACTGCACCAGCCTGCCCTCGTTCAGCACGCCGACATGGGTCGCCATGGTCATCGCCTCGATCTGGTCGTGGGTGACGTAGAGCAGCGTCGCCCCCAGCTTTGCCTGGATGCGCTTCAGCTCGATGCGCAGGTCGGCACGCAGCTTGGCGTCGAGCGAACTTAGCGGCTCGTCCATGAGGAATATCTGCGGATTGCGCACCAATGCCCGGCCGATGGAGACGCGCTGCATCTCGCCGCCCGACAGCGCAGTCGCCTTGTTGTCGAGCTTGTGGGCGATCTGCAGGACCTCGGCAACCTCCTTCACGGTTCGGTCGATCAGGTCGCGCGGCGTGTTGAGCAGCGGCGATTTCAGCGGGAACTCGAGGTTTTGCCGCACTGTCAGATGCGGATAGAGCGAGTATTGCTGGAACACCATTGCGACATTGCGCTCGGCCGGCGACAGCCCCTTCATCGGCCGGCCGACGATGTGCACTTCGCCGCTGTCGGGTACGTCGAGGCCTGAGACCATGCGCAAGGTCGTCGTCTTGCCGGCGCCCGTCGGGCCGAGCAGCACGACGAAAGAACCGTCGGGGATCGTCAGCGACACATTGTCGAGCGCGACGGTGCCGCCAAAGGCCTTGGTCACATTTTCGAGGACGACTTCAGCCATGTCCCAGCACTCCGTCATTGGCGTCCGACCGCAGCGCCTTGCCGGTTTCGGCGTCGAACAGCGACAATGTCCTTGCGTCGAACGCGAGCCCGACCAGCTCGCCCTCGCGAACCGGCTGGTCCGAGGCAATGCGCGCCTTGAGATCGCCGTGGCTCGACCGCAGCGTCACGATCTGGGTGGTGCCGAGATATTCGGCCGCGGTGACCCGCCCCCGGTAAGCCGACTCGGTCACGAAGCGCACATGTTCGGGCCGCACGCCGAGCGTCAGCTTGCCGGCCCTGCCCTCGCGTGCCGCCGGCACCTCGATCCTCGCCTCGCCGAACTCGACCGACGTGCCGCCGATGCCGATCATGCCTTCGAAGTCGAGGAAGTTCATGGATGGCGAGCCGATGAACTGGGCGACGAACTTGGTCGCCGGCCAGTCGTAGATCTGCTGCGGCTTGCCGAACTGCTCGACGACACCGTGGTTCATGACGACGATCTTGTCGCCCATCTGCATGGCCTCGAGCTGGTCATGCGTGACATAGACTGTCGTTGCACCCATGCGGTCGTGCAGCGCGCGCAGCTCTTCGGCCATATGCTCGCGGAACTCGGCATCGAGCGCGCCGAGCGGCTCGTCCATGAAAAAGGCCTTTGGGCGGCGCACGATGGCTCGGCCGAGCGCGACGCGCTGACGGTCCCCGCCCGACAGACCACCCACCGGCCGGTCGAGGATGTTCTCGATCTTGAGGATGCGGGCGACCTCCTCGACACGCGTCTTGACCTCCTCGAGTTTCATCCGCTGGCTGACCAGCGGATAGGAGATGTTCTTGCGCACGTTCATGTGCGGGTAGAGCGCAAACATCTGGAAGACGAAGGCGATGTCGCGCTTGCTGGCCGGCTTCATGCCGACCTCCTCGCCATCGATGAAGATTTCGCCCGAGGTCGGCAGCTCGAGCCCCGCCATCATCCTGAGCGTCGTCGTCTTGCCGCAGCCGGAGGGGCCGAGCAACATGAAGAACTCGCCGTCCTCGATGGTGAAGGTCGAGGAGCGCACAGCGGTGAAAGTGCCGAACTCCTTGCGCACATTCTGGATTCTGATCTGCGCCACGGGCCTACTCCGGGAAATGGCTGACGATGATGAACATCACCGTGCCCAGCAGGGTTACGAGGAAGGACCAGGAATAGAGGACCAAAGCGAAAGGCTGCATGAGCATGAATACGCCGGCGGCGATCAGCACCGAGGCCAGCATCTCCCAGGCGCCGCGCCGGAAATGAAGCAATCCGTCGAGAAACCCTGTCATTTGCGTACCGCCCCAAAGGTGATGCCGCGCAACAGATGCTTGCGCAGGAGAATGGTGAAGACCATGACCGGCACCAGGAACAGCGTTGCGCCCGCGGCGACCGCCGGCCAGTCCTGGCCGCTGACGCCGATGATGGTCGGAATGAAGGGCGGCGCGGTCTGGGCGTTGCCGGAGGTCAGCAGCACGGCAAAGGCATACTCGTTCCAGGCAAAGATCAGGCAGAAGATTGCGGTCGAGGCGATGCCCGTCGCCGCCTGCGGCAGCACGACCTTGTAGAAGGCCTGGAAGCGCGTGTAGCCGTCGATCAGCGCCGCCTCCTCGTATTCGATCGGGATCTCGTCGATGAAGCCCTTGAGCAGCCACACCGACAGCGACAGGTTCACCGCCGTGTAGAGCAAGATCATGCCGGCATGGGTGTCGCTGAGCCCGAGCGAGCGGAACATCAGGAAGATCGGGATGGCGACCGCGATCGGCGGCATCATCCGTGTCGACAGGATGAAGAACAAAAGATCATCCTTCAGCGGTACCTTGAAGCGCGAGAAGGCATAGGCCGCCGCAGTTCCCAGCACGATGCAGAGCACCGTCGAGCCGAAACCGATGATGACCGAATTGGTGAAGCGTTCGGCAAAGCGCGACGGCCCCGAGATGACGAGCCCGTCCTTGCGCACCAGCTTGTCGTACCAGGTCTGGGGCTCGCCGACCGCCTGCAACTGTTCTTCGGTCAGCCGGGTGCGGGTGGTGAAGACGTTGACGTAGCCTTCGACCGTCGGCGTGAACAAGGTTTTTGGCGGGTAGGCGATGGCATCCGACGGCGACTTGAAGCTGGTGCCGATGATCCAGACCAGCGGCAGGATCGTGATCAGCGCATAGAGGACGACAAGCACTCCGGCGAACCACTTCTGCCGGCGCGACGGCTCGGTGATGGAATAGCTGCTCATCGCTGTTTCACCTTGTTCAGGGCTTTGACATAGATCGAGGCCAGGCCGAAGACGGTCACGAACAGGATGACGGCGTAGGCCGAGGCATAGCCGGTGCGCCACTTCTCGAAGGCTTCGCGCTTGAGGTTGATCGAGGTGAGCTCGGTGATCGAACCCGGGCCGCCGCCGGTGAGTTGGACGACGAGGTCGAACATCTTGAAGTTCTCGATGCCGCGGAACAGCACGGCGAGCATCAGGAACGGCAGCACCAGCGGGATGGTGATGGTCCAGAACTGCCGCCATTTGCTGGCGCGATCGCATTCGGCGGCTTCATAGATGCTGTCGGGAATGGAGCGCAGCCCGGCCAGGCAGATCAGCATGACGAAGGGCGTCCACATCCAGGTGTCGACGATGACGATCGCCCAGGGCGCCAGCGCCACATCGCCGATCATCGAGAAGCTGGAGGGATCGGCGCCCGTCAGGAAGCCTATGGCATAATTGAACAGGCCGATCTGCGGCTGGTAGAGAAAGGTCCAGAAATTGCCGACCACCGCCGGGCTCAGCATCATCGGCAGCACGATGATCGTCGTCCAGAGATCGTTGCCGCGGAACTTCTTGTTGATCAGATAGGCGAGCGAAAAGCCGATCAGGACCTGGAGCACGATGGTCCAGATCAGGAAATGCGCCGTCGCCTGCATGGTCAGCCAGATGTCCTTGTCGGACAGGATGCTGATGTAGTTCTTCAGGCCGACGAACTCGACCTCGGCATTGGGGCGGTTGACGCGGAAGTTGGTGAAGCTCAGCCGGATCGTCCAGATCAGCGGAAAGATGTTGACCGCGAGCAGGAGCACGATTGAGGGAGCGACGAAGAGCCAGGCGAGCGAACGGTCAGACAGGCCCCGAAAACGCTTGGCAATGGCGTGCGGCGTCGCTTCGGCGACGCGATCCACCGGTGAATGCAGCATTGATAGTCCCCTGATTATCAACTGTGCGGCGACGGAGCCGGCAAGCGCCGGCTCCGCACCGTAGCATGGCCCGCTGGGAGGATGCGGGACAGGGCTTTGCAGCGATCAGTACTTGCCTTCGTCGTCGAAGATCTGCGTCCAATCCTTGGCGAGACCGTCGAGCGCATCCTGGGCGGAACCCTGGCCGGCAACGACATAATCATGGAAGCGTTTCTGCGTTGCCTGCAGCAGCGAGGCATAGGCAGGCTCGGCCCAGAAATCCTTCACGATCGCCATGGAGTCGAGGAAGGTCTGGGCATAGGGCTGGCTGGTGGCGAAGCCCGGATCCTCGACGACCTTGCGCAGGGCCGAATAGCCGCCCATCTGCCACCATTTCTGCTGGATCTCGGGCTGGGCGAACCACTTGATGTAGGCGAGCGCGTCGTCCTTCTTCTCCGACGCAGAGACCACTGAGATACCCTGCCCTCCGAGTTGGGCAAACGCCACCCCGTCCGGACCCGCCGGGTTGGGGAAATAGCCCGACTTGTCGCCGCCGACATTGGCGTCGGCATTGATGCCCGGCCAGGTGAAGGCAAAATTCATGTGCAGCGCGACTTGGCCCGACTTGTAGGCGTCGATGTCCTCGGACATGTAGGCGTCGGAATGGCCGGGAGGCGTGCAGCAGTCATAGAGCTGCTTGTAGAATTCCAGCCCCTGCACGGCCTTGGCCGAATTGACGAAACCGTCGAGCTCGTAAGGCTTGTCGGGGTTCTCGTACTGGAAACCGAAGCTGTAGAGCACGTCCATCGCGCCCATGGTGATGCCTTCGGAGCCGCGCTCGGTGTAGATCGCCGCACCATAGACCGTCTTGCCGTCGATCTCGCGCTTCTGGAAAAACTCGGCGATGTCCTTGAGCTCGGCGAAGGTTTTCGGCACCGCGAGGTCGCGGCCGTATTTCTGCTTGAACTCGGCCTGCAGCTCGGGCCGCGCGAACCAGTCCTTGCGATAGCTCCAGCCGACGACGTCGCCGAAGGCCGGCAGCGCCCAGTAATTGGGCGAATTCTTTGGCCATTCTGCATAACCGACCACCGTCGCCGGGATGAAGTCGTCCATCTTGATTCCTTCCTTGTCGAAGAAATCATTGAGCTTCACATACTGGCCGTTCTCCGCCGCGCCACCGATCCACTGGCTGTCGCCGATCATCAGGTCGCACAGCTTTCCACCCGAATTCAGCTCGTTGAGCATGCGGTCGGCGAAGTTCGGCCACGGCACGAACTCGAACTTCATCTTGACGCCGCTCTTGGCCTCGAAATCCTTGCTAAGCTCAACCAACGCGTTGGCCGGATCCCAGGCTGCCCAGCAGAGCGTCAGGTCCTTTGCGCTGGCTTGGCTTGTACCTGCCACGCCGGCAGCCAAAACGGCGCCGAACGCGGCCAATGATCTAACATGGCGAAATGTCATGGCTGGGACCTCCCTCCCATTCTTCCGACCTCCATCGGAAGGCTGAAAACGCCCTTTACGGGCACCTGACGCGGAATGATCTTCCCGGCGGGCCAGTCTCCTCCGCGCCGCCTGTGTGGCCCGCTCAATCCTCCTGGCGACCACGATGAGAGTCATAATTGAGGTGCGCACCTCAACGCAAGCGATTTTTGAGGTACGCACCTCAAAACTTGCTTTTCATCTGCTTTTGTTGGAGAAATCCGGTTCGAAGCTGGAAATGAGATCAAAAGCGTGCGGCCAACCACAAAAGACCTGGCAGAAGCCGCGGGCGTCAGCCTCGCGACCGTCGACCGCGTCCTCAACGAACGGCCGAATGTCAGCCCGAAGGCAGCAAGGAGCGTGGCCGAGGCCATCGAGCGCATCGGCTTCATGCGCAATCCCGCCGCCGTAGCGCTGGCCCGCAACAAGACCTACCGCTTCCGCTTCGTCCTGCCGACCTCGGGTGACCAGTATCTTGCCGAGCTCATCGCCCGGGTCACCGAGGCCAAGGAGGCACTGCGCGCCGACTCGACCGATGTCGAGGCCGTGCAGATCGCCATGAGCGACCCGCACCATGTCGCGAAATACTTGACGGCCATAGACCACGACATTGTCGATGGCGTCGCCGTCATGGCGCCCGAGTCACCACAAGTGCGTGACGCGATGCTCAGGCTGGTCGAGCGCGGCGTTCGGGTGGTGCAGTTCCTGTCGGGCCAGGAGCGGCTTGAGAGCGCCGACTATGTCGGCGTCGACAACTTTGCCGCGGGCGCCACCGCCGGCAAGATCGCCGGCCGCTTCCTCTGCGAACGGCCGGGCAAGATCATGGTCGTCGCCGAGACCATGATGGCGCTCGACAGCATCCAGCGCCGCCTCGGTTTCGACAGCATCATCAACGCCCAGTTCCCGCATCTCGAGACCCTGCCGTCGCTGGAAACCTATGCTGACGAAAAGCGTGCCGACCTGATCATCCGTCGCACTCTGGAACACAACCCGGATACCGTCGCCGTCTATGTGCTGAGTTCCGAGGCCCGCGTGCCGCTGACAGCCGTGTGGAACACACAAGGCGCCCGGGCGCTTACCGTCGTCGCCCACGAGCGCACTCCGTTCAGCGAGCAGGCGCTGATGGACGAGCGCATCGACGCCGTCATCGCCCAGGACCCGGGCCATGCCGTCCGCAGCGCGCTGCGTATCCTGCGCGCCCGCTCCGACCACCGCGAACCCCTTGCCTCCCAGGAACGCATCCGCATCGAGGTCCTGCTCAAGGAGAATCTGCAGTTCGAGTGAGATGGCGAAAGGTCATGGGGGCAAATGCGGCGACAGGAAGGCCTTGGCTCCTACCTGCACATGATCTCATTTGATGGCCTTCACCCAGAAGCAGGCTAAGGCTGCGGCACCCTTTCACGGATGTCTCGCGAAAAATCATCGGTCAGGCCGACCGCCAGCGCCCGCTGGGCGATATGGGAGCGGCTGCGCAGCTCCTGCATCGACAGGCTGCCGTCGAGCGCACCACGTGCATAGGCATATTCCGGCAGGTAGCCGTTGACGATCAGCCGCCAGTCGAAAGGACTGACGTCGCCGACGGCGCGCATCATCTTGAAGATTACGGTGGTGCAGTTTGTGGTGATCGAATTGTAGAAGCGCGGCGTCTCGGCCAATGCGTTGGCATCGGCGACATAGCCGAGCAGCAGCGCCCGGGCGTCGCTTGGCTTGACGTTCAGCCGGTAGAGCTGGACATCCTCGCCACGGACATTCGAACGGACACCGACGACGTCGCGTTCGTCTGCGGCGACGATGACCAGCGGGTTGGCCTTGAACAGGTCGGCGATCGGCGAGAACTGGCCGCCATTCTGCCGGCGCACCTCGACCGACCAGGCGAGCTGCTCGCCACCCTCGAAACCGAAGCTCATGATGACATGCGCCATCTCGGGGCCGGCCCAGTAGGACATGAACAGGTCAAGCGTCTTGAGCTTACTCAGGTCGTAGCTGCGGGTCGTCCAGCGTTCGGTAAAGTCGGTGTTGCTGCGCCAGTCAAAGTCGCGGACGTTGGTCAGGGTCAGCACGTCGCCGTCGCGCGCGCCGGTGACCTGGCGGGCCACGTCGGGTGCGAATTCGGCATGGTTGGACGGGACGATGGTGTTCCACCACACCAGCACCGCGGCGAAACCGATGACGAACAGCGCCAGCGCGTGGACGCGCCAAACGGTGAAAAGCCCGATGGCTGCCGCAAGGCCGAGCAGGACGAAAAGGCAGGCAACGAGCGCCTTGGCAAGGTCAGGCGCAGGCAGCCGATACCAAAGCGCCAGCGCCGCCCAGGCGGTCGAAAGCACGATGGCGACGACAAGGACGATGGCCGAAACGATCAAGCCCACACTGCGCAATGCCAACTCCACGTGGATCCAGTTCTTTGCCCGGTACCGGGATCGCAGATCGATCGCCCGGCGGCAAGTGCCGGTTGGCGGGTGAGAGGTATGGCGCGACACGACGCGCCCTGCAGCACGATCGCAAAAGCAAAAAGCCCGGCGTTTTGCCGGGCTTTTCGTTGTCGGTGATGTCGATGGGCTGGCTGAGCTTTTGGCTCAGTGGTCCATGGCCTTGACGATCTCTTCGGTCATCTTCTTGGCGTCGCCGAGCAGCATCATGGTGCCGTCCTTGTAGAACAGCGTGTTGTCGATGCCGGCATAACCCGAGCCTAGGCTGCGCTTGACGAACAGGCAGGTGCGGGCCTTGTCGACGTCGAGGATCGGCATGCCGTAGATCGGCGAGCTCTTGTCGTCGCGCGCCGAGGGGTTGGTGACGTCGTTGGCGCCGATGACATAAGCGACGTCAGCCTGGGCGAACTCCGAGTTGATGTCTTCGAGTTCGAAGACCTCGTCGTAAGGCACGTTGGCTTCGGCCAGCAGCACGTTCATGTGCCCGGGCATGCGGCCTGCCACCGGGTGGATGGCGTATTTGACCTCAACGCCATTGGCCTTGAGCTTGTCGGCCATCTCGCGCAGCGCATGCTGGGCCTGGGCCACCGCCATGCCGTAGCCCGGCACGATGATGACCTTCTGGGCGTTCATCATCAGATAGGCCGCATCGTCGGCAGCGCCCGTCTTGACCGTGCGCTGGATGCCGTCGTCGGTTGCAGCCGCCGTCTCGCCGCCGAAGCCGCCGAGAATGACGGAGATGAACGAGCGGTTCATGCCCTTGCACATGATGTAGCTGAGGATCGCACCCGAGGAGCCGACCAGCGCGCCGGTGATGATCAGCGCCAGGTTGCCGAGCGTGAAGCCAAGTGCTGCTGCCGCCCAACCCGAATAGGAGTTGAGCATCGAGACGACCACCGGCATGTCGGCGCCGCCGATCGGGATGATCAACAGCACGCCGAGCGCCAGCGACAGGGCGACGATCAGCCAGAAGATGGTCGTCGACTGGGTGGTGACCAGAAGCACGATCAGCACGACCAGGCCGATGCCGAGTGCGGCGTTGATCAGATGGCGGGCCGGCAGCATGATCGGCTTGCCCGACATGCGGCCGTCGAGCTTGAGGAAGGCGATGACCGAGCCGGTAAAGGTGATGGCGCCGATGGCGACACCGAGGCTCATCTCGACCAGGGCCTGGCCATGGATGGCGCCGACCGAGCCGATGCCGAAGCTTTCGGGCGCATAGATCGCGGCAGCCGCGACCATCACGGCGGCCAGACCGACGAGGCTGTGGAAGGCAGCGACCAGCTGCGGCATCGAGGTCATGGCGATGCGGCGTGCGGTCAGCGCACCGACGCCGCCGCCGATGACCAGGCCAAGCACGATCAGGCCGAGGCCGGTCGCCGACGGCTTGGCCAGCGCCAGCGTGGTGGCGATGGCGATGGCCATGCCGATCATGCCGTAGGTGTTGCCCTTGCGGCTGGTGGTCGGATGCGACAGGCCGCGCAGCGCCAGGATGAACAGGATGCCGGAGACCAGGTAGAGGAAGGAAGCGAGGTTCACGTTCACGTCACTTGTCCTTCTTCTTGTACATGGCCAGCATGCGCTGGGTGACGAGGAAGCCGCCGAAGATGTTGACCGAGGCCAGCACCAAGGCGACGAAGCCGAAGCCGGTGGCAAGGCCGGAAGCGGCGATGCCGACGGCAAGCAGCGCGCCGACCACGATGACCGACGAGATGGCGTTGGTGACGGCCATCAAAGGCGTGTGCAGTGCCGGGGTCACCGACCACACGACGTAGTAGCCGACGAAGATCGCCAGAACGAAGATGGCGAAGCGGAACACGAACGGGTCGATCGCCCCGCCCGAAGCGGCATGGGCGACATTGCCCGCGGCTTCGACGGCGGCTTGCGAATTGGCCAGATCCTGGACGCCCAGACGCACGGCGGCAACCGCCTGGTCGAGCTGGTCGAGG